>JADJYF010000005.1:0-300000 GCA_016719885.1 Pseudomonadota bacterium | reverse complement strand
GCAACCTCGCCGCCGCCGTTGCCATCATGGCGCGCGATGCCGGCGGCCCGGCGCTGCGCGTGCAGGTGTTGACCTATCCGGCGGTGGATGCCGCCATGGCCTCGGCCTCGATCGGCGAAAACGCCGATGCGCCCTTGCTCGGTCGCCCGCAAATGGCGTGGTTCTGGCAGCACTACAACGCCAATCACGCCGATGTGCGCGACGCGCGCCTGTCGCCGCTGTATGCCAAGGACCTCAAGGGCCTGCCGCCGGCGCTGGTGTCGACCGCCGAGTTCGACCCGCTGCGCGACGAAGGTGAAGCCTATGCCGGCAAACTGCAGGGCGCCGGCGTGGTGGTCGAATACCTGCGCTACGGCGGCGTCTTCCATGGCTTCATGCTGATGTCGAAGATCATTCCGGAGGGCGCACGCCTGATTGCCGCGCAGGCGGCATTCATCAAGCAGTACATGGCCTGAAGGCCGGCCGTCACACGGGGAGAGAACGCGATGAAACTGGTCGAGCAAATCACCGCCCGCAAGGACACCCACGCGAGCTGGCGCCGGGAAATCCATGCCCATCCGGAACTGGCCTACCAGGAGCACCGCACCGCCGACCTGGTGGCCGCCAAGCTCGAGTCCTTCGGTATTCCGATCGTGCGTGGCCTCGGCAAGACCGGCGTGGTCGGCACCATCAAGGCCGGCAACAGCGACCGCTCGATCGGCCTGCGCGCCGACATGGACGCGCTGCCACTGGCCGAGATGAACGAATTCGCGCACCGCTCGCAGCACCAGGGCGTGATGCACGCCTGCGGCCATGACGGCCACACCGCCATGCTGCTGGCGGCGGCCGAGCATCTCGCCGCCCATCGCGATTTCGACGGCATCGTGCATTTCATCTTCCAGCCCGCCGAGGAAGGCGAGGCCGGCGCCAAGGCCATGATGGACGATGGCCTGTTCGAGGACTTCCCCATGGAAGCGGTGTACGGCCTGCACAACTGGCCGGGCCTCGAGGTCGGCAAGATGGCGATGCGCAGCGGCGCGGCGATGGCGGCCATGGACATCTTCGAAGTGAAGATTCACGGCCAGGGTGGTCACGCCGCCCTGCCCCATCTCACCATCGACCCGATCGTGGTCGGCGCGCAGTTGGTCGGCGCCTGGCAGACCGTGATGTCGCGCAACGTCAAGGCCATCGACCCCGCGGTACTGACCGTCACCCAGTTCCATGCCGGCGACGCCTGGAACGTGGTGCCGGAGACAGTGGTGCTGCGCGGCACGGTGCGCTGCTTCAGCCAGGAGGTGCGCGCCGGCATCGAGAAGCGCATGCGCGAAATCGCCGATGGCCTGTGCGCGGCGCACGGCTGCCGCCTCGAGTGGATGTACGAGCATCGCTTCCCGCCGACCGTCAACTCCGCCAACGAAACGCAGATCGCGGCGCGCGCCGCGCAGGCGGTGGTCGGCATGGCAGCGGTCAACACCGAGGTCGAACCGGTGACCGGCTCCGAGGATTTCGGCTACATGCTCGAAGCCAAGCCCGGCTGCTATGCCTTCATCGGCAACGGGCCCGGCACCGGCGGCTGCCTGCTGCACAGTCCGA
This sequence comes from Pseudomonadota bacterium, assembly GCA_016719885.1. Taxonomy (NCBI): domain Bacteria; kingdom Pseudomonadati; phylum Pseudomonadota; species Pseudomonadota bacterium. The sequence continues at coordinate 298,428 of JADJYF010000005.1, read as the reverse complement.
CCTTCGACTTCAACGACGACATCATTCCGATCGGCGCGAGCTACTGGGTGCGACTGGTCGAGCAGGTGCTGGCGCGCTGAGCTCTATGCTGCGTTCATGATTCTTATCAGCGTGTGCCGTCGGTGCGCGCTTACACTGCGGGTGTGAGCAACGCAGGGCAGCCATGAGCGCGGACACTCCGGGGAGCGTGAAGCCGACCAGCGGCGATGTGCTGGGCGCCCTGACCGCGACCGCCATCCTCTTGCCGCAGGCCATGGCCTTCGGCGTCACGCTGTTCGCCATCGCCGGCGCCGATGCCGCCACCGGCGCCTACGCCGGCCTCATCAGCACCGCCGCGCTGTGCCTGGTGAGCGGCTTGATAGGCGGCGCGCCGGGCGTGATCAGCGCGCCCACCGGCCCGGCCCTGGTGCTGCTCACCAGCGCCCTCACCGCCCTGTCGGCGGCCGGCTTGAGCGGCGCGCAGCTGCTGGTGGGTCTCGCCATGGTGGTGGTGATGGCCGGCGCCCTGCAGTTCGTGATCGGCCTGTCGGGCGGCGGCAAGCTCATCAAGTACATCCCGTCACCGGTCATCAGCGGTTTCATGACCGGCTCGTCCATCCTCATGATCAAGTCGCAGTGGAAGGCGGTGACCGGCGCCGGCGTCGACGAACTGTGGATGGGCTGGCGCTGGCTGCCGGCCGCGGCGGCGCTGATCACTATCCTGGTCATGCGCTTGACGCCGCGCTTCGCGCCGCGCGTGCCGGGGCCGATAGCCGGGCTGGTGCTCGGCACCTTGGCCTTCCATGGGCTGGCCGCCGTGCACGGCGGCAGCCCGCCGCCGGCCTGGCTGATCGGCAAGCTGGTCGGCTTGCAAGGCGATGCCATCGGCCTGCCCTTGGCGGGACTCGACGCCCTGCCCTACGCCGTGATGCTGCCGGGCGCGGCGGCCCTCGCCGTGCTGTCGGCGCTCAACACCCTGCTCGCGGCGGTCATCGCCGACGCCGTGACCGGTCTGCGGCACGACGCGCGGCGCGCGCTGATGGGCCAGGGCGTGGGCATGATCGCGAGCGCGCTGGTCGGCGGCATCGGCGGCTCGGGCACCACCGCCGCCACCGTCATCGCCGTCAAGTCCGGCGGTGCGCGCTGGGTGGTCGGCCTGGTCGGCGCGCTGTTCCTGTTCCTGACCGCGTGCGCCGGCAGCCTCGGCAGCGTGCTGCCCATCGGCGCGCTGGCCGGCGTCATCATCGCGGTCGCGATCAACGTCGCCGACCGCGACATCCTGGCCTGGGCGCGCCAGGGCCGCACCCGCCAGGACGCCATGATTGCCGTGCTGGTGACGATCATCACGGTGTTCTACAACCTGGTGGCGGCGGTCGGCGTCGGCGTCGCCATCGCCATCCTCATGTTCATTCGCGAACAGATTGCGCAGCCGGTGGTGACGCGCCGTTCCACCGCGCGCGAAACACGCTCGATCAAGGCGCGCCCCGAGGCCGAGCGCGCGCTGCTCGACGAGCACGGCGAACGCATCGTGCTGTTCGAACTGCGCGGCAACCTGTTCTTCGGCACCACCGATCGCCTCATCGATGAAGTGGGGCCGGCCCTGAAGGGCCCGAACTGGGTGATCCTGCACCTGCGCAAGGTCACCCACATCGATCTCACCGCGGTCAAATTGCTGCAGCAGATTGCCAACCGCCTGCACGAGCACGGCGGCCTGCTGCTGTTCTGCGAACTGCACCAGGAAGCCGGCGTCGGCGAGGATTTCGCCGACACCCTGCGTTTGATCAGCGACCAGCGTTCCAACGCGCCGGTGCTGACCTTCAACGGCCGCGACGAGGCGCTGGAGTTCGCCGAAGACGCGCTGCTCGACGCCTTGCACCATGACCACACGCGCATCGACGACGCCGTGGCGCTGCGCGACAACGCCATTGCACGCTACTTGAGCGACGCCGAGGTGGAATCGCTGGTCGGCCATCTCGAAGCCCGTCACCTGGAACGCGGCGCGGTGCTGTTCAGTGAAGGCGAGACCGGTGACGAGCTCTACCTCGTGACGCGCGGCCAGGTCGAGATCCTGCTGCGCACCACCGCCCATCATCACAAGCGCCTGGCGATTTACGGCGCCGGCAGTTTCTTTGGCGAACTGGCGCTGCTCAAGGAAGGCCCGCGCGCGGCCAACGCGGTGGCCGCCGCGCCGACCGACCTGCTGGTGTTGCCAGTGGCGGTGTTCGCGCGCCTGAAACGCGACGAGCCGGCGCTCGCCATCGCGCTGCTGAGCGCCATCTGCGACACCCTGGTCAACAATCAACGCTGGTCGACACGCGAACTGCAACGCCTGTCGGAGTGGTGACGGCGGCGCTTCCGCGCAGCGCGCGCGGCCCGCTACCGGGGTGGGCGCGGATCTCCTATGCTGCGTCGCTCAAGCATCACCATCAGCAGGGGAGATTCATGGACAGCGCACAACGCAAAGCGGCCATTCGCCAGGGATTCAGCGATCTCGGCGCCGGCAATCCCGAAACGCTGCTCGGCCTGCTCGACGACGGCGTGCAATGGACCATCATCGGCAACACCAAGTTTTCCGGCACCTTCAACGGCAAGGCCGACGTGCTCGAACGCTTGCTCGGTCCGCTGGGCGGCCTGTTGGACGGGCACCTGCACATCACCGTCGACAACGTCATCGGCGAGGGCGACTACGTGGCGGTGCAGGGTCGGGGCGAATCGAAGACCACCCGCGGCGGCACCTACAACAACGTCTATTGCTGGGTGTACCGCTGGCGCGGCGACAAGATTGTGGCGTTGACCGAATACCTCGATACCGAGGTGGTAACCGCGTCCTTCGGGCGCTGAGCGCTCAGTCCGCCGCCGCGACGCTGAAATCCAGCGCTTCGCGGTAGGCGTGCCAGGTGGCGTGCCCGATCAGGGGCACGGTCACCACCAGCCCGAGGAACCAGGTGATGAAGCCGGCGGCGGTGGCGGCCACGATGATCGCCGCCCACAACAGCAACGGACCGGGATTGCGCCGTATGACCTGGAAGCTGACGATCATGGCGGAGATGGCATCGGCGCCGGCATGGTCGCGCAGCAGCGGCAGGGCGACGGCCGAGCTCGCGAAGCTGAACGCGGCCAACACCGCGCCGACCGTGATATAGACGAACGCGAACACCCAGGCGTCGGGCGTGCGAACCAGGGCAGCCATCAGGTCGTGCACGGACTCGACACCGTCAGGAATGAACAGCGCGATCAGCACCACCGACACGCGCATCCACACCGCCAGCGACAGCATCAATATCAAGGCATAGAAACCGATGGCGGGCAGGTTGTCGCGCCACGCGGTGAGGGTCGGCGCGAGGCTCACGCGCTTGCCCTGCTCGACCTGGCGGGAGATATCGTAGAGGCCAACGGCCAGGAACGGCCCGATCAGGAGAAAGCCGGTGGTCAGCGCGAGGCCCACGGCGCCGCCGTAGAAATGCGTGAGCAGGTAGCCCATCGCGGCCAGCACGCAGCCGTAGAACAGGCTGGCGGACGGCGCCGCCAGCATGTCGTGGAAACCACGATCGACCCAGCGCAGCGGCGCGCTCAAACCCAGCGCGCGCAGCGCGGGCCAATGAAAGCCGCGCTCGCGGTCGACCTCATCGACAAGCTCGGTGGTCATGGGCTCCCCTCCCTCGGCTACCGCAGCCGATAGTGGGACGCGCGCGCGTGAGCGTCAAGGAATGCCGTGGAGGACGCGCCGGGAGCGGCGCCGGCATGGCTGCCCGCGTGCCGCTCCCGGCGCCACCACTCAAGCGGCGCGCGGCTTCTTCAGCCAGGCCTCGAGGTCGTCCGCGCCGCCGACGTGCTCGCCGTTGACGAAGATCTGCGGGAAGGTGTTGCGGCCCGTCACCGCGCGCAGGCTGCGATCGGTGTAGTCCTTGTTCAACACCAGTTCCTCGTAGGCGATGTCGGCCGTGTCCAGCGCATGCTTGGCGCGCGCGCAGTGCGGACAGCCCTTGCGCGAGAACACCGTGACGTCCAGCGGCTTGCCCGCCTTGGGCGCGACGTGGTGCAGCATGGTGTCGGCATCGGAAACGTCGAAGGGGTCGCCCGGCTTCTCGGTCTCGATGAACATCTTCTCGACGATGCCGTTCCTGACCAGCATCGAGTAGCGCCACGAGCGTCGTCCGAAGCCGAGATCTTCCTTGTCGACCAGAAGGCCCATGCCGGCCGTGAACTCGCCGTTGCCATCGGGCAGGAAGCGGATGTTCCAGGCCTGCTGGTCTTCCTGCCATTCGTTCATGACGAAGGCATCGTTGACCGATACGCACACGATCTCGTCCACGCCGTGCTTCTTGAATTCACGCGCCAGCTGGTTGTAGCGCGGCACATGGGACGACGAGCAGGTCGGCGTGAATGCGCCCGGCAGGGAAAACACCACCACCGTGCGGCCTTTGAAAATCTCGTCGCTGCTGACATTCACCCACTCGTGGCCGCGACGGGTGCGGAACACGACGTTGGGAACAGGGCTGCCTTCTTTATTCTCGAACATGATGGTCTCCTCGACTTTCATTCAATGTGGGGGTGGGCCGACGGCGGCGCGCCCGTGGGGCATCGCGTCGCGCGTACCGTGGTGGCCCGCCATGGGGAGCACTCTAGGGACACGCGCCGGCCTTTTGAAATTGAATGTCTCAAGCGGAGCGATAGGGGCCGCCTATCGGACCATCGGGTCTCACAGCTCGGCGGCCAGCGCCTCCAGCACCTTGGCCGGATGGTCGGCCGCGCTCTGGATGCGCGGCCAGTGCTTGCGCAGCTTGCCGTCGGCGCCTATCCACACCGTCGAGCGAATCACGCCTTCGACCTTCTTGCCGTACATGAGCTTTTCGCCAAAGGCGCCGTAACTGGTCATCACCGATTTGTCCGGGTCCGACAGCAGGATGAAGGGCAGCTGGTACTTGGCGGCGAACTTCTGGTGGGACTCGGGCTTGTCGGGCGATATGCCGATGACCACCACGCCGCGCTGCTCGAGCGTGGCCCATGCGTCACGGAAGCCGCACGCTTCCTTGGTGCAGCCCGGCGTGTCGTCCTTGGGGTAGAAGTAGAGGATCACTTCCTGCCCTTTGAAATCCTTGAGGGCACGCTTGTTGCCCGCGGCGTCCGGCAGACTGAAGGCCGGTGGCGCCTTGCCGACTTCGAGCGTCATGGTTGAGTTCTCCTTGCGATGATCGATGAGCGACTATAAACCACGGCGCGCGCGGGTTCAGCGTGGCGCGCGGCGCCGGGCTGGTACGCCATGCGCGGCGCCATTAGACTCGCGACGTCCATGCAGGAGTCGCGCGCGTGCTTGCCGAATTGAAACGTTTCACGGTGCCGGTCACCCCCTTTCAACAGAACTGCTCGGTGGTGTGGTGCGGCGTGACCGGCCATGGCGCCGTCATCGACCCGGGTGGCGATCTCGATCGCATTGCCGCGCGCGTCAAGGCCGAAGGCATCGTGCTCGACAAGGTGCTGCTCACCCACGCGCATCTCGATCATGCGGCCGGCGCGCGCGTGTTCGCCGACGCCTTCGCCATTCCCATCGAGGGTCCGGAAGCGGAAGACGAGTTCTGGCTCGCGTCCTTGCCGCAGCAGTCGGCGCGCTACGGCTTTCCGGTCGCGCCCGCCTTCACGCCCGACCGCTGGCTGGTGGACGGCGACACGGTGAGCTTCGGCAACGAGACCATGCAGGTGCTGCACTGTCCGGGCCATACGCCCGGCCACGTGGTGTTCTACCACGCCTCGGGCGTGGCCTTCGTTGGCGATGTGCTGTTCCAGGGCTCGATAGGCCGCACCGATTTCCCACGCGGCAACCATGCTCAGTTGATCGAATCGATCCGCAGCAAGCTGTGGCCGCTGGGAAATGACGTGACCTTCGTGCCGGGCCACGGGCCGGAATCCACCTTCGGCTTCGAGCGGCGCACCAACCCGTTTGTCGCCGATGCCCTGTTCGACTGAGGAACAGGCACGGCGCCGACGCCTGGCATTTTGAAAATGAGCTGCTAGGCTTGGATCAGGGCGTGTGGAAGGTGAGCCTGACCGACGAGACCACCCGCAGCCGCCCGACGTGACTAGTCACACCCGCACGCACACACACGGTCCGTGCACACCTTGAGGACCTTGCTCAGCGAGGCCAAATCGTCGGCCCAAAAGCCCGCCCCCGTGCGGGCTTTTTCTTGTCGGCGCGCCGACACTCACACTCAAGCCACGCCGAGGGAAGCCGCTATCAGCCGCATAGCTCTCCGACGCCGCGTGCCCATCATGTCGCTTTCCCCATCGCTTGCCGTGTCTTCTCCCACCACCGTCCCGGAAGGAGATGCGCTGGCCGGTCTGCCGCGGGAAATCCTGCGCATACGCAAACTCATCCCATTGCGCCGGCTCGACGACCCGACGTTCGCCGCCCTCGCGCAGCATGCCAGCGTCGAGCGCCGCGCGGCGGGCAAAGTGCTGTTTCGCGCGGGCCTGGACGATCAATGGATTTTCTACCTGCTGGACGGCGTGGTGGAAATCGTCGACGACAGGGGCCAGGGCTTCGAACTCGAAGGCGGTTCACTGGAAACCGCCCATCCGCTTTCGACCCACGCCAAGGCGCGGGTGCTGGCGACCGTCACGCGCGACGCCTGCTACGTACGCATGCCGGCGGAGCTCTTGGATCTGAAAGCCTCGCCGCGCGCCCGCGCCGGCGTGGAAGTCGAGGAACTGTCGGATGACAGCCATGCAATCGACAACCAGCTGCTGTTCGCGGTGTCGCACGCATTGATGGATGGCAGCTTCACGCTGCCGACCCTGCCGGACGTCGCGATGCGCATCCGTGACGCGGCCAACGACCCGGGCAAGGGCGTGGCCGACATCGTCAAGCTGGTGCAGGCTGACGCCGTGATCGCCGCCTACTGCCTGAAGGTCGCCAACAGCGCGGCCTATGCCGCCGCCAGCCCGGTGCAGGGCGTGCAGGACGCCGTAATGCGCATGGGCATCGCCGCCACGCGCGACCTCATCACCGCTTTCACGATCAAGGACCTGTTCAGCGCGCTCGACAGCGAGACCCGTGCCCTGATGCGCATGGCCTGGCAGCACAGTTCCCGCATCGCGGCGCTCAGTTATGTCATCGCGCGGCACAGTCAGCGCCTGAACGCCGAGCAAGCCCTGCTGGCCGGCCTCGTGCACGACATCGGCATGCTGGTGCTGCTGCGCGAATGGCCGGTGCACGCACGCGCCGCCATCGATCGGCAAACGCTCAAGATGCTTGCGCGTGAACTGAACGGCGCGGTGGGTTCGATGGTGCTGCGCGCCTGGCATTTCCCCGACAGTATCGTCAGCGCCACGCTCGAGGCCGAACGCTGGACGCGCACCGAACAGGACGCGCTCGATCTCAGCGATTGCATCGTGCTGGCGCATGCGCACGACAAGGCGCCGCCGGCGTGGTCCGACGCGGTGCCGGCCATCGAGCACATCGCGGCCTACCGCAAGCTGCGCGACGGCAGCCTGTCGCCGTCGCGTCGACTGTTGCTGGTGGAGGAAGCGGAAAAGGAGATCCGCGCCGTGCACGAACTGCTCGGCGCGTGAGCTGACTTTCGGCTATTCGAACACCACCAGCAGGTCTTTCGATTCCACCTGTGCGCCGGGCTGCACCGCCACCTCGGCGATGCGACCGTCGCGCTCGGCGCGGATGCTGGTCTGCATCTTCATCGCCTCGATGGTCATGAGCGCGTCACCCTTGCTGACCTCGTCGCCGCTGCGCACGTTGATCTGGGCGATGAGCCCTGGCATGGGCGCGCCGACATGGCGCGCGTTACCGGCTTCGGCCTTGGCGCGCGGCGGCTTGCTCACGGTCTGGGTACGGTCTTCGACCTTGACCGTGCGCGGCTGACCGTTCAGCTCGAAGTAGACGGTGCGCATGCCGTCGTCGTGGTGCTCGTTGGTGCCGAGATAGCGGATCACGAGCGTCGGACCGTGATCGAGCGCAACGCTGATCTCCTCACCCAGCTCCATGCCGTAGAAGAACACCGAGGTCGGCAGGTCCGTCAGGTCGCCATACATGCGCCGCGTGTGGGCGTAGTCGACGAACACCTCGGGATACATGAGATAGGACGCAAGTTCGTGTTCGCTGATGTGGCGGTCGACCTTGTGCTCGGCCTCGGCGCGCGCCGCCGCGAGGTCGACCGGCGGCAACACCGAGCCCGGTCGCACCGTGATCGGCGCTGCGCCATCCAGGATCTTGTTCTGCAGCGCGACGGGAAAACCGCCGGGCGGCTGGCCGAGATCGCCGCGGAAGAACGACACCACCGATTCCGGAAAGGCAACGTCGACCGCCGGGTCTTCGACCGCCGCGCGCGTCAGGCCGCTGGTCACCATCATCAAGGCCATGTCGCCCACCACCTTGGAACTGGGCGTGACCTTGACGATGTCGCCGAACATGTCGTTGACCTCGGCATAGGCCCGCGCCACTTCCGGCCAGTGCTCGCCGAGCCCCAATGAGCGCGCCTGTTCACGCAGGTTGGTGTACTGCCCGCCGGGCATGCCGTGCACGTAGACTTCCGAGGCGCCGGCACGCTCCTCGCTTTCGAAGGCAAGGTAGTTGCCGCGCACTTCGTCCCAGTAATGGGACAGCTTGCGTATGGCGTCCGGGTCGAGACCGGTTTCGCGCGGACCGTGGCGCAGCGCTTCGACGATCGAGCCGAGGTTGGGCTGCGAAGTAAGGCCGCTCATGGCGTCGACCGCGGCGTCGACCGCATCGACGCCGGCTTCCACCGCGGCCAGCACGCTGGCGGCGGCGATGCCGCTGGTGTCGTGGGTGTGGAAGTGGATCGGGATCGAAATTTCCTGCTTCAGGGCGCGCACCAGGTCGCGCGCCGCCTGCGGCCGGCACAGCCCCGCCATGTCCTTGATGCCGAGCACGTGCGCGCCGGCGGCCTCCAGCTCCTTGGCCATGGACACGTAGTACTTCAGGTCGTACTTGGTGCAGCGCGGGTCGCTGAGGTTGCCGGTGTAGCAGACCGCGGCTTCGGCAATCTTGCCGGTGGCGGTCACCGCATCGATGGCGATGCGCATGTTCTCGACCCAGTTCAGGGAATCGAAAATGCGGAAGATGTCGACGCCGGCATCGGCCGCCTGCTGCACGAAATGAATGACGACGTTGTCGGCGTAGTTCTTGTACCCGACGCCATTGGAGGCGCGCAGCAGCATCTGCGTGAGGATGTTGGGCATGCGCTCGCGCAGGGCGGTCAGACGCCGCCACGGGCATTCGTGCAGGAAACGCATCGCCACGTCGAAGGTCGCACCGCCCCAGCATTCGACCGACAGCAGCTCGGGCACCAGGCGCGCATAGGCATCGGCCACCGCCAGCATGTCATAGCTGCGCACACGGGTCGCGAGCAGCGACTGGTGGGCGTCACGGAACGTGGTGTCGGTGACCAGCACCTGCGGCTGGTCGAGCATCCATTGCGCGAAACCGCGCGCACCCAAGGCCTCGAAACGCGCACGGCTGCCGCTCGCTATCGGCAGGCCGCCGGTGTCGGGCGCGTGGGGCCGTCGCAGCACCCGCGGTCGCGCGCGACCGATCACCGCCGGATTGCCGTTGACCGCCACCTCACCGATGAAGCGCAGCAGGCGCGACGCACGATCGCGACGCCGAGCAAACACCAGCAGCTCCGGCGTCTCATCGATGAAGCGCGTGGTGTACTCGGCGCGCCGGAACTGCGCGTTCTCGTGCAGACCGATCAGGAAGCGCAGGTTGGTGTTGACGCCGCGGATGCGGAATTCGCGCAGCGCGCGCAGCATGCGCTGCGAGACTTCCTCGGGGCTGTTGGCCCACGCCGTGATCTTGACCAGCAGCGAGTCGTAATAGCGCGTGATGCGCGCGCCGACATAGGCGGTGCCGGCATCGAGACGAATGCCGAAACCGGCCGGACTGCGATAGGCGGTGATGGTGCCGTAGTCGGGAATGAAGTTATTCTCCGGGTCTTCCGAGGTGACGCGACACTGCACGGCGTGACCACGCATGCTGATGTCGGCCTGGAGCGGCACGCCCGATTCTTCACTGCCGATGGCGTGGCCTTCGGCGATGCGGATCTGCGCCTTGACGATATCGATGCCGGTGATCGCCTCGGTCACCGTGTGCTCGACCTGGATGCGCGGATTGACCTCGATGAAATAGAACGCACCGGTGTCGGCGTCCTGCAGGAATTCGACGGTGCCGGCGTTCACGTAGCTGGCCTTGCGGCACAGCGCCAAGGCCGCGCCGCACACTTGTTCGCGCTGCGCGCTGTCGAGATATAGCGCCGGCGCGCGTTCGACGATTTTCTGGTTGCGCCGCTGCACCGTGCAGTCACGCTCGAACAGGTGCACGATGTTGCCGTGGCTGTCGCCGAGGATCTGCACTTCGACGTGGCGCGCGCGGCGCACCAGCTTTTCGAGGTAGACCTCGTCGTTGCCGAACGCGAGCCCGGCTTCCTTGCGCCCGATATCGACCAGTTCGTGCAGCGTGTCCGGGCCTTCGATGACGCGCATGCCGCGCCCGCCGCCGCCCCACGAGGCCTTCAGCATCAGCGGGTAGCCGATACCCTCGGCGAGCTTTTCAATCTCGGCCGGCTCGCGCGGCAAGGCGGCGGTGGCCGGCATCAAGGGCACGCCACTGCGTGCGGCGAGCTCGCGCGCCGCGACCTTGTTGCCGAGCAGGCGCATCACCGACGGCGGCGGACCGACGAAGATCAGGCCGGCGGCACTGCAGGCGTCGGCGAATTCGGGGCTTTCCGCCAGGAAGCCATAGCCCGGGTGTACGGCATCGCAGCCCGAGTCCAGCGCCACCTGCACGATTTCGTCGATCTGCAGGTAGGCCTGCACCGGCGTACAACCGGCGCCAACCTGGTGCGCCTGCCCGACCTTGAAGCGATGCAGGGCGAAGCGATCTTCGTGGGAGTAGATGGCGACGCTGTCGATGTCGAGCTCGGCGGCGGCGCGCATGACACGAATGGCGATTTCGCCACGGTTGGCCACCAGCAGTTTCTTGATGCGTTTCATTGGGCTTTCGAGTCCCTGACCAGGCTTACGGGTTCTAGTTGACGAAACTCACGGGCGCGCTCGGCGCCTGGCGCGAGCGTGTCAGGCGCGCCGGGCGCCGAGGATCACGTCCCGTGCAAGCATTCGGGCAAGAATTGTACCGCCTGCCTCGATGAGGCCGGCAACATCGGCGCTACCGAGTTCGGCGGCCACGGTGGCGAAGATTTCGCGACCGCTGCGCGCCTCGCCCATCATGATCAATTCCAGCAGGCGCGCGCTCGCGGCATTGAGATCGAGGAAGCCGTATTCGTGCCCGGTGTCGCGAAACGCGGCAATACGCGTGGGCTGCGCCGGCGGCTCCAAGGGCAGGTATTCGGCGTTGATGGCGTGCACGGGATAACGATAGCAATGCATGACCATCACCGGGTTGGCGACCGGCACCCCGGCAATGAGGTCGCCGTCGCGATCGATGCCGTCATGGTCGACGCGTCGCGGGTCAGCGCCGACCAGGGTCTCCAGCCAGTCGAAGTGCGCGAGCTCGAACAGGAAAGGCCGCCGCGCATCCGGCTCGCGCTCGTGTTCGAGGTAGGCGAGGAATTCCTTGGGCAGGTCGACAAAGGCGCTGGCGCGGGCCACATGGCGGACCAGGTAATCGCGCACCATGGCATGCCATTCGGCGTCGCTCATCACGGCGCGCACGCGCGGGTAGTTATCGCGCATGAAGCGTTCGATGTTGGCGTACACCGCGTAGCGATACACGTCCAGCCGGCGCGGGTCGTGCTCGCCGGGCGGCGCGACCTGCTCGGGGTCGCGCAGGTGGGCGGCGAACGCGCGCTGCAGCCGCGCGAACTGTGCTTCCCGCGGCACGCTCACGCCGCCAGCCCGTCGCCGCTGTCGGCGGGGCGCTGCTGCGCGGCCCGGATGCGGCGCAATTCCGGCAGCAATTCGGCGAGCGGCGGGATGTTCTCGTCGCGCTCGAGCAAGGTCGGGAACACCCCGAATTGTCGATAGGCGAAATCGAGAAGGTCCCATACCGGCTCGACGATGGGCGTGCCGTGGGTGTCGACGATGAGGCCGTCGCTGTCCTGGTGATGACCGGCGATATGGGCGTAGGCGATGCGCTCGCCGGGCAGGCTGGCCAGGAAGGCCTTGGCGTCGTAGCCGTGATTGACGCTGTTGACGTGAATGTTGTTGATGTCGATGAGCAGCTCGCAGTCGGCTTCCGCCAGCACCGCGTTGATGAAAGTCGATTCGTCGAGTTCGTCGGACAGGCGCACGTAGTAGGACGGGTTCTCGACGGCGATGCGTTGCTCGAGTCGCTCCTGCACCTCGCGGATACGCGCCGCGACATGCTGCACGGCTTCGGCCGTGAACGGTATCGGCAGCAATTCGTAGAGCTGGCCGCCGGCCGCGCAGAACGACAGGTGGTCGCCGTAGATCACCGCCCTATGCTGACCGAGAAAGCCCTTGATGCGTTCGATGAAGGCGATGTCCAGCGGGTCGGGGCCGCCGAGATTGAGCAGCAGGCCGTGACACAGCAGCGGGCGCTCCGCGCTGATGCGCGCGAAGGCGTCGCCGATGCGACCGCCAACACCCAGCCAGTTCTCGGGCGCAACTTCGAAGAAGTCGATTTCGTCGGGGATATGGTCCAGCAGCGGGCCCAGGTGGGTCCGCCGCAGACCGAGTCCGGTGCCGTTGACGCGGTGGGTCCGCTGCACCGGAACTCGAGACACTGAAAGGAAAGCTTACTTGGCGATGTGCGGCATGGAGCAGCTCGAGCCGGAGAAGGTGCCGCACACCGCGGGATCCTTCTTGCCGGTGGCCATCTTGCCGCCCGCGTAGCCAGCCTTTTCGTCGCCGCCGTACTTGAAGCCGGTCTCGTCGTTGATCTTGACCTTGTTGCCCTGCATGTCGACGGCTTCACCGGCGACCTTTACCGCGGTTCCGAACTCGACCATCTGGAACGGGTTGTCGGCGGCATTGGCGGCACCCGCCAGCGCCATGACAACACCGGTGCCGAGCGCTTGCGCGACGGGCATGAGGTTGTTCTTTTTCATGATGGGACTTCCTCCTCGAAGAGATGTATTTGAGTTTTACTAACCACCCGCGGGTGGTCAAAAGGGCACGCTTGTGCATCCAATCGAGCGCTGCCGCAGACTCGTCGCGGGGAGCGTTGCCGATGGTATCGAGGGCTAGAATATAAGTCCAGGCAGGAGATTGGCGCGCGATTGGCCGCTAATAAAGGGCGTCGTGGGCAGCGACGTCACGCCCCTGACGAGCGACACGCGGTCAAAAAAAACCCCGCAAGGCAAGCTGCCGCGGGGTAACGCAAAGTAGAGCGTAACGCTATCGCTACGGCACCATGTTAGCTCGCGTCGCGAGGCTGACCTTGGGATTTTTTCCTAAATACCTTAAGTGAAGGACTGAATCACCGATGCGGTCTAAGACTTTGATCGGCCTCGCTGTGCTGGCGCTGACGGCGAGCGTCGGCGTCGGCGCGGACAGCGGCGCCGAGGCCTATGCGCGGGGTGACTACGCGAGCGCCGCGGCGCAGTTCGAAAGTCGCGCCAATGGCGGCGATGCCGCCGCCCAGAACAATCTTGGCGCACTGTATCTCAAGGGTCGCGGCGTGGCGCAGGACTACGCCCGTGCGCGCGCCTTGTTCCAGGCCGCCGCCGCGCAGCACCTGCCGGGCGCCATGTTCAATCTCGGCACGCTGTACCTGCGCGGCTACGGTGTCGCACCCGAACCGTCGCGCGCCGCGGACTGGTTCCAGCGCGCGGCGGCGCTGGACGATCGCGAAGCGCAGTTCTTCCTGGCCGTGATGTACAGCAAGGGCGAGGGCGTGACCGCCAATCGCGAGCTGGCGCGCGAATGGTTCGAGAAATCGGCCAAGGCCGGACTGCCGGCCGCGCAGTTCAACCTGGCCATGCTGATCCTGCAGCAATCCGACGCCGACAGCGCCGAACGCGAAGCACTGAAGTGGCTGGAAGCGGCCGCCGCGCAGGACTACAAACTCGCCAAGCTGCACATCGCCAAGCTCGACCTGCGCCACAACGACGACCCGAAGCGACTCGAACACGCCGCGCAATTGCTGCGCGAGCTGGCCGACGGCGGCGACCCGGAAGGGCAGATGCAGTTCGGTCTCATGAACCTGTTCGGCAAGGGCCTGCCGCAAAACGAAGAGGAAGGGCGCTTCTGGTTGCGCCAGTCGGCACTGCAAGGCCTGGCGGCCGCGCAGGTCAACCTGAGCGCGATCTACGCGCAGGGCATAGGCACCGGCGCCGATCCGGTGCAGGCCTATGCGTGGCTGGCGTTGGCGGCGGCGCAGGACGACAAGGTCAAACCGGCCTTGTCGCAGATGGCGTCGAAAATGAAACCCGAGCAGCGCAGCCAGGCCGAAGCGCTGGCGCGCGAACTCGAAAGCAAGAGCGACGGCCAGGGCGAGGCCAGCCAGGATTGAGCGTCCGCGCCGACGGCGAAGTCGGCACCCTGCGCTACACTAGCCCCGCCCGCCGCCGCGGTGCGCCATGAACCCAGAGCTGCCGTATCCGACGATGAGCAAGCCATTTCCGCACCGTTCGCGCCGCCGCGCCCGCGCCTGGCTGGGCGCGTGCCTGCTGCTCGCCGCCGGTTGTACGACGCCGGGTCACGATGCCGCGCCTTCAGCGACCAGCGCGCCGGCCACCAGCGCCGCGCCCGCGGGCAGCGCCCCCTCCGACAAACCCAAGCAGTGTTACAACGGCTGCCAGCAATGGGGGCAGGCGTGCAATGTCGACCCACGCGGCGTATACCGCTGTCAGCGGCGCTGCGAAAAATTCGGCGAGATCTGCGAATGACGTTTTCAATCGCGCCGCCATGGGCGCACATCGACTGCGTCATCCTGGACATGGACGGCACCCTGCTGGATCTCAATTTCGACAACCAGCTATGGAGCGTGCTTCTGCCGCAACGCGTGGCGGAACGCGAAGGTGTTGCCCTGGAGCAGGCCCGTCACCAGGTGCTGCATCGTCTCGAAGCCCGTCGCGGCACCTTGCCCTGGTATTGCCTCGAGCATTGGAGCGAGGCCTTTGGTGTCGACATGCACGGGCTCGAGCGTGAACTTGGGCACCTGATCCGGGCGCGGCCGGGCGCCCTGGACTTCCTCGCCTGGGTGCGTGCCCGCGGCCTGCGCCAGGTGCTCGCCACCAATGCCCACCCGGCGAGTCTCGAGCGCAAGTTGGCGGCGACCGGCATTGGCGCGCATTTCACCGACATCGTCAGCGCCCACGAGTTGGGCGCGGCCAAGGAGGACCCGGCGTTCTGGGATGCGCTCCGCGCACGGCTGGCCTTTGACCCGGCGCGCGCGCTGTTCATCGACGACAACGCCCAGGTGCGTGCCGCCGCGCGTCGCTGGGGCATCGCCCACCTGTTCGGCATCGCCCAACCCGACAGTCGCGGCCCGCAGTTGAGCGCCGACGATTGCCTGTGCCTGTCGGACTTCGGGCAATTGACGCGCGACGCTGCCTAGCGGTTTTTCGCCAAGCTGCTAGTCGGCGCGCATCCAGCACAGGTCGAACACCGCCCGCCCGTCGCGCAGTGCGCGCCGTTCGAAGCGCGTCAGGATACGTTCCCGCGGTCGCGGCGCCCAAGCGCCCGCACCGGCCACGTTCAACCAGCGCGCATCGGCGCCCAGCGCATCCCGCACCTGCAGCGCGTAGTCGGCGTCGTCACTGGCGAAGCGCGCGCGCCCATGGCGTTTCAGGCGCGTGGCGAGCAGGTCGAGCAATTCGCCCTGCACCAGGCGACGCTTGTGGTGACGCTTTTTCGGCCATGGGTCGGGAAAGAACACGAACACCGCGTCGAGACACGCGGGCGGCAGCGCCGCCAGCAATTCCAGTGCGTCGCCATCGAAGATGCGCAGATTGTCGAGTTGCAGGCGGTGCGCCTCGTGCACCGTGTGACCGACACCCGGCGGATGGACTTCGCTCGCCAGGATGTCGACCGCGGGCAGGCGCGCGGCCAGGGCCAGGGCGTTGTCGCCATTGCCGCTGCCGATCTCGAGATAGAGCGGCGCGCGGCGCGCGAACACCGCAGCGAAATCCTCGCGCAGCGCTTCGATGCCGACGCGATAGCGCGGCAGCAGTTCGGCAAGCGCGCGCTGCTGCGCCTCGGTCATGCGCCCGGCACGAATGACGAAACTGCGCACCGATCGGCGCGGCGCCTGCTGCGACATGGCGGAGGGGCGACTCAGGAGAAGAACGTGCCGTCGATGGGTGATGACGCCGAAGCATAGGCGCGGCGCGGCATGCGACCGGCCAGGAAGGCTTCGCGGCCGGCTTCGACCGCCTTGCGCATGGCCGAAGCCATCAGCACCGGACGCCGGGCTTCGGCGATGGCGGTGTTCATCAACACGCCGTCGCAGCCGAGTTCCATGGCGACGCTGGCGTCGGACGCCGTGCCGACGCCGGCATCGACGATGATCGGCACCTTGGCGTTTTCGATGATGGTGCGCAGCGTATAGCGATTCTGGATGCCGAGCCCCGATCCTATCGGCGCGGCGAGCGGCATCACCGCCACGCAACCGATGTTCTCGAGTTCCTTGGCGATCAAGGGGTCGTCGGTGGTGTAGACCATGACTTCGAAACCCTCGGCGCACAGGGTGCGGGCGGCGGCCAGGGTCTGCACGGCGTCGGGATACAGGGTCTTCTGGTCGCCCAGCACTTCGAGTTTGACCAGGTTGTGCCCGTCCAGCAGTTCGCGCGCGAGGCGGCAGGTGCGCACCGCGGTGTCGGCGTCATAGCAACCGGCGGTATTGGGCAGGATGGTGAACTGCTCCGGCGGAATGACTTCTAGCAGGTTCGGTTCGCCGGCATTCTGGCCGAGGTTGGTGCGCCGTACCGCCACCGTGACTATTTCGGCGCCGCTGGCGCGGATCGCGGCGCCGGTCTCGTCGAAATCCTTGTACTTGCCGGTGCCGACCATCAGTCGCGAACGAAAGCTGCGCGTGCCGATGCGCAGCAGATCCTCGCCGCCGGGTGGATTGGAATCGGGATTTGCCATGCTCTGCCTCGGGTCGAACGCGTGAGTCGGCAAGTATAACTGTTTGCGCTCAGCCGCCGCCGATGGCGGCCACCACCTCGACGCGGTCACCATCGCGCAGTTGCTGCTCGGCGTGCAGGCTGCGCGGCACGATCTCGCCATTCACTTCCACGGCGTAACGGCCGCGTACTTCGAGCAGGGCGATGAGTTCCGCAATGGAGAGCGCCGCCGGCACTTCGCGGCTCGCGCCATTCAACATCACACGCAGCGTGGTGGACACCAGCTTGACCTACAGCGGAATCTTCATGCCCTCGCGGGCGATATGGCATTCCATGTCGGATTTGCGTTCACGAATGATCTGCAGGCAATCGCGATGGATGGCCGCCACCTGCTCGTCGTCGTAGGTGGGATCGTGATGATAAAGGTACAGGCACCCGACACCGGCATCGATGGCAAGATTGACCGTGTCGACGTAGCACGAGTGTCCCCAACCACGCTTGCGACTGTAGTCGTGCGGCGTGTATTGCGCGTCGTGAACCAGGATGTCGACGCCCTCGATGGCCGACACTTCCGACGAACGCTGTTCGTCGACCATGCGCTCGAGCAGTTCGTGCTCGTCCTCGTCGAACTCGTGTATGCGTTTGGCGATCGACGTCTTCAGGAACTGCACTTCGTTGTCGGACACGTATACCACCGACTTGCCCGCCACCCGCATGCGATAGCCGTAGGTGACGCCCGGGTGATGCACGTTGTAGTAATTGATGCCGATGGGGCCATGCGCGAGGCCGTCGGGGCTCGGCTCGAGATACTGGATGTCGGCCATCCAGGTTTCGATTTCGACCGGGAAATACGGCGCTTTCATCTGGTCGGACAAGCGCTTCTCGATGTCCTTGGCGGTATCGCCCGGACCGAAGAACTTGATCTTCCAGTGCTTGGCAAAGGCCGGCTGGAAAAATGGCAGGCCGCAAATGTGATCCCAATGGTAATGGGTGAACACCACCATCAGTTCCGACAGCGCGCTTTGCGCCATCAGTTCTTCACCCAGCGAGATGATGCCCGTACCGCCATCGCACACCAGCAGGTGATCGTCACAGCGGATCTCGACGCAGGAAGTGTTGCCGCCGACCCCGAGGTGGGATTCGTGCGGCGCGGCGTAGGACCCTCGCACACCCCAGAAACGCAGGTAGCGATCGCTCATTCGGCGACGCGACCCGCGCCGAGATACTTTTCGATGAGAGAGCGTATCGCCTTCTTGGAGATGGGTTTGGCCACGAACTCCAGCACCCCGAGTTCCTTGGCCGCGGTGCGGTCCTGGGCGTAGTCCTTGGAGCTGATCATGACGGTCGGGGTGCTGACATGCAGTTCGTTACGCCGCAGTTCCTTCAAGAATGAATACCCATCCTTGTTCGGCATCATGACGTTCAGAAACAGCAGCCCGGGCTGGCGCGAGCCGAGAAAACTCATCGACTCCTCGGCCGAATCGTAGGCGTGGAAGATCAGATCCGCTTCGGCCGCAACCTGTTCGAAGAACGCCCGCATAGCCGCGCTGTCATCGACGAGAACGATGATGGGTTTGCCTGTTTGCATGCGCTCTTGATATCCGAACCCACAAGACCTCGATCACTCCCTGAAGCTCCGCTTTAAGCTATGGCCCTAACCTTTTGAGATCAGGACTATTGCAGACGAAGGATTCTGCGATATCCCGCGCTCCCCAACAAGCGCAATTGTAACCAGTTTGCCCCTGAAACCAAGCTCGCGAGAGCGCAATTGGGACACCGGCGACGTTCCTCACTCCGATAGCGGCGGCGCAACGTCGGGCTTTGACGCCAGCCCCATGCGCACTAGAATTCGGGCTTCGGCGGGTGTAGTTCAATGGTAGAACATCAGCTTCCCAAGCTGATTACGTGGGTTCGATTCCCATCACCCGCTCCACAACATCGAACCTGGACCTATCGCCCAGTGAGCACCCAGGCCTTGTCAGCCGTCCGCAACACGCAACTCGAGGCTGAGGCCCGGGCGCTGTACAGCCCGTCGCTGCCCTACCACAACTTCGATCACATCCAGGACACGCTGGCCTCGGCCGACAAGGTCATCGAGCGCTGCCGCGAAGAAAACATCCGCATCGACGCCGAAGTGGTGTACTGCGCGCTGCTTTTTCACGACGCCGGCTACCAGGACGACCATTTGGCGCGCGGCTTTGCGACCAAGGAACGCTACTCGGCGGCCCTCGCCGAGCCGATCCTGCGCCGCCACGGCATGAGTCAGGCGCAGGTCGACAAGACTGTCGCGGCGATTCTCGCCACCGAGCGCGACGCGGTGTGCGTCAGCGCCGAGCAGAAAGCGGTGCGTGCCGCCGACCTGTCCGGCCTGGCGGCGGACTACCCGCGGTTCCTGCGCAGTTCCCTGTGTTTGAAGCGCGAGCACGAAGTACTCACCCGGCGCAGCCTGAGTTGGGCCGAATGGCAGGCCGCGTCAGCCGAAGTGCTGGGTCACTACCTGACCCAGGAGATCCGACTGACCAGCTATTTCCACGATGCCGGCGGTGAATCCTCCTTCCACAAGGCGGTTCGCGCCAACCTGACACGACTGCTCGCCGAGCCCCGCGAGCCGGACCAAGACTAGGCCGGCAGCCCGCCCGCCGTCGGCGCCTCAGGTGGTGCCGGCGCCGCCAATCTTGAGCACGATGAAATCAGTCTTGTGCTCTTGCAACTTGAGACGCATGGCGCGCAGCTCATTGGCATCGCGCAAAGGCCCGACGTGGACGCGAAACCACACGTCCTGGCCATTGATGACGACGCGTTGGATGTTGGCGGCAATACCCTGCATGGCGAGGCGCGCCTTGGCCTGGTCGGCCTCTTCGTAGCCCTTGTAAGAGCCGATCTGCAGCACGTAGGCGGAGGTCTCGGCGGCGCCGGCGGGCTTGTCCTTGGCCGCCGTGGCTTCGCTCTTGCCGTCCTTGTCGAGCGCCTCGGCCGGTTTCTCCGGCTTCTGCTCTTTTTCTTCCTTCTCCCAATCCTGCACCGGCACTTCCATTTCCGGCAGGATTTTGTAGAAGTCGAATTTCGGACGCGGCGGTTCCAGCGACGCCTCGGCGCTCTCCGCGCCCTCGACGACCGGCGGCTCGTTGACGCGCGGCGCCTCGACCCGCGCCTCGACGTCCGCTATCGCGGGCGGCGGCGGTAACGGCGCCGCGCTCCTGGCGGTCCACATGTACACCGCCAGCGCCACCACCAGGCCGAGGCCGAGCCCGGTCACGAACGACACCCAGCTGCCGAGCGGCGCCTGCGGCTTGGGCTTGGGCGCGCGTGGCGTGGCGTGCTTGTAGTCTTTGGCGGCCATCGGCGCGTTACATCTCGCTCGGCGCGCTGATCGCGAGCAGGCCCAGCGCGTTGGCGATCACCTGGCGCACGGCGCCGATCAGGCGCAGTCTTGCCCAGCACACGCCGGCATCATCGACCAGCACCTTGTGGCCGTTGTAGTAGGCGTGGAACTCGGTGGCGAGGTCACGCAGGTAATTGGTCAACTGGTGAGGCTCGGCGGCGGCCGCGGCGCTGGCCACCACCTCGGAGAATTTCGACAGCACGATCGCCAGCCGCCGCTCGGGCGGCTCGCGCAGGTGCTCGGCCAGGCGCGCGCCGGCGGGGGGGGCGAGCGTGGCGCGCTCGCCGGCCTGGCGGAACACGCTGCACACCCGCGCGTGGGCGTACTGCACGTAGTAGACCGGGTTGTCGTTGCTTTGCGAGGTGGCGAGATCGAGATCGAACTCGAGATGCTGATCCGAGCGGCGCATCACGTAGAAATAACGGGCGGCATCCACGCCGACTTCGTCGACCAGGTGCTTGAGCGTGACGAACTCGCCGGCGCGCGTCGACATCGAGACCTTTTCGCCGCCGCGCACCAGCGCGGCGAACTGCACCAGCACCACGTCGAGTCTGGCGTCGTCGAGATTGAGCGCCTTCAGGGCCGCGCGCACGCGCGGAATGTAGCCATGGTGATCGGCGCCCCAGATGTTCACCACGCGCTCGAAGCCACGCACGAATTTTTCGCGGTGGTAGGCGATGTCCGAGGCGAAATAGGTCTTCACGCCGTTGTCGCGTACCACCACGCGATCCTTCTCGTCGCCGAAGTCGGTGGAGCGAAACCACTGCGCGCCCGCCGCCGTGTAGATGAAGCCCGCTTCGACCAGTTCCGCGATGGCGGTGTCGATGGCACCGTTGCGATTGAGCGATGCCTCGGAATACCAGCAATCGAAGTCGACGCCGAAGGCACGCAGATCGTCGGCGATCTCGGCGAGGATGACGTCCTTGGCGAAATCACGCACGGCATCGAAGGCGTCGGCGCCGAGCGCCGCACGCGCCGCGGCGATGGCGTCGTCCAGGTGCCGCTCGTCGTCACTGCTGGCGATGGCGGGCGGCACGTTGTCGGCGGCGCGCTTGAACGCGTCGCCGTCGCGCTCGCGCAGGGCGCGGGCGATGTCTTCGATGTAGCCGCCGCGGTAGGCCTGCGCCGGGAACGGCACCTCAAATTGATAGGATTGCAGGTAGCGCAGCCACACGCTGAGCGCGAGGATGTCCATCTGGCGGCCGGCATCGTTGACGTAGTACTCGCGCTCGACCGCGTAGCCACTCGCCGCCAGCAGCCTGGCGAGCACCGAGCCCACCGCCGCGCCGCGGCCGTGACCGATGTGCAGCGGCCCGGTGGGGTTGGCGGACACGAACTCGACCTGCACGCGGCGGCCGGCGCCGCTGTCATTGCGGCCGTAGGTCTCACCGGCGTCATGCACTTCGCGCACGACATCGAACACCACGTCATCGGCGAGCACGAAATTGATGAAGCCCGGGCCCGCCACTTCGACGCGGCTGAACAGCGGCAAGGCCGCCAGGGCCTGTGCGAGTTCATTGGCAAGATCGCGCGGCGCGCGGCGATTGGCCTTGGCCAGCAGCATCGCGACATTGGTGCTGAAGTCGCCATGCGCTTCGAGCTTGGGCGTCTCTATCTGATAGTCGGGGCGGGCGGAATCCGCCAGGATGCCGGCCTGGTGCAGACGCTCGATGACGTCGTCAATGGCCGTACGCAGAAGTGCTTTCAAGGTCGTTTCTCGGGGATGCCCGGGGTGGAAGCGCGGATTCTATCTTCTCCTCCGCGCGCGCGCGACGGAGAACGCCTGCGCAGCTACAGCGTGTCCTGCGGATCGACATCGATGGCCGGCCGCACGCGCGCCTTGCCGGCCATCTCGTCGAGCGCCGGCAAGGCGACGCGCAACAGCCGCCCGATGTCGAAGCGCTGGGCGGCGCGCATCACCATCAAGGCACGATAACGGCCGGCGCGACGCTCCATCATGGCCGGCAGCGGATAGCTCAAATCGAGATCGGCCGGCGCCTCGGCAAGCAACAGGCGGCGCGCTTCGCCGAGGAATTTCAAGGCCGCGCTGGGTGTCGTCGATTCGGCGCGCAGGATGGCCATCGCGCCATAGGGCGGCAGGGCCGCCTCACGACGCTGCGCCAGGGCGGTCGCCGCGTAGGCTTCGTAGCCGTCGTCGATGATCTGGCGCAGCACCGGGTGGTGGGGCTGATGGGTCTGCACCAGCACGCGTCCCGGCAGATCGGCACGACCGGCGCGGCCCGCGACCTGGATCAGCAATTGCGCGAGTCGCTCTTCGGCGCGGAAATCGAGCGAGTACAGGCGGCTGTCGGCGTCGACCACGCCGACCAGCGTGACCGCCGAAAAATCCAGGCCCTTGGCCAGCATCTGCGTACCGATGACGATGTCGACTTCGCGCGTATTGATGGCATCGAGCATCTGGCGCAGGGCGTCCTTGCGTCGCACCGTATCGCGATCGATACGACACAGGCGCGCCGTCGGGAACAACTCCGCCACCGCTTCCTCGATGCGCTCGGTGCCGAGTCCCATCAAGGCAATGTCCGGCGCCTCGCAACAGCGTGCGCCCGACTGGCGCGACCATTGCCGATCGCAATGGTGGCAACGCGCGGCATCCACGCCCTTGTGATAGACCAGGAACGCGTCGCAGCGATCGCAGCGTTTGGGCTCGCCGCAGTGGCGACAGATCAGGAGCGGCGAGTAGCCGCGCCGATTGAGGAACAGCATGACCTGCTCGCCACGCGCGAGGCAGTCGCCAATCGCCACCACCAGCTGCGGACTCATGCCGGCCGTGAGTTCGAGGCCACGCACGTCCAGGCATTCGATGGCCGGCATCGGCGCGCTGCCGGCGCGTGAGCGCAGCTGCGTGCACAGGTATTTGCCGCGTTCGACGTTGGCCAGTGTTTCCAGCGATGGCGTGGCCGAGCCCAGCACCACCGGCACCCGCGCGTTCTGCGCGCGCACCAGGGCGATGTCGCGCGCCGAATAGCGAAAGCCATCCTGCTGCTTGTACGACGGGTCGTGTTCCTCGTCGACCACGATGAGACCGAGCTGCGGCAGGCGCGCCCATACCGCCGAGCGCGTGCCGATCAGGATGCGCACGCGGCCGGACGCGCAATCGCTCCAGGTCAGCATGCGTTCGCGTTCGCCGAGCCCCGAATGCAGCACCCCGACCGCCTCCCCGAAGCGGCGCCGGAAGCGGGCCACGAGCTGCTCGGTGAGCGCGATCTCCGGCACCAGCACCAGCGCCTGGCGGTCGCGCGCCAGGCAGTCGCCGATGGCCGCCAGGTAGACCTCGGTCTTGCCGCTGCCGGTCACGCCTTGCAACAGCACCGCGCGAAAGCCGTCGGCGGCGGCGATGATGGCTTCGGCCGCCACCAATTGTTCGGCGTTGAGCTCAGGCGCGGGACCATGGGCCACGCGCACCGACGCAGCTTCGGCAGGCGCCACGAGGCCCAAAACGACTAGACGTTTGACGACCGTGCGCCACGCGAAATCGGCGTCGGTGAAAGCCGCCGCGCCGGCCGGCCCGGCGGCGAAGCTGGCCAGGACCTGGCGCTGGCGCGAGGCGCGCACGCGCCCCTCGGCGAGTGCCTGGGCGCCCGCTTCGGTCAAGGCCCAGGTGTCGGCGGGCACCACCGGCAGGTCGCGATGACGTCGCAACCACACCGGCAACATGTTGCCAAGCACGTCGCCCAGCGGGTGCTGGTAATAGGCCGCCGCCCACTGCGCCAGCGCCAGCGCCTCGGCATCGAACACCGGCGCGGCATCCAGCACCGCCTCGATGGGCTTGAGGCGCGAGTGTTCGAGCTCACTGCCGGCCTTGCGTTCTAGCGCGATACCGATGCGTTGCGCACGGCCGAAAGGCACCATCACGCGCTGTCCCGGCGCCGGCGCATGGGCTTGCAGAGCTTCCGGCAGCAAGTAATCGAACACGCGCCGCAAGGGCGTGAACAGCGCGACGCTGACGATATCCACGGCGCGCGGATTCAGGGCGATTGGGGCGCGGCGCGAGTGGCGAAGTCGCCGACGAACACCTCGCCGCTGTCGATCAGTGCATCGAGCGCGGCCAGATCGGCACGCTGCATGGCGCGGCCGTCGATGGCGCTCAGGGGTTGGCGGCTGTTGTGCGCGGGCAGCACCGTCAGTTCAAAGGGTTCGTCGTAGAGCGTGAGCAGGATTTGCGGCAGCCGTTGCGGCGTGGCGAGGCCCGCCACGCGCAGCTGCGTTTCGTCGAGTTCGTAACTCATGCGGCGCTCGAGCAGGAAGCGGGTCACCGCTTCGAACTCGTCACTGCGCAGGTGCAGGCTGATGGGCGTGAACTCGCAGGCCGTGCCGTACAGCACCGGCCCGACCAGCACCGGCTGGAACGGCGCCAGCAGGCGCAGCGCCTTGTAGGCAACGCTGCGCAGGTGGGCGATGCGCTGGCCGTGGCGCGCGCCATGGAACAGGCGCAGGTAATCGATCACGGCGCGGTGCAGCTCGAGGTTGTCGGGCAGGTCGCGGCTCTGTTCGGCGCCGAGTTCGCGCAGGGCCTTGCGTCGCGCGCTGTCGAAATCGACCACGCCGCCATCCACCAGCAGCCGCGCGGCATGGTTGGCTATTTCACTCCTGCCGACGCGGGCCGGATGGGGTCTGCGTCCCATGGCCGCCGCGCGCCTCAGAATATCTGCTCGGCAGCGGTGCTGCCGGAACGCTCGCCACCGTGCTGGGCAGGCAGCAGTTCATCGCCGCCGAGACTGCCGCCCTCACCGCTTTCATCCGCGCGTCCGGGCACATCGGCGGCACGGAAGGATTCGAACATGGCATGTGGGTCGTTGGCACCGGCCAGCAGTCCGGTGTCGGGGTCGATGCGCACCGTGACCACGCCAGGCGGCTGTTCGAGTTCCGCCTCCGGTGTGTCGGCCAGCGCCGCGCGCATGTAGTCCATCCACATCGGCAATGCCGCCTGCGCGCCGGTCTCACGCCTGCCGAGCGGCGCGACGCGGTCGAAGCCGACCCACACGGTGGTGACGTTGCGCGCGTTGAAGCCGGAAAACCACGCGTCTTTCTGGTCGTTGGTGGTGCCGGTCTTGCCAGCCAGATCCTTGCGCTTGAGGTCGCGCGCGCGGGTCGCGGTGCCGCGCTTGATGACGTCCTGCAGCATGGAATTCATGATCCAGACATTCTCGGCCGACACCACGCGCGGCGCCACGTTGGCCGTCGGGTTCTGCTCGATGTCCTTCAAGGCCTCGATGTCGTCGGGCTCGTTTTCGACGTCCAGCGGCGCCTTTTCGCATTCGTGGCATACCGTCAAGGGCTGCGCCTTGAAGATTTCCGCGCCATCCGACGACTCGATGCGATCGACGAAGTAGGGCTCGACCTTGAAACCGCCATTGGCCAGCACCGCGTAGCCGCGCACCAGTTCCAGCGGCGTGACCTCGCCACTGCCGAGCGCCAGCGACAGGTTGGCCGGCAGTTCCTGACGCTTGAAAGCCATAGCGCTCGACGAAATCGAGCGCGTACTTGATGCCGATGGCGCGCAGCAGACGAATGGACACCAGGTTGCGAGACTTGGTCAGCGCTTCGCGCAGACGCATGGGCCCGAAGTAGTTGCCCGAATAGTTTTCCGGACGCCAGGCATTTTCGAGACCGGGGGTTTCGAACACGATGGGCGCGTCGTTGACGAAGCTCGCGGCGGTGAAACCCTTGTCGAGGGCCGCCGAATAGATGAATGGCTTGAAGTTCGAGCCGGGCTGACGGCGCGCCTGCAACACGCGATTGAACTTGCTGTGCTCGAAGTCGAGCCCGCCGACCAGCGCCAGCACGCGGCCATCGCTGGGGTCGAGCGAGACCAGCGCACCTTCCACCGCCGGCAACTGGCTGAGCGCCCAGTAGCCGCTGGCGGCGACGCTGTCGGCTTTCTTGGGGTCGGGATCCGGCTCGACCCAGCGCACTCTTATTATGTCGCCGCGCTGCACGAGGTCGGCGGCCTTCGCGGGCGCCGCGCCGACACTGTCTTCCGACAGGTATTTGCGCGCCCAACGTAAGCCTTCCCAGGGCAGCGTGATGACCCCGGCGCTGTCGTGGAACGCCACTACCTGGCGCTCCTGGACGGTGAGCACCACCGCCGGCTGCTGCCCGGCCGACTCCGGGTACTTGGTCAGGATCTTGTGCCAGGCGGCGGTGTCTTCCTGTGGTGCCAGGGCCACGCGCGCTTCCGGTCCGCGATAGCCGTGGCGACGGTCATAGTCGAACAAGCTGCCGCGCAGCGCATCGGTGGCGGCGCCCTGCAGGTTGCTGGGCAGGGTGGTGAACACGCGAAAGCCGCTGGTGTAGGCCGCGTCGCCGTACTTGTCCAGCATGTAGTCACGCACCATCTCGGCGATGTGCGGCGCCGGCACTTCCACCGCCTGGCCATGCCATTGAGCATTGACCGGCGCATCGACCGCGGCGGCGTACTGGGTCTGGTTGATGTAGCCGAGCTTGAGCATGCGCCCCAACACGTAGGTGCGGCGGTCGCGGGCCGCCTCCGGATCCGTGATCGGGTTGTTGCGCGATGGCGCCTTGGGCAGGCCGGCGATCATGGCGATTTGGGCGAGGTCGAGTTTCTCCAGCGTGACCCCGTAGTAGACCTGGGCAGCCGCCCCCACGCCGTAGGCGCGATGGCCCAAAAAGATCTTGTTCAGGTAGAGCTCGAGGATCTCGTCCTTGCTCAACTCCCGCTCGATGACACAGGCCAGCACCACTTCCTTGAGCTTGCGCTCGTAGGTCTTCTCCGGCGACAGGAAGAAATTGCGCGCCACCTGCATGGTGATGGTGCTGCCGCCCTGCTTTTTCTCGTGGGTCGAGACCAGCCCCACCACCGCCCGCACGATGGCCATCCAATCGACGCCCGGGTGTTCGTAGAACCGATCGTCCTCGGAAGCGATGAAGGCCTGCTTGACCAACGGCGGCACCTGGTCGATGCGCACCGGATTGCGGCGCTTTTCGCCGAACTCGGCAATGAGCCTGGCGTCGCTCGAATAGACCCTGAGCGGCGTCTGCAGGCGCACTTCGCGCAGCGACTCGACCGGCGGCAGCTGAGGCAGGATGTACCACATCACGCCCGCCGCGCCGGCCAGACACAGGACGAGCACGAGCAGCAGGCTATAAAACGAAAAGCGCAACATGTTGGGGGCAGGAGCGGCCGAAACGCCTATATGTGATGTACGTTTACTTTAAAAGACAGGCGTAACATTCGATTTCTATTAGTTTTTATAGAAAAATAATGTTGTTTTTCAGTCGACGCTTGGCTATAGTTAGGTTGAATTTTTAAGGTTACGACGTACTTTTGCTAGCTAACTGATTAATTCAAAAGGGAAATATGGTGTCTCTCTTTCGCCGCGCAAATGCACCACTCTTGGGGATCGACATCAGTTCTACGTCGGTCAAGTTGCTTGAGCTGTCTCGCACCGGCGGCCGGTACCGCGTGGAGAGTTACGCGGTGGAGCCGTTGCCGCCAAATTCCGTGGTTGAAAAGAATATAACGGATGCCGAGCTTGTCGGCGAGGCAATACGCCGCGCGGTGGCCAAGAGCGGCGCGAAAACCAAGACCGCCGCGTGCGCGGTGGCGGGCTCGGCAGTCATCACCAAGATCATCACCATGCCGGCCGAACTGTCGGAAGACGACATGGAGAGCCAGATCCAGATCGAGGCCGACCAGTACATTCCCTACCCGCTCGAGGAAATCAGCCTGGATTTCCAAGTGCTGCAGCCCTCGGAGCATGAACCCGACAAGGTCGACGTGATGCTCGCCGCCTCGCGCAGTGACAACGTCGACATACGCGTGGCGGCGCTCGGCGTCGGCGGTTTGACCGCCAAGGTCGTGGACGTCGAGGCCTTCGCCCTCGAGAACGCCATGAGCCTCTTGGTCGAGTCCAACGAACTCATCGCCGACTCGCACGTGGTGGCGGTGATGGACGTCGGCGCCACCACCTCCACGCTCAGCGTGCTGGAGGATTCGAAGATCATCTACACGCGCGAGCAGTCTTTCGGCGGTCGCCAGTTGACCGATGAAATCCAGCGCCGCTACGGACTGTCCTACGAGGAAGCCGGACTCGCCAAGCGCCAGGGTGGGTTGCCCGACAACTACCAGCCGGAAGTCCTGCAGCCGTTCATGGAATCCATGGCGCAGGAGGTCAACCGCGCGCTGCAGTTCTTCTATTCGTCGAGCCAGGTCGGCGCGGTCGACCATGTCGTGATCGCCGGCGGCTGCGCCTCCATCGAGGGCATCGACAAACTGATCCAATCGAAGATCGACACCTCGGTGACGGTTGCCAACCCATTCAAGAACATGTCCGTGTCCTCGAAGGTCAAGGCCGAGGCGCTCGCCAATGACGCGCCGGCCCTGATGATTGCATGCGGACTGGCATTGAGGAGCTTCGACTAATGCCGCGCGTTAACCTACTTCCCTGGCGCGAAGAACTACGCAAGCAGCGGCGCACGGAGTATTTGTCGATCCTCGGCGTGTGCGCGGTCGCGGCCGCCGCCGTGTGGTTCAGCATCCACCTCTACTTCAATGCCCTGATTGAACAACAGCAGCGCCGCAACAATTTCCTCACCGCCGAAATCAAGCTGCTCGACAAGAAGATTGCCGAGATCAAGCAGCTGGAAAAGGAAAAGGAAAACCTGATTGCGCGCATGAAGGCCATCGAAACCCTGCAGACCAGCCGCCCAGTGGTCGTGCACCTGTTCGACGAACTGGTTTCGACCTTGCCCGACGGCGTCTACCTGACTTCCATCGCGCAGACCGGCAACAAGGTCACCATCAAGGGCATCGCGCAATCGAACGCGCGCGTCTCCAATTACATGCGCAACGTGGAAGCCTCGCAGTGGGTGCAGAACCCCAAGCTGTCCATCATTCAATCCAAGACCGAAGACGGCAAACGCATCGCCGACTTCACGCTGACCCTCACGCAGACCAAGGCCAAGTCCGGCAAGGAAGGCGATGACGAGGAACAACTCTGATGAAAATGTCAGATCTCAACAATCTCAATCTTGAGAACATCGGCAGCTGGCCGGCGCCGGTCAAGATTGCGGGCGCGATCCTGGTCGCCACCCTGATCATCGGCATCGGCTGGTGGCAGGACATCGACCCGTTGCAGCAGAAGCTCGCCGGCGAACAGAAAAAGGAAGGCGATCTCAAGATTGCCTTCGAAGGCAAACAGAAGAAGGCCGCCAACCTGCCGGCACTCAAGCAGCAGCTGGAGGACATCAAGGAAACCTTCGGCGACCTGTTGAAGCGCCTGCCGAACAAGACCGAGGTGGCGGAACTTTTGGTCGACATCTCGCAGCAAGGCCTCGGTGCCGGACTCGAGTTCGACCTGTTCAAACCGGGCAACGAGCAGCCGGCCGATTTCTACGTCGAGTTGCCGATAGAAATCCGAGTGATCGGCACCTATCACCAGTTCGGCACGTTCATCAGTGGCATCTCCGATCTGCCGCGCATCGTCACGAGTCACGACATCAAGATCACGCCGACCACCGGTGGCCGGCTCATTTTGCAGACGACGGCGAAAACCTATCGTTACATTGATGAGGAAGGCGAGGGGTCCTAATCATGAAGCCGGGGCTGAAAACTGGACCTATCCGGGTCTGCACCGCGATCGCGGTGATCGCGCTGGCGGGGGGCTGTGTGTCCAAGGACATGTCCGACCTCGAACAGTACAAGGACCAGGTGCTGGCGCGTAAAGGCGGCAACATCGAGCCGCTGCCGCCCATCAAGCCGTACGAGCACTACGTGTACCAGGCGCTCGAGCTCGGCCTGCGGGATCCCTTCAAGTCCTTCATGGAAGAGACGCCCGAGAAGGTCCAGGCCGACAAGGGCATGGATGAATCCCAGCAGAAATTCGTCGACGAGATCCAGACGCACAACCGCGAGGAACTCGAGAGCTTCGAACTGGACGCCATGCGCATGGTGGGTGTGCTGGAGCGCGCCGACGACCTGTGGGCCATCGTCAAGGATCAGTCCGGCACGGTGCATCGCGTGCAGGTCGGCAACTACCTGGGACGCAACTTCGGCAAGATCACGAATATCCAGGAAGACCGCATCGACATTCGCGAAATCATCAAGGATCCGCAAGGGCGTTGGCAGGAACGCGCCGCCTCGCTTGCGTTGTCCGAAGAATAACCCAGACAAGGGCTTGAAAGATGAGTATCAAAACCAGCCTCGACATCCTCACCAGCGGCCACCCGGCGGCGAATGCGCATGACGCCACTTCGCGCCGTGCACCGCTCATGCTGGGCCTGCTGGCATTCGCCACGCTCGTCTCGAGCGCGGTGACGGCGGCCACGCTGGACAACGTCAGCTATATCTCACTGCCGGGTGACCGCGTGCAGGTGAAAATGAAGTTGTCCGCGCCGGTTGAAGGCGCGCCACTCAGCTTTACCATCGACAACCCGGCGCGCATCGCCATCGATCTGCCGGGCACGACCTTGAACCTGAAAGAGCGCACGCAGCGCATTGGCGTGGGAAATGCCGAGAGCGTGACCGCAGTCGAAGCAGAGAATCGCGCACGCGTGGTGTTGAACCTCGGTCAGCTCGTGCCTTACGACATCGAAACCAACGGCGACACCATTTCCGTGACGCTGGAAGGCGGAGCCTCGAGCCTCGCCACCCAGTCGCCGCCGATGGCACCGACCGCGGCGAGCGTTGCCCAGGCGGCACCGGCGCCGAGCGCGGCGCCCGCCACGAGCAGCGCGCCGACCATGCCCGGCAACGGCAAGGGCAGCATCCGAGACATCGATTTCCGTCGTGGCGCCAACGGCCAAGCCCAGATCATTGTAGACCTGTCTGCTCCGGACCTCGGTGTCAACGTTTCCCAAAAGGGCGACGACGTGGTGGTGGATTTCGCCAACACCGCCCTGCCCGAGAACCTTGATCGAAAACTCGACGTGCTCGACTTTGCCACCCCGGCCAAGGAGATCGACACCTTCAGGGAAGGCAACGGTACGCGCATGGTCATCAAGCCCAATGGCCTGTACGAACACCTCGCCTACCAGTCGGACAACACGTTCACCATCGAGCTGCGTCCCTTGACCAAGGAAGAGGAAGTCGAGAACAAGAAGAAGAAATTCGGCTACACGGGCGAGCGCCTGTCGCTCAACTTCCAGAACATCGAGGTACGCGCAGTACTGCAGCTCATCGCCGACTTCACCGAGAAGAACCTGGTGGCGAGTGATACGGTCGGCGGCAACGTCACGCTGCGGCTGAAGAACGTGCCGTGGGACCAGGCGCTCGACATCATTCTCAAGTCGCGTGGTCTCGACAAGCGCGAGATCGGCAATGTCATGATGGTGGCGCCGCAGGAAGAGATTGCCAATCGCGAAAAGCTCGAGATGGAATCGAAGAAGCAGGTGCAAGAGCTGGCTCCGATTCGTACCGAGTTCATGCAGGTCAACTATGCGAAGGCCGCGGACATCGCGACGTTGCTGAAACAGAAAACCGCCGGTGCGAAAGGCAAGAACGAGAACCTGCTGTCGAGTCGCGGCAGCGTCAGCGTGGACGAGCGCACCAATACCCTGCTGGTGCAGGATACGGGCGACAAACTGACCGAGATCCGCAATCTCATCCACGCGCTCGACGTGCCGGTGCGCCAGGTGCTGATCGAGTCGCGCATCGTGATTGCCAACGAGGACTTCTCCAAGAATCTCGGTGTGCGTTTCGGTTACAGCAAGGGCGTACAGCCGGAGAGCGGCCAGAACCCGCGCAACCGCGGTGGCATGGATGCCTTCCTCGGCGGCGGCCTGGCCGGTGACGTGAAGTACTCCGAGAACACCGCCTTCCATACCGACGACCTGGAAAACTACATGGTCGACCTCGCGGCGCCCGGCGCGGCCGGCGCGGCCAAGCTCGCGGTCGGCAAGATTGGCAGCTACCTGTTGCAGCTCGAATTGAGCGCCCTGCAACAGGAAGGCAAGGGTGAAGTGATTTCGGCGCCGCGCGTCATCACCGCCAACCAGCACGAAGCGATCATCGAGTCGGGTACGGAAATCCCCTATCTCGAAGCATCGTCGAGCGGCGCCACGGCGGTGTCGTTCAAGAAGGCGGTGCTGAGCCTCAAGGTCACGCCCCAGATCACGCCGGACAACCGCCTGATCATGGATCTCGCGGTCAACAAGGACTCGGTGGGCCAGATCTTCTCGGGCATTCCGAGTATCGACACCAACGAGTTGACGACCCAGGTGCTGGTCGATGACGGCGACACCGTGGTGCTGGGCGGCATCTTCGAGTCGGAAAACCGGGACGACAAGACCAGCGTGCCGTGGTTTGGCGACCTGCCCTACCTCGGGCGCCTGTTCAAGCGCACCGGTTCGACCGCCAGCAAGCAGGAATTGCTGGTGTTCGTGACGCCGAAGATCATCAAGGAGACGCTGTCCTTGTCCAAGCCGTGACGCCGCGGCAACTGCTATGATGCGAAGCGGGAGCCTGGCTCCCGCTTTTTTTTGCCGGAGCGACGATGGTCAGGCCAATTCCCCACAAGCGGCGACGAGCCCGCTAGGCAGCCATGCCGGCTGGTTCACGCATATTCCTGGTGGGGCCCATGGGCGCCGGCAAAACCACCATCGGCAGCCAGCTGGCGCGCATTCTCAAGCTGGAATTCGTCGACTGCGATCACGAGCTCGAGCATCGCACCGGCGCCAGCGTGGCGCTGATCTTCGATATCGAGGGCGAGGCCGGCTTTCGCGAGCGCGAAACGCGGCTCATCGATGAACTCAGCCAGCGCGATGGCATCGTGCTGGCGACCGGCGGCGGCGCGGTGCTGGCGGCGGACAACCGGCGCTGGCTGCACGAACGCGGCTTCGTCGTGTACCTGAAAAGCACGGTGGACAAGCTCGTCGAGCGCACCCGTTTCGATACCAATCGCCCGCTGCTGCGCACGCCCAATCCGGAAGCGACGCTGCGGGCCATCGTCGAGAAGCGCGAGCCGCTGTACCAGGAAATCGCCCACCTCACCATCGACACCGGCAAGCTGTCGGTCAAGCAAGTGATCAAGAAAATAACGAGCAACCTGCCGTGACGACCGTATTGAACGTAGAACTGGGAGCGCGCAGCTATCCCATTCACATCGGCGCGGGCCTGCTGGACGACGGCGCGCTGTTCGCGTCCCTGGTCAAGGCCGAACAGGTCATGGTGCTGTCGAACGAGGTGGTGGCGCCGCTGTACCTCGAGCGCTTGCGCACGCATTTTGCCGGCCGCCGCTGCGAAACGCTGGTGCTGCCCGACGGCGAGGCGCACAAGACCCTCGACAGCTTCGGCCGGGTGATGGGCTTCATGCTCGAAAAACGCCTCGAACGCGGCGCCTTGCTGGTGGCCCTCGGCGGCGGCGTGATCGGCGATCTGGGTGGCTTCGCGGCGGCCTGCTACCAGCGCGGCATCGATTTCCTGCAGGTGCCGACCACCCTGCTCGCCCAGGTCGATTCCTCGGTCGGCGGCAAGACCGCCGTCAACCATCCGCTCGGCAAGAACATGATCGGCGCTTTCCACCAGCCGATCGCCGTGGTGGCCGACACCGACACCCTGGCGACCCTGCCGGCGCGCGAACTCAATGCCGGTCTCGCGGAAGTTATCAAGTACGGCCTCATCCGCGACCTGCCGTTTTTCGAGTGGCTGGAAGCCCACATCGATGCCCTGCTGGCGCGCGAGCCGGCGGCGCTCGCCGAAGCGGTGCGGCGCTCCTGTCAGAACAAGGCCGAGGTGGTGGCCGCCGACGAGCGCGAAACCGGCGAGCGCGCCACGCTCAACCTCGGCCATACCTTCGGCCATGCCATCGAAACGGCCAGTGGCTACGGCAACTGGCTGCACGGCGAAGCGGTGGGCGCCGGCATGTGCATGGCGGCCCGCCTTTCGGCCCGCGCCGGCTGGCTGACCGCAGCCGAGCTCGAACGCACCCTGGCACTGATCGGGCGCGCACAGTTGCCGACCGCGCCGCCGGCCGGCATCTCCGCCGGCCGCTTCCGCGAGCTCATGCTGCACGACAAGAAGAACGTCGGCGGACGCATTCGCCTGGTGTTGCTCAAGGGCCTCGGCAAGTCCTGTGTCACGCGTGACTACGACGACGCGCAGCTCGAAGCGGTGCTGCGCGGAGAGCCGGCGCCCTAGGCGGCGCCCCGCAATCCGACCGCGCCTGCCGCCCTTGAGCACCGATCTCGCGCCCTACGCCGTCGACATGCGCCAGTCCCGCGGGCGGCGCGTGGCCGAGTCACCGCCGGCCTGGCGCAGCGAATTTCAACGCGACCGCGATCGCGTCATCCATTCCTCGGCCTTCCGGCGCCTGGAGTACAAGACCCAGGTCTTCGTCAATCACGAAGGCGACATGTTTCGCACGCGCCTGACCCACTCGCTGGAAGTCGCGCAGGTCGCCCGCACCATCGCCCGCGCGCTGGGCGTGAACGAGGATCTCACCGAGGCCATCGCGCTTGCCCACGATCTCGGTCACACGCCTTTCGGCCATGCCGGGCAGGCCGCCCTCAACCACTGCATGCAGCCCTACGGCGGCTTCGAACACAATCTGCATTCGCTGCGCGTGGTCGACGAGCTCGAGCAACGCTATGCCGCCTTCGAGGGCTTGAACCTCCTGTTCGAGACCCGCGAGGGCATCCTCAAGCATTGCAGCGTGTTGCGCGCGGCCGCGCTCGGCGAGCTGGGCGCGCGCTTCCTCCTGCGCCGGCAGCCGTCGCTGGAAGCACAAATCGCCAATGTCGCGGACGAAATTGCCTATAATCATCACGATATCGATGACGGCCTGCGTTCCGGCATCCTGGCGCTGGAGACGGTTTGCGAGCACGACGGGTTTCGCGAGGCCGTGGCGGTGAGCCGCGCCAACGCGCCGGGCCTCGGCGGCAAACGCCTCACCTACACCGCGATCCGGCACATGCTCGGGGCCTTCGTCGCCGACCTCATCGACGCGACCCGTGAGCGGCTGGCGCGGCACGCGCCCCGCAGCGTCGAGGACGTGCGCGCGCACCCGCAAGCGATGGTCGATTTTTCACCGGACATGCGCGAAGCCCATCTGCGTCTGAAGCGCCTGCTCTACCGGCGGCTTTACTACGACCCGTCGGTGCAACGTATCGCGGAACAGGCCAAGACGCTGGTGGCGGAGCTGTTCGAGGCCTTCATGCGCGACCCGGGCCTGCTGCCGGCCGGCACCATGCCCGCCGGGGCTGACGAAGCGCTGCGGGCGCGCGTGGTGAGTGATTACATTGCCGGCATGACCGACCGTTATGCCCAGGCGGAACACGGCCGGGTATTTGGCGGCGCACCGGCCGCAAGCGCCCCGCCTTGGCCCAAGACGTGAGCGAATTCATTAAATAGTGCATGACCGTGATGGATGACAGCCCGGCCGGCGCGACGAAGCAGCCGCCTTATCTCACGACGCCCGCCATTCGCCAGCGTCTGGACCTGTTGAGCCACCTGCTGGAATTCGGCCATCAGATGGTCGTGGTGCAGGGCGAGCTCGGCAGCGGCCGCAGCCGCCTGCTCGGCGCGATTGCAGACCAGGCGCGGGCAAACTGGCGGGTGATCCCCGCCACGGGCGCGGCCATGCGCACGGCCCCCGCCATGCTGGCGGCACTCAGCGAAGCGCTGGAACTCGGCGAGCTCGATGCCGGGGTCGAAGACCTGCGCGCGCGCCTTGCCGAAATCGAACTGGGCGGACAGCTGTGCATCCTGGCCCTGGACGACGCCGAGCATCTCGACGATGCCGCGCGCTCGATGCTGTTTTCGCTTGCCTACAGCGACCATCAGCGCGGCGATCTCAGGGTGGTGATGAGCGGCGACGCCGACAGCGATTTCGGCGAACGCATGCAGGCCGCGGCGCCCGAGGGCGCGGTCATCCACCTCGTCGACCTGCCGCCGCTGGAGCCGGAAGAACTGAAGACCCTGGCGCTGAGCGCGCTGCCCGCCGTCGGTGGCGAACTGCAGCTCGATGCCGACCTTGAGCTCGACGAGGGCCTGGACCTCGAACAACTCGCGGCGGCGGCCGGCGGCAACCCCGGTCGCATGCTGGCCAGCCTCCGGAACGGCGGCCACAAGCCCATCCACCCCGGGCAACGCGCCGCGGCCGCGGCGCGCGCCATGGGTGGGGCATTGCGCGATTTCAACGTGCGCAAGTACACCGCGGCGTTGGCAGCCGCCGCCTTCGTGGTGGTGGCAGTGGCCATCGGCATGCTGCTGTCCTCCCGCCATGCCGAGAACACCAAGCCCGGCACCGTGGAAATCTCCCTGCCGGCGCCGAGTGCCGAGGCCCAGCCGCCGGCCAACGACGCGCCGCTGCCGCCCGAACCGGCCGTCGCCGAGACCAGCGCGGCACCGACGCCCATCGAGCCGGTCGCCGAAACGCCGGCAGCCGAGCCCACACCACCGACCCCGGCCGAATCGCAGGCGAGCGCCACGCCGCCGGCGCTGACCGGCGAGGGCGCGACGGTCGCGCCGCCCGCTGCAGCCGAGGCCACGTCGACCGCCGCCGTCGAGCCTGCGCCGGCCACGGCGGCAAGCACCGAACCGCCAGCTCCCGCGCCGGTCGAGTCCGCGCCCGCGCCCGCGCCCGCGCCCAAAGCCAAGACCGAAAGTGAAAAACACGCCAGGAGCGTGGCGAGCAAAGGTACCTCGTCGGCCCCCACCACGGCCAAACACACCAACAGGCCGGCGCCCGCCAAGGCCGGCACCGAGGAGCCGAAATCCTTCT
This sequence comes from Pseudomonadota bacterium, assembly GCA_016719885.1. Lineage (NCBI taxonomy): Bacteria > Pseudomonadati > Pseudomonadota > Pseudomonadota bacterium. The sequence goes on along the minus strand of JADJYF010000005.1, from coordinate 261,346 downwards.
ATTCATCCGCGTGGGTCAAACGCCAGAAGCCGCAGAGCTTCGTCGTGCAGTTGTTCGGCAGTCGCGAACGCGCCGCGACCACGCGCTTCATTCGCGATCACGGCATCGGCGAAAAGGCCACGGTGGTCAAGGTCACGCTCAAGGGCGCGCCCTGGTACGTGGTCGTCACCGGTCTTTACACCTCGCGTAAGGCCGCCACCTCGGCGATTAACGCGATGCCCGCACCGCTACTCAAAGGCAAGCCCTGGCCGCGCGCGGTAGCGACCCTGAAGTAAGCACGACACGATCTTTTTCAGTGCAGGCGGCTCGCGATCGTGCATCGCGATTCGGGTGACACTTTGTGCACCTGCGGCATATAATCACCGTCCTTTTGCGCGCGTGATCGCGTCATTTTCACAGCTCGTAGCCCGGAGGCACTCGTAGGGATGAATTCTGCTCGCACTCGATTTCCGCGGACCGGCGGCCCGACGGACGGACTGTACGACGCGTCCCAAGAGCACGACTCCTGTGGCGTGGGTTTTGTCGTCGACATGAAGGGTCGCAAGTCCCATGCGATCATTCGCCAGGCCCTGACCATCCTTGCCAACCTCGAGCACCGCGGTGCCACGGGCAGCGAAGAAAACACCGGTGACGGCGCCGGCATCCTGATCCAGATGCCCGACGCGTTCCTGCGTCCAACCTGCGCGGCGCTGGGTTTCGAACTGCCGGCCTATGGCCATTACGGCGCGGGCCTGGTGTTCCTGCCGCGCGACGCCAAGGACGCCGAGTTCTGCATGGCGCAGTTCAAGCGCGTCATCGAAGCCGAAGGACAAACCCTGCTCGGCTGGCGCGATGTGCCCAGCGACGACTCCATGATCGGCCCGACCGCGCAGTCCGGCGAGCCGAGCTTTCGCCAGATCTTCATCGGCCGCGGCGCCAATGTCGCCAGCGAAGAAGCCTTCGAACGCAAGCTTTACGTCATTCGCAAGCTGGTCGAGCACTCGGTGTGGGACAGCGGCATCGAACAGAAGGCGTTGTTCTACGTACCGAGCCTTTCGCATCGCACTTTCATCTACAAAGGCATGCTGAACGCCGACCAGGTCGACAAGGTGTTCCCGGACCTGTGCGACGAACGCATGGACAGCGCGCTGGCGCTGGTGCACCAGCGTTTCTCGACCAACACCTTCCCGTCGTGGCCGCTGGCGCACCCGTTCCGTTTCATTGCCCACAACGGCGAAATCAATACCCTGCGCGGCAACATCAACTGGATGCGCGCGCGCGAGGCGCTGTGCGAATCGAGCCTGTTCGGCGAGGATTTGAAGAAGCTCTTCCCGATCGTGCTGGAAGGCAATTCCGATTCGGCGAGCTTCGACCAGGTGCTGGAATTCCTGCACATGGCCGGCCGCCCGCTGCCGCTCGCCATTCTCATGATGATCCCCGAGGCCTGGAGCGGCCACGAGGACATGGATGCCAAGCGCAAGGCCTTTTACGAATATCACGGCAGCTTCATGGAGCCGTGGGACGGCCCGGCCTCCATCGCGTTTACCGACGGCACCGTGATCGGCGCCGTGCTCGACCGTAACGGCCTGCGCCCGTCGCGTTACTACGTGACCAAGGACGGCATGGTGATCATGGCTTCCGAGGTCGGCGTGCTGGACATTCCGCCGGAGAACATCGCCATCAAGGAACGCCTGCATCCGGGGCGCATTTTCCTGGTGGACACCAAGGCTGGCCGCATTGTCGACGATGCCGAACTCAAGCAGCAGTACATCGACATGTTCCCTTACGGTGAATGGCTGGCGCGCAACCAGGTGTCGATCGATGACCTGCCGGAACCGACCAACGTACACGTGCCGGATCACGCGACCGTGCTGCAGCGTCAGCAGGCGTTTGGTTACACGCACGAAGATCTGCGCCTGTTGATGCAGCCGATGGCGGCGAGCGGCGCGGAAGCGATGGGCTCGATGGGCACCGACGCGGCGCTGGCCGTGCTGTCGGACCGCTCACGCTTGCTCTACGACTATTTCAAGCAGCTGTTCGCGCAGGTCACCAACCCGCCGCTGGACGGCATCCGCGAAGAGCTGGTGACCCAGCTGTCGACGCCCATCGGTCCGGAAAGCAACCTGCTGGCGCCGAGCGAGTCGAGTTGCCGCCAGATCAAGCTCAATGCGCCGGTGGTCGACAACCACGACCTGGAAAAGCTGCGCAGCATCAGCGCGCTCGGTTTCCGTTCCAAAACCATCGCCACCACCTACCCGGTGGCCGCGGGCGCGGCGGGCCTGGAAAAGGCCCTGGTCGCGGTGTGTGCCGCCGCCGATGCGGCGGTCGATGAAGGCTATGCCTTCATCATCCTGTCCGATCGCGGCGTCGACAAGGACCACGCCGCCATTCCCGCGGCGCTCGCCACCGCCGGCGTGCACCATCACCTGGTGCGCAACGGTCGCCGTATCAAGGTCGGTCTCGTCATCGAGTCCGGCGAGCCGCGCGAAGTGCATCATTTCGCGGTGCTGCTCGGCTATGGCGCTGGCGCCATCAACCCGTACCTGGCGTTTGAAACGCTGGACGACATGCTGCGTCAGCGCATCCTCGTCACCAGTCCCAAGAACCGCTACGAAGGCGAGACCGATCACGATACGGCGGTGCGCATGTATCTGAAGGCCGTCAACAAAGGCTTGCTCAAGGTCATGTCCAAGATGGGCATTTCGACCGTGCAGTCCTATCGTGGCGCGCAGATCTTCGAAGCGGTCGGTCTCGACAAGGCCTTCGTCGACAAGTACTTCACCTGGACGGCGTCGCGCATCGGCGGCGTCGGTCTCGATGTCATCGAACGCGAAGTGGCGCTGCGCCACCACGAGGCCTATCCCGAGCGCGTGGTGAAGAAGCCGGACCTCGCCTGGGGCGGTGAATACCAGTGGCGTCGCGACGGCGAGTACCACCTGTTCAACCCGGACACCGTGTACAAGCTGCAGCACTCGACCCGCTCCGGCCAGTACGAGATCTTCAAGCAGTACACCCACGCGGTCGACGACCAGAGCGAGCACCGCGCAACCTTGCGCGGCCTGTTCCGTTTCAAGAAGGCCGCCAAGCCCGTGCCGCTGGCCGAAGTCGAATCGATCGACAGCATCATGAAGCGCTTCTCGACCGGCGCGATGTCCTACGGCTCGATCAGCGCCGAGGCGCACGAGACGCTGGCCATCGCCATGAACCGCATCGGCGGGCGCTCGAATACCGGTGAAGGTGGCGAGGATCCGGACCGTTTCACGCCCGATGCCAACGGCGATCTGCGGCGCAGCGCCATCAAGCAGGTGGCGTCCGGCCGTTTCGGCGTGACCAGCGAGTACCTGGTCAATGCCGACGATCTGCAGATCAAGATGGCGCAGGGCGCGAAGCCCGGCGAAGGCGGCCAGCTGCCCGGCAACAAGGTCTATCCGTGGATTGCCAAGACCCGTCATTCGACGCCCGGCGTGGGCTTGATCTCGCCGCCGCCGCATCACGACATCTACTCGATCGAGGATCTGGCGCAGCTCATCCACGATTTGAAGAATTCGAACCCGGTGGCGCGCGTGCACGTCAAGCTGGTCGCCGAAGTCGGCGTCGGCACCGTCGCGGCCGGCGTCGCCAAGGCCCATTCCGACGTGGTGCTGATCTCGGGCTACGACGGTGGCACCGGCGCCTCGCCGGTCACTTCCTTGAAGCACGCCGGCGTGCCGTGGGAGCTCGGCCTGGCCGAAACCCAGCAGGTGCTGGTCGCCAACCAGCTGCGCGATCGCATCGTGGTGCAGGTCGACGGCCAGTTGAAGACCGGTCGCGACTGCATCGTGGCCGCCATGCTCGGCGCCGAGGAATACGGTTTCGCCACCGCGCCGCTGGTGGTGATGGGCTGCGTGATGATGCGCGTGTGCCATCTCAACACCTGCCCGGTCGGCATCGCGACACAAGACAAGCGCCTGCGCGCCAAATTCAGCGGCAAGCCGGAATTCGTCGAGAACTTCTTCCGCTACATCGCCGAGGAAATGCGCGAATACATGGCCGAGCTCGGGGTGCGCAGCATCGATGAACTCATTGGCCGCGTCGACCTGCTCGATGTCGAGCCGGCGGTCGATCACTGGAAGGCCCAGGGCCTCGACCTGTCACAGATCCTCTACCAGCCGGTGGCGGCGCCGGGCGTCGCCATTCGCCAGGTGCGCGAACAGGATCACGGCCTCGACAAGTCCCTCGATCGCACCACCATCGTACCGCTGTGCCAGCCGGCGCTGGAGCATGGCAAGTCGGTGGAAGCCATCGTGCCGATCCGCAACGTCAATCGCACCGTCGGCACCATCCTCGGCTACGAGATCACGCGCCGCTACGGCGGCGCCGGTCTGCCGGACGACACCATCAAGCTGCACTTCAACGGTTCGGCCGGCCAAAGCTTCGGAGCCTTCGTGCCGCGCGGCGTCTCCATGACCCTCGAAGGCGATGCCAACGACTATGTCGGCAAGGGCCTGTCGGGCGCGCGCATCGTGGTCTACCCGCCGCGTCACTCGACCTTCGTGCCAGAGGCCAACATCCTCATCGGCAACGTCGCGCTGTATGGCGCCACCAAGGGCGAAGCCTACTTCCGCGGCATCGCGGGCGAGCGCTTCGCGGTGCGCAACAGCGGCGCAGACACCGTCGTCGAAGGCGTGGGCGATCACGGCTGCGAATACATGACCGGCGGACACGTCGTCATCATCGGCGCCACCGGTCGCAACTTCGCCGCCGGCATGTCGGGCGGTGAAGCGTATATCTACGATCCGGATGGCGTGTTCCCCGCTCGTTGCAACAAGGAGATGGTGGACCTGGACAAGCTCGAGAGCGAAGCGGACGAGGATCTCGTGCGTCGCCTGCTGACCAACCACGTGCAGTACACCCACAGCACGGTGGCGCAAACCATCCTCGACCACTGGACTGCCAACAAACCGAAGTTCGTCAAAGTCATGCCCAAGGACTACAAACGTATCCTCGCCGCCATCGAGACCGCACGCCGCACCGGAATTCCGGAAGACCAGGCGATCATGGATGCCGCCCATGGCTAAGCCGACGGGTTTTCTCGAGGAGAAGCGCGCCAAGCAGCCGTACCGGCCGGTGGCCGAGCGCCTGCGCGATTTTCGCCAGGTCATGGCGCCCTATGCCGCCGAGCCGCTCAACAAGCAGGCCGCGCGCTGCATGGACTGCGGCATTCCGTTCTGCCACCAGGGCTGCCCGCTGGGCAACCTGATCCCGGACTGGAACGATCTCGTCTACCGCGACCGCTGGGACGAGGCCATCGAGCGTCTGCACGCCACCAACAACTTCCCGGAATTCACCGGCACGCTGTGCCCGGCGCCGTGCGAAGGTTCTTGCGTGCTGGGCGTCAACGACGACCCGGTCACCATCAAGGCGGTGGAACTGGCCATCATCGATCGCGCTTTCGACGAAGGACGGGTTTTGCCGCAGCCGCCCGCCAAGGAAACCGGCAAGTCGGTGGCGGTGGTCGGTTCCGGTCCGGCCGGCCTCGCCGCCGCGCAACAGCTGCGTCGCGCCGGCCACAAGGTCACGGTCTTCGAGCGTGCTGATCGCATCGGTGGCCTGCTGCGCTATGGCATTCCCGAATTCAAGATGGAAAAGCGCGTGCTCGACCGTCGTCTCGAGCAGATGCGCGCCGAGGGCGTCGAGTTTCGCGCCAGCACCAATGTCGGTGTCGACGTGACCGTAGCGCAGTTAAAAAAGGATTTCAGCGCCGTGCTGCTGACCGGCGGCGCCACCATCGCGCGTGACCTGCCGGTGCCGGGCCGCGACCTCGCGGGCATTCACCAGGCGATGGAATTCCTGACCCTGCAAAATCGCCGCTGCGAAGGCGATGAGATTGCCGACGCCGACTTCATCTCGGCCGCGGGCAAGCACGTCGTCATCATCGGCGGCGGCGATACCGGCGCCGACTGCATCGGCACCTCGCATCGCCAGGGCGCGAAATCGGTGACCAGTCTCGAGATCCTGCCCAAGCCGCCAGCCAGCCGCGCGGCCGACAATCCGTGGCCGGAATGGCCGCGCATCTATCGCGTGGCGTCGGCGCACGAGGAAGGCGGCGACCGCCTGTACGCGGTCTCCACCAAGCGCTTCATCGACAATGGCAACGGCCAGGTCAAGGCGCTGGAGCTGGTGAACGTCGAAATGAAGAACGTCGACGGTCGCATGCAAATCGTCGAAGTGCCGGGCTCGAATCACGAACTCGAGGCAGACCTGGTGTTCCTGGCCATGGGCTTCGTCGGCGCCGAACGCGCCGACCTGCTCGACAAGCTCGGCGTCGCCATCACCGAGCGCGGCAACGTGCAGCGCGACGCGCGCTGGATGACCTCGGTCGACGGCGTGTTCGCGGCCGGTGACATTCAACGCGGCCAGTCGCTGATCGTATGGGCAATCGCCGAAGGCCGCGCCGCCGCCGCGTCCATCGACAAGCACCTCATGGGTAGCACCGACCTGCCGGCGCCGCTCGCTTGAGCCGATGAGCGCGACGCTCGCCAATGACCGGCTGTTGCGCGTGTTGCGTGGCGAGCCGGTCGATTGCACGCCGGTGTGGGTCATGCGCCAGGCCGGGCGCTACCTGCCCGAGTACCGCGCGACGCGCGCCAAGGCCGGTGACTTCCTGACCCTGTGCAAGACCCCGGCGCTGGCCTGCGAAGTCACGCTGCAGCCCTTGCGCCGCTATGCGCTCGATGCCGCCATCCTGTTTTCCGACATTCTGACCATTCCCGACGCCATGGGCCTGGGCTTGAGCCTCGAAGAGGGCCTCGGGCCGCGCTTCGCGCGCCCGCTGCGCAGCCGCGCCGACATCGAACGGCTGGCGGTGCCCGACCCGGGCGCTGAACTGCGCTACGTGACCGACGCCGTCAGCCTGATCAAACGCGAACTCAAGGGCAGCGTGCCCCTGATCGGCTTCGCCGGCAGTCCCTGGACGCTGGCGACCTACATGGTGGAAGGCCAGAGCAGCCGCGAATTCACCCGCATCAAGGGCCTCGTCTACAACGAGCCTGCCGCAGCGCACGCATTGCTCGACAAGCTTGCGCGCGCCACCAGCGCCTACCTGCGCGCGCAGATCGAGGCCGGCGTCGATCTCGTCATGCTGTTCGATACCTGGGGCGGTGCGCTGTCGCACCGCGCCTACCACGAATTTTCCCTGGCCTACATGCGCGCCATCCTGGCCGATCTGCCGGCCGGCGTACCGACCGTGGTGTTCACCAAGGGCGGCGGGCCGTGGCTGGAATCGATCGCCGCCAGCGGCTGCTCGGCGATCGGCCTCGACTGGACGGTCGACATCGGCGAGGTGCGCCGGCGGCTCGGCGACGATATCACGCTGCAGGGCAATCTCGACCCGGCCGTGATGTTGACCAATCCCGACGTGGTGGCCAGTGAAGCGCGGCGCATCATCGATTCGATGGGCGCCGGCGGCCGTCACATCTTCAACCTCGGCCACGGCATCACGCCCGAGGTGCCGCCCGAGCACGTCAGCGTGCTGGTCGACACCGTGCACGAGCACAGCCGTCGCTATCACTGTGCCTGATTCACCCCAGGAGCGCGCCGCGATCGCGCCCTGCCGCACAGAACCGCGCCGCCCGTCCTGCTAATCTTCGGGCCCAGGCTCGAAGCGCAAGCCGTGTATGGCAGCCAGGCTGTTCTTCGATATAAATGAACGAATTGCTTAACTATACTTCAGCCAGTTTCGAGATCATGAATGGGGGATGCCCGTGACGACCCATGAGCGCATGAACGTGTTTCTTGTGCTGCTCGCCTTGAGCGCTCCGGCGGCGGCCGACGAGGTCACCGACCAGGCCCGCGAATTGCTGAACAGCCACCAGGCCGGCAGCGCTTACTCGCTGCTCGCGCCGCTCAGCGACGAGCGTGCCGGCGACCCGGACTTCGATTACCTGCTCGGCATTGCCGCGCTCGACAGCGGCCAGCCGGGCCAGGCGGTATTCGCGCTGGAACGCGTTCTGGCGGTGCGCCCCGAAGACGCGCTGGCCCGCGCCGAAATCGCCCGCGCCTACTTCGCGCTGTCGGAATTCGAAACTTCGAAACAGGAATTCGAAAACGTCAAAACCAGCGGCGAAGTGCCGCCCAATGCGCGCGCCACCATGGACCAGTACCTGTCGCTGATCGATCGCGCCCAGCGCGGCGAGCAACGTGTCAGCGGCTACATCGGCTTCAGCACCGGCTACGACAGCAACGTCAATTCCGGCACCGACGAATCCAGCATCGCCATCCCGGTGCTCGGCAACCTGCCGTTCCAGCTGGTCGACAAGGCCACCTCGCAGGACAACCCCTTCGCCGCGGTCTCGGCCGGCGTCAATGGCCTGAAGCCCATCGACAAGAACTGGGCCGTGATCGGCGGCGCGCGCGGCTATTACCGCGCCACCGAGACGCCATTCTCGACCGCCGATACCTATCTCTATGCCGGCGTGCGCGGCAGCTTCGGCAAGCATGAAGTGGTGTTGGCCGGCCAGGGCGAGGATTTCATCATCGATGCCGACAGCCTGCGCTTCGTCTATGGCGGCTACGCGCAGTGGAACTACGCAGTCGATAACAAGAGCCGGTTGAGCCTGTCGTTCCAGGGTAACAAGATTGATTATCCCGATCTCACCCATCGCAACGCCACGCGCTACGTGACGTCCGCCAGCTACCTGCGCGCCATGCCGGGCAAACTCGAGCCGGTCATTTATGCCGGCGTGTATGGCGGCGTCGAGCAGGAGAATCACGGCACGCGTCCGCAGTTTGGCCACGACCTCTACGGCGGTCGACTCGGCGGCAGCATCGAACTGATGCCGAAAGTGCGCGGCTTTGCCAGCGTGTCCATGGAGCAACGTGATTATCACGGTCCGGACCCGGTATTCCTGCGCACCCGCGACGACACCCAGTACATCGTGTCGAGCGGCGTGGAGTACAAATTCTGCGAGAACTGGATGCTGCGGCCGAACATCACCTACACCGCCAACAACTCCAATATCCCGATCAACGATTACGACCGCGTTGTGGTCGGCATCGACGTCACGATGCAGTTCTGAGGAGCAGCCCACGTGAATACAGCTGACATATTCAAGCCCCGGCCGCTGGCCTTCGCGGTGGCGGTCGCGGTTGGCAGCCTGCCCGCGACGGGTTTCGCCGCCGCCGGCCGCGTGCAATTCGCCTTCGGCCAGGTATCGGTGCAGGGCGCGAGCGGCGCCAGCAGCCCCGCGAGCAAGGGGCTCGAGGTCAACGCCGGCGACACCATCATCACCGAGCAGGGCCGCGTGCAGTTGAAGTTCGCCGACGGCAGCCTGGTGTCGCTGCAGCCACGCTCGACGTTCAAGATTGACGACTACAACTACGCCGGCAACGACGACGGCAGTGAACGCAGCTTCTTCAGCCTGTTCCGTGGCGGCCTGCGCACCATCACCGGCGTCATCGGCCACCGCAACCACGGCAACTACCGCGTCAACACCCCGGTCGCGACCATCGGCATCCGCGGCACCGAGTACCTCATCATGCTCGATGGCACGGGCGCGGTGGTGACGGTCGGCGACGGCGCGATTGCCGTCATCAACGACGCCGGCGAAGTGACGCTGGTCAACGGCCAGAGCGGAGTCATCGTCGACAAGAGCACGCTGGTCAAGGTCACCGACGAGAAGCCGGTGCTGCCACCCAACCAGCCGAACAAGGATCTGCGCGACGATCCGGGCGCGGCGCAGCCACAGCAGGACGACGACGATTTCATCGTCGACGTGACCGAAGACAACGGCGATACCGACGACACCCTCAACAAGCTCATCGTCGGCGGTGTGCCGGTGGAGCCGCCGGAGCCACCGGAGCCGCCACCACCACCACCGCCGCCGCCCCCCCCACCGCCGCCGCCCCCGCCGCCGACCAAGCTCGAAAGCGGTGACGGCTTCTCGGTCGCGGCCACGTTCTTCAGCAGCAATGCCGAAGGCCCGGTCAACACCCTGGCCGGCGCCAACAACGCGACATTCAGCGAAGGGCAACTGAGCGGCTTTTCAAACAGCAACGCCGAAGGCATCACGGCTGCCGATCACGGCGCCTTGAGCCTGGTCGAGGCGGGTTCCGACCAGTTCATCGGCTGGGGACGCTGGTCCAATGCGTCGGGCAGCGCGGAAACGTTCACCGTCACGCAGACCGGCATCAGCGGCAGCTCGGAAACTTACTCCCAACAGCACCAGAGCCTGCACTACGTCACCGGCAAGCCCACCGACATGGTCGCACTGGCCGAACTCGGCGATACCGAGGCGCGCTACTCGATGCTGTCGAACACCTCGCCGACCACGCGTAACGGCGTGGTCGGCCAGTTGACCGATGCCACGCTGCTGCTCGACATCAGCAATGCCCAGGTGTCGGGTTCGGCCGGCGTCAACGTCAACTCCGACACTTACGATCTCAACTTTGGCGGCCTGCCGGTCGGCCAGCACGGCTTCTCGGGCAGTGCCGGCGTCGGCTCCGGCAGCGGCGGCTGCGGCAGCTTCGGGTGCAACGGCTTCGTGTCCGGCCTCATCGCCGGGCCGCAGGCCGAACGCGCCGGATTCGTCTATCACATCCAGGGCAACGACGATGTGTTCGGCGCGGTGACCTTCATCAAGGATGCCAACGGTCCGCTGCCGCCCAGCCTGTGAGCAGCGCGTAGCGCCGCGTACCGCGTGATCAGCGACGAGGTCCGCGCCGCGGCGGCCGCCGCCTATCGCGCCGGTCGCGCGGCGGACGCCCTGGCCCTGCTCGAGCCGCATTGCCGGCAGGCGGGCGAGGGCGGCGACTGGCTGACCCTCGGCCGACTGAAACAGCATCTCGGTGACCTCGAGGGCGCGCTTGCGGCGCTCGAGGTCGCGGCCCAAAGCCCCGCCACGCAGGTCGTCGCGCGACGCCTCGCCGCCCAATGGTTGCTGGCCGTTCATGAGGTCGAGGCCGCACGCGTCCAGCTCGAGCGCGGTCTCGCGGCCGCGCCCGACGATGCCGAACTATGGGGCACGCTGGCCGCCGTCCAGGACATGGCGGGCCGCGCCGACGCCGCGCTCGCAAGCTACGCGCATGCCCTGCGCCTTGCACCCGACGCCGCCGATTGCCGACTGAACCGCGCCGCGCTGCTGCGCGGCCTCGGCCACTTCGAACGCGCACTCCCCGATTACGCGTGGCTGGTCGCGCATCACCCGCGCGAGATCGTGTATTGGACGGAGCATGCCGAATGCCTGCGCCAATGCCGGCGCATTGCCGAATGCATCGCAAGCTGCGAGCAGGCGCTCGCGCTCGACGCGAACTCGGTCGCCGCGCACATGTGCAAAGCGGTGGCGCTGGCCAGCGTCGGTGAAGTGGAAAGCGCCCAGCAGTGTTTCGACCGGGCCTTTGCCGACGATGCGGCGCGCGCGGCGCGCTATGGCCATGCCGGCGCGCCGTTGCCGGCCGTGCCCGATGCGCGCTCGGTGTATTTCGCCGCCGCGTTCAGCCGTCTCACCGAAGCCGACTGGCGAGGCTATGGCGACCTGCTGTCGGCGGCGCTCGATTTCTTTGCCACGCCGAGTCGCGCGCCCAGCGATTTGTCGGGCGCCTTTCCGTTGCTCTACCTACCCTTGCCGAACGCGCTGCGCAGCGCCGGTCACATCGCGATTTCGAATGCCATCGATTGCGAGCCGCTGCGGCCGGCGGCGCGGCGCGACGATGACGGGCGGCGTCTGCGCGTCGCCTACCTGTCGTGCAAGTTCAAGGATCATCCCGGCATGGTGCTCACCGGCGGCCTGTTCCGCGCCCACGACCGCGGCCGCTTCGAGGTCTACGGCTACGCTATCAACCGCGACGATGACAGCCCGCAGCGGCGCTACGTACGCAACGAGTTCGATCATTTCATCGACCTGTCGGCCCTCGACGACGCGGCGGCCGCGCGCCGCATTCGCGCGGATGACATCGACATCCTGGTCGACTTGAACGGCTACAGCGACGAAGCGCGACCGCGCATCATGGCGGCGCGGCCGGCGCGCCTGCAGTTCGCCTACCTCGGCCACAGCCACAGCCTGTTCGCGTCGTGGCTCGACTACCGCGTGAGCGATCGCGTGTCGGAGCCCGACGACTGGGGTTATCCCTTGCGCGAAGCGCGCGCCTTCATGCCGCCGAGTTTCTATCCCTATGACACCGCCCGCCATGCACCGGGCGCCACGCCGTCGCGAGCCGCGCTCGGCTTGCCGGACAACGCCTTCGTGCTGTGCGGCTTCACGCGCGTGGAAAAAATCGAACCGCGCCTGTTCGAGCGCTGGCTGGATTTGCTGCAAGCCCTGCCGGATGCAGTGTTGTGGCTGGGGCCGGCGCCAAGCGCCGCGATGGCGGCACTGCGCACGCGCGCCGTACAACGGGGCTTGGCGGCAGAGCGCCTGGTATCCGTCGAGCGCGTGGCCCATGACGCGCATCTCGCCCGCCATCGCGCCGCCGACCTGTTCCTGGATACCTGGACCTTCAACGCCCACACCACCGGCCTCGATGCCTTGCAGGCCGGGCTGCCGATGGTGAGCCTGAAGGGTACGGGCTGGAGCGCGCGCTACGGCGCGTCCCTCTTGAGCGCGGTCGGCCTCGAGGAGCTGATCACGACCACGCCGGAAGATTATTGCGCGCTGGTGATGGCACTGCATCGCGACAGACCGCGTCTGCGCGCGCTACGCGACGCGCTCGACAAACGCCTGCGCGAACACAACCCCTTCGCCCCGGCGCGCATGGCACGACACCTCGGCGCCCTCTACGACGCAGCCTGGGCGCGTTACCTCGGCGGCGAAGCGCCGGCCGATCTCGACATCAACGGCACGCCGCGCGACGGCGACCGTCCAGCGTCACGGCCAGTACGATCGTGACCAGCACCGCGAATAGCGGCCAGTCGCCGAGCCGTACGTAAGGCGTGGCGCCACCGCGCGCGGCGAAGCTGCCGGTCAGCGCGGTCGGCTGGAATTGCGGCGCGCGCGCCGTGACCCGGCCACGCTCGTCGATGATGGCGGTGATGCCGGTATTGGTGGCGCGCAGCAGGTAGCGGCCTGCCTCCAGCGCGCGCATGCGTGCGATCTGCAGATGCTGATGGGGCGCGATGGTGTCTCCGAACCAGGCGTCATTGCTGACATTGACCAGGAAGCCTGCCTGCGGCAAGGCGCGCCGCACCTCGCGCGCGTAGACATCCTCGTAGCAGATCGACACGCCGACCGCGTGGCCGGCGGCATGCAGCGTGGCCTGGCGGATATCGCCCTCGCTGAAATCCGACATCGGAATGCTGAGCAGGCGCGAAAGGTTTTCCAGCGCCGCCTTGAACGGAAAGAACTCGCCGAAAGGCACGAGATGGCGCTTGTCGTAACGGCCCGGCTCACTGCCCAAGGCCACCACGCTGTTGTAGTAGCGACCACCGCTCCATGGCTCGCCGGTCGGCATGCCGACCAGCAAGGTGGTGCGCGCCGCGCGCGCGGTGTGCGCGAGGCTCGTGATCATCTCCGGCACTTCGTCGGCGAAGGCCGGTATCGCCGTCTCGGGCCAGATCACGACGTCGGACTGCCAATGGGGCGCCGACAGTTCGTTGTAGAGCTTGAACGCATGCTCGCGCTGCGACAGCTCCCATTTCATCTGCTGCGGGATGGCGCCCTGCACCAGCGCGACGCTGAGACCGGCCTCGGTCTCGTGACTGGTCGGCACGCCGCGCAAAGTCGCGGCCGCCGCGAACATGGCCAGCAGCGCCGCGCCGCAGGCGAGACGCGCGCGCAGCGAGCCGCCAAAGCACTGCGTGATGAAGCCGGCGGCCATCACCACCGCCACCGAGCACAGGTGTTCGCCACCCCAGGGCGCGAGCGCGGACAGCGGCGCGTCGAGCTGGCTGTAGCCGAGCGACAGCCACGGGAAGCCGGTGAAGATCCAACCGCGCAGCCATTCGCCGCAGACCCACAGGGCGGGCGCCAGCAGCACATGACGCAGCCCTTCAGCGCCCACCGGCAGGCGTCGCAATAGCGCGGCGAACAGCGCCGGATAGAGCGACAGGAAAGCGACCAGCAGGGCGGTCATGGTTACCGAGAAGCTGTAGTAGGGCAGACCGAACTGGTGGACGCTGACCTGTATCCACCATACGCCGTGGCCGAACATGCCGAAGCCGAAACACCAGCCGAGACGAAAGGCCTGGCGCGGCGTGCGCCCCGCGAGCAACAGGTTGAGCGCTGTCATGGCGAGCATGGCCACGGGCCACAGGTCGTAGGGCGCAAAAGCGAACGGCACGACGAGGCCGGCCGCCAGCGCCAGCACGAGGTCGCGCCGCGCGACGCCGCGCTCTGGAGGGGAAGGCGCGTTCGCCATCGAGATCAGCGCGGGCTTGCCGACATCAACCGTCGCCGTCGGTGGCCGAAGGCAGCGCCTGGTCGCCGCGGATCACGCGCAGCAAGCGGATGCGGCGGCGGTCGGCGCGCAGCACCTTGAACTCGAAGCCCTGGAATCGAAGCTCTTCGCCACGCCGCGGCAGGTGACCGAGCTCGTGGATGACGAGACCGCCGACGGTGTCATAATCATCGGTCTCGAAGACCACGCCGAAACGATCGTTGAATTCCTCGATGGGCGTGCGCGCCTTGACGGTATAGCGCTCGTCGCGATGACGGCGGATGTTGTCTTCTTCGGCGAGATCATGCTCGTCGTCGATTTCGCCGACGATCTGCTCGATGACGTCCTCGATGGTGACCAGCCCGGAGATGCCGCCGTACTCGTCGACCACCACCGCCAGGTGATTGCGCCGCTCGCGGAATTCGCGCAGCAGGATGTTGAGGCGCTTGCTCTCCGGCACGAAGGCCACCGGCCGCATGATGTCGCGGATGTCGAAGGCGAGACCCGGCTCGGCCAGCAGCGGCAAGAGGTCCTTGGCCAACAGGATGCCGAGCACGTTCTCGCGCTTGTCGTCGAACACCGGAAAGCGCGAATGGCCCGACTCGATCACTTCCGAGAGGAATTCGCGCGGCACCGCGTGTTCTTCAATGAAGACGATGTCCGAACGCGGCACCATGATGTCACGCACCTGGATCTCCGACACCAGCAGCGCGCCTTCCATCATTGCCACGGTATCGGGATCAATGATGTGCTGCTCCTCGGCGTCGCGGATGGTATCGACCAGGCGCTGACGGCCATTGGGATCGGGGCGGAAACGGCGCAACCAGTCCTGCCACAGGCCGTGGAGGGTGGTGCGCAGGCTGGCGTGAAGGTCGTTCATCGAGGGTCCGTCAGGCGCGATACGGATCGGCAATGCCCATGGCCGCCAGTATCGCGCGTTCGTGTTGCTCCATGAGGGTTGCGCCTTCGTCGTCCTGGTGATCGAATCCGAGCAGGTGCAACACGCCGTGCACCGTGAGATGCGCCCAGTGGTGCGATGCCTGCTTGCCCTGCGCGCGGGCCTCGGCGCTCACCACCGGCGCGCACAGCACGATGTCACCAAGGAGATCGGGCGCGATGTCGGCGAGCCCCTCGGCGGCGAAGGACAACACGTTGGTCGCGTAATCGCGCTCGCGCCATTGGCGATTGAGCGCGCGCCCCTCGTCTTCATCCACCACGCGCAGCGTCACTTCGACCCGCGCGCGAAAGGCCGCGGCGGCGCGCGCCACGCACTCGGCGAAGAATGCCTGGTCCGGCACGCCGGCGGCCACGCTCTCCACCTGCAGTGCCAGGTCGACTTCGGCGAGCGGCGCCGAACCCACCTGCGCGAGACCCGCCGTCGTCATCCGTTGCGACGCTCGTCGTCGCGCTCGGCTTCGTTGTCGGCCTCGTGGATGGCGTAGGCATCGAGGATGCGTGCCACCAGCGTATGACGCACCACGTCCTTGGAGCGGAAGAACGTGAAACTGATGCCTTCCACGCCATCCAGCACGTCTATGACGTGTTTGAGACCCGAGGTGCGGCCGCGCGGCAGGTCGATCTGCGTGACGTCGCCCGTCACCACCGCCTTGGAGCCGAAGCCGATACGGGTCAGGAACATCTTCATCTGTTCGATGGTGGTGTTCTGCGCCTCGTCGAGAATGATGAACGACTCGTTCAAGGTGCGGCCGCGCATGAAGGCCAGCGGCGCCACTTCGATGATGTTGCGTTCGATGAGCTTGGCGACACGCTCGAAGCCGAGCATTTCATACAGGGCGTCGTACAGCGGGCGAAGATAGGGATCGATTTTCTGCGACATGTCGCCGGGCAGGAAGCCGAGCCGCTCGCCGGCTTCCACCGCCGGCCGTACCAGGCAGATGCGCCGCACCGAATCCGAATCGAGCGCCGCCACCGCGCTCGCCACCGCCAGGTAGGTCTTGCCGGTGCCGGCCGGGCCGATGCCGAAGCTGATGTCGAACTCGCGGATCGCATCGAGGTACTTGCGCTGGTTCACACCGCGCGCCTTGACCATGGTGCGCCGCGTGCGGATCGAACCCAGGCTGTCGTCGAATTCCTCTTCGCCGCTCATGTCGGCGTTGCGCAGTTCCAGGTGCACGTCGGCGCCGGTGATGGAGCGCGTGCCGGTCAGGCTGTAGAGCTGACGGATGACACGCTCGGTGACCACCACCACGTCGTGCTCGCCGACCAGCTTGAACTGGTTGCCGCGATTGCCGATCTCGACGCCGGTGCGGCGCTCCAGCAGGCGCAGGTTCTCGTCGAACTGGCCGCACAGGTTGGCGAGGCGCTCGTTGTCGGCCGGCTCCAGCGCGATTTCGATGGCGGCGGTGCTCATGCGCTGGCCTCGAGGGCGACACCCAGCCATTCGCCGCGCAGCGAGTTGGGCAGCGCGGCGCTGATGCGCACCTCGGCGAAATCGCCGATGAGATGCGCCGGCCCGGCGAAATTCACCACGCGGTTGTGCGCGGTGCGGGCCGCGAGCTCGCTTGCGTCCTTGCGCGCATGGCCGGTGACCAGCACGCGTTGCGTGGTGCCGACCATGGCGGCGTTGTATTCGTCCGCGAACTCGGTTATGCGCCGCTGCAGGATGGCGAGGCGATGCTGCTTCTCGTGCAGGCTGACGTCGTCCGGCAGCGCCGCCGCCGGCGTGCCCGGCCGCGCGCTGTAGATGAAGCTGAAGGACTGGTCGAAACGCAGCTCGTCGATGAAGGCCATGGTGCGGGCGAAATCCTCGTCGGTCTCGCCGGGAAAGCCGACGATGAAATCCGTGGAAATCAGGATGTCCGGCCGCGCTTCGCGCAGGCGACGGATGATGGATTTGTATTCGAGCGTGGTGTGGCCGCGCTTCATCAGCGCGAGGATGCGATCGGCGCCGCTCTGCACCGGCAAGTGCAGGTGGCTGACGAGCTCCGGCACCTCGGCGTAGGCCTGGATCAGGCGCGGCGTGAATTCGAGCGGATGCGAAGTGGTGAAGCGGATGCGCTCCACGCCGTCCACCGCCGCCACGTAACGAATGAGCGCGGCGAGATCGACCACCTGTCCGTCGTGGGTCGCACCGCGGTAGGCGTTGACGTTCTGGCCGAGCAACACCACTTCGCGCACGCCGGCGGCGGCGAGATCGACAATCTCGGTGATGACGTCGTCGAAGGGCCGGCTGAATTCTTCGCCGCGCGTGTAGGGCACGATGCAGAAGCTGCAGTACTTGCTACAGCCCTCCATGATCGAGACGAACGCGCTCGGGCCGTCGACGCGCGCCGGCGGCAGGTTGTCGAATTTCTCTATTTCGGGAAAGGAGATGTCGATCAGGCGGTTCGCGCCGCGCTCGACCTCGGCAATCATGGCCGGCAGTCGATGCAGGGTTTGCGGCCCGAACACCACGTCGACGTAGGGCGCGCGCTCCCAGATGAGTTCGCCCTCCTGGCTGGCGACGCAGCCGCCGACCGCGATGATGACGTTCGGATCGGCATCCTTCAGCGGCCGCCAGCGACCGAGTTCGGAGAACAGTTTTTCCTGCGCCTTCTCGCGCACCGAGCAGGTGTTCATGAGCAGGACGCGCGCCTGTTCGGGGCTGCCGACCGGCGTCAGACCGTGGCTGCGTTCGAGCAGGGCCAGCATCTTGCTCGAATCGTACTCGTTCATCTGGCAACCGAAGGTCTTGATGTAGACGCCCTTGTTCATGCCGTGGATTCCGCTGCTGGCGCCCGCGCTCAGGCCGCCAGCGGCTTGCTGAGCATCACGCGCACATTGTCGATGAGGCGCGCACCGCCCAGCCACGCGGCGGCCAAGATGATCAAGTCCTGGTCGCCGGCCTTGGGCAGTGACAGGTCGAGGGCGCTGCGCACGGAGATGTACTCGGGACGCATGCCGAGCGCGGTCAATTCCTCGACGCAACGCTGCTCGAGCGCGGCGATGCCCTGCGTCTGCTCGCGCAACTCGGTGGCGGCGCGGGTGAGGCTGGCGAAAATGCCGGCGGCAACCTGGCGCTCGGCGGGCTTCAAGTAGCTGTTGCGCGAACTCATGGCCAGGCCATCGGCTTCGCGAATGATCGGCATGCCGATGATCTTCACCGGGAACAGCAAGTCGCGGACCATGCGCCGGATGACCATCACCTGCTGGAAGTCCTTTTCACCGAACAGCGCGAAATCGGGCTGGGTGTTGATGAACAGCTTGCTGACGACCGTCGCCACGCCGGAGAAATGGCCGGGGCGGAATTCTCCGCACAGGATGTCGGACAGGGCCGGCACGGTGACGCGCGTGTCTTCCTCGATACCGCCCGGGTAGAGCTCGGCGAGGTTGGGCGCGAACAAGAGATCGAGACCGGCGGCTTCGAGCTTGGCGCGGTCGGCATCGAGGGTGCTCGGATAGCGCTCGTAATCTTCGCCACGTCCGAACTGGATGGGATTGACGAAAATGCTCACCACGCTGCGATCGGCAATCTCGCGGGCACGGGCCAACAGCGAGATGTGGCCGTCGTGCAGATTGCCCATGGTCGGCACCAGGGCGACGGTCAGGCCTTCACGGCGCCATTCACGCAAGGTCTCGCGCAGCGTCTTCAGATCGTAATTGGTAATCATCGGGTCGAAGATATCCGTGGCATGGAACGAGAGGGAGCGGGCATCGGCACCACGCTGGCGCGATCGACGGCGGCCAGCAAGGTGGCCAGCGCGGCGTGGCCCGGTATCGACACGTGGGGCGCGATTTCAGCCAGCGGCACCAGCACGAAGGCGCGCTCGGCAAGGCCCGGGTGCGGCACCGTCAGGTGATCCTCGTGGAGAACGCTGTCACCGTAGACCAAGAGGTCCAGGTCGATGGTGCGCGGTCCCCAGCGCTGACCGCTGCGGTCGCGGCCTTGCGCGCGTTCAATGGCCTGCATGGCGTCGAGCAGGGCGCGCGGCGCGAGACGGGTCTCGAGCGCCACCACCGCGTTCACGTAATCCGGCTGGTCCTTGGGCCCCATCGGTGGGTTGCGATAGAAACTCGAGACCGCGCGCAGCGAACAGTCGGGCAGCGCGGCGAGCGCGTCGATGGCCGTGGCGACCTGCGCGGCGGGATCATCGAGATTGCTGCCGAGGCCGATGTAGGCCGTGACGCTCTGCATCAGGCGCGCCGCTTGCGACGCCGACGGCGCTTGCCGCCACCCGGCGCGGGGCGTTCGTCCAGCGCGTTCAGCATGTTGTCGCGCTCGCTGTCGCTGGCGTCCTGGAAATCGGTCCACCAGTCGGCGCAGGCCGCCGCGTCGGCATCACCGGCTTCGGCGCGCAGCAGCAAGAAATCATAGGCGGCGCGGAAGCGCGGGTTTTCGATCGCGCGGCGCGCGCGCTTGGGCGAGAGGTCGACGAGGCGCGGCTGCATGGCCCAGATGTCACGCGTGACCTGCGTGAAACGCCGCGGCACGGCCAGGCGCGCCACCTGCTTGGCGATGACCTGGTCCGCGGCGAGACCGAGCGCATCCATGGGCTGCATGCCGTCGGCTTCGAGCTGTTGGCGGCGCTCTTCGAAGGCGTCCCACAGCAAGGCCGCGAGCAGGAAGGCCGGCGTCACGGACTTGCCCTCGGCGATGCGCTGGTCGGTGTTGTCCAGCGCGCGGCCGATGAGCGTGGCGGGAAAGCCCTCGTGCTCGTGGCTCAAGGCGATTTCGGTGAGCGGGAACAGGTGCTCGAAGAGATGATGATGGCGCAACGCCTCGAAGGTCTGCAGCGCATAGCCGCCGTGGAACAGCTTCAAGGCTTCATCGAACAATCGCGCCGACGAGATGGCGTCGAGCAGGTTGGCGAGTTTGGGCAAGGGTTTGGCGCAGGACGGGTCGAGGTTGAAACCGAGTTTCACCGCGAAGCGGATCGCGCGCAGCATGCGCACCGGGTCTTCGCGGTAGCGTTGCTCGGGGTCGCCGATGATGCGCAACACGCCTTTTTCCAGGTCTTCCACGCCGCCGACATAATCAATGACGCTGAAGTCGTGGATGTCGTAGTACAGACCGTTGACGGTGAAGTCGCGGCGCCACACGTCGTCTTCGATGTTGCCGTAAACGTTGTCGCGCAGGATGCGGCCTTCGTCGCTCATTTCGGCGTGGTCGCCATCGTCGTCGTCATGGGCGGCGCGGAACGTCGCCACTTCGATGATTTCGGGCCCGAAGCGCACGTGGGCGAGGCGGAAACGGCGGCCGATGAGACGGCAGTTGCGGAACAGCTCGCGCACCTGGTCGGGACTCGCGTCGGTGGCGACGTCGAAGTCCTTGGGCTCGCGACCGAGCAAGAGATCGCGCACGCCACCGCCGACCAGGCAGGCGCGGAAGCCGGCGCCGTCGAGTCGATACAGGACCTTCAGCGCGCTCGGCGAAATCATCTTGCGCGAAATGTTGTGCTCACTACGCGTGTAGATGCGCGGCGCAGCCCCGCGCGCGGGCACGGCTTGCTCGTTCTTGCGCTTGGAACGTGGGGGTGGGGAAACGGGGGCAGCGGCGGCGGCGGCCTTGGGCGTTGCACGCCCGGTGACCCGAGCGGCTGCGGCTCGAACCAGATCGATTAGGATGCTCAATGACTTCTCGGGATCATGTGTCCTGTGAGCGCGCCTGGGCTGTGACGGGCGACGGCGCGTGCCGCGTTGCGGAGCGCAGACAAGGGCCGAACGGATGTCGCCGGTCTGCGTCGTATCGCCACTGCCAACAGCGGCGCGCGGGTATGATACCATCCGCGCTGCCAAATACGCTCCCTTCGTCTAGTGGCCTAGGACATCGGCCTCTCACGCCGAGAACAGGGGTTCGACTCCCCTAGGGAGCGCCAACTCGCGCGCTCGTGCACTCACCCGTGCATGGCAGCATCGGCGCCGCCGCCAACACCGCCGGCGGCGCGACGCTCAGGTCGTCCTTCAGCCACACCACGTCCGCCAGCCGAAAGGCGCGGTCATCCCGCCCGGCATAACGCGCCGGTGACAGCGTGCCGCCGCGCGCGCGGGTCACCAGCATGGCGATGCCATAGGCCACCACGTCGGGCTGTTCGATATGGACCTGATGGCCCGCGCCGAGCGCCAGCAAATGGGCGGCGACCGAGCTCGAGGCCGCCAATTGCCCCTGCAGCTCGGCCCACAGGCGCTCGAAGGTCTGCTTGCGCGGCGTCATCTCGCCTTCCGTCCGGCCGCGCGACACCACCACCAGCGGCATGGCGCCGAGCGGCGGCGCGGCGCGCACTTCGGCGGCGCTGTCGCGAAAGCTCAGGAGTTCGGCCGACAGGGTGCGCCGGGTCTTCCAGCGCTGCGCCTGTTCGGCCACCTTGATACGCAGGCGCGGCGGCAACAGCGCGTTGACCGGCGGCTGGTCGCGGAACTGCACGATGCCGGCGCGGCTGCTGGGTGCGGTGACCATGTTGAGCGGCGGCGCTTCGAAGCGTTCCACCTGGTCGGGATGCGAGGCATCCACCAGCACCAGGCCGGCGCTGAGCGCGGGATAACGCCGCGCGAAGAGCTGCATGTTGTAGCCGCCGAAAGAATGGCCGGCCAACACGTAGGGCGGCGGCACGCCGGCGGTCTCCAACAGGTGCTTGAGCTCGGCGACGATGCGCGAACTGGTGCGGGGCAGGGGGCCGGTGTCGCTGCCGCCGTAGCCGGCGCGGTCGTAGGTACAGACCTTGGTCAGGCGCCGCAGGCGCTCGACCACGAACACCCACTCCAGCGACGAGCCACCAAGGCCGGCATCGAGGACGACAGCCGGCGCGCCGCGTCCGCTGCATTCGATGTGCAGACGGTAATCCTCGATGTAGATATCATGCGCGTCGCCGGTCGCCGCCCACGGCAGCGCCGCGTGCCCCAGCAGCCACAGGGCGACGCCGCGCCGTAACGCCCTGCCGAGCCGGCCTGCCTGAGATTGGAACGCCGCCTCGAGCATGCCTCGCTTCCCGGTGTGCCGCAGTTTGAACATAGCATAGAGCCCAGTCAGCGCGTGCCCGAAGTCGACAAACCCGTGCCCTTCCCGCGCCGCATGATGGCGGTACTGTACGACGCCATCGCGGTATTCACGGTGGTCTACTTCCTGTCTTTTATACCGGTGGTCGTGGCCGGCCGGATCATCGAACCCGGCAATCCCTTCATGAGCGCCTACGTGCTGGCGGTCATCTACGGCTATTTCGTCCTGTGCTGGACACGCGGCCGCACGCTCGGCATGCAGGCGTGGAAACTCGTCATCCTGGCGCAAGGCGCCGAACGACGCCCGACCCTGCGCGAGGCGAGCCTGCGCTTCGTCGGCGCGCTGGCGTGTTTCGCGCTCGGCGGCATCGGCTACCTGGCGGCCTTGTTCGACCGCGACCGACGCGCCTGGCACGACCGCTGGTCGCACACCCGCCTGGTGTTGCGCGTCACTGCGCGCGACGGTTCAAAAACAGCGCGATAGAAAACAGCAGCACGGTCGGCCCCAAGGCCGACAAGGCCGGCGGCATGCCGACCACGAGACCGAGATGCCGCGAGGTTTCATTCATGACGTGGAAGCCGAGACCGATCAGGGCGCCTACCAGGATGCGCCGACCGGCGCTCACCGAGCGCGACGCGCCCAGCACCAGCGGAATGGCGAGATAGACCATCACCGCCGCCGCCAGCGGGTAGCCGAGCTTGACCCATAGCGCATGCTTCCAGCGTTCGGCGCTCTGGCCGTTGCTCTCGACGAAGCGGACGTAGCGGAACAGGTCCAGCGACGACAGGGTGTCGGGATTGATGGCGACCAGGCCCAGCAGATCCGGATCCAACAGCGAATCCCAGCTCATCGTGTCGAGCTGGCGGGCGACCGGCGTCGGACCGCTGAAATCGGTCTGGCCGAGCTTTTCCAGCCGCCACTTGCCGTCGCGCACCTGTGCCGACGCGGCACGTGTCGAGCGCAGCAGCTTGTTGCCGTCGTCGAATTCCAGGATGCGGATGTCGCGGAAACGTTCGCCCGGCAGGATCTCGCGGATATTGATGTAGGCGTTGCCGTCGCGCGCCCAGAAGCCATGTTCCGAGGTCGAGGACGAGCGATCGGACGACGCCAGCGCGCGCAGTTCGCGGGCCTGGCCCTCGGCCGGCGGAAACACCACTTCTCCGACGAATACCGCCAGCGCCACCACCACCAGGCCGGCCTTCATGACCGACCACACCACCCGTTCGCGCGACACGCCGGCACAGCGGATCACGGTAATCTCGTTGCGTTCCATCATGCCACCGAGCCCCATCAGCGAGCCGAGCAGGGCGGCTATCGGAAACAGCTGGTAGGCGAGCCCCGGCAGGCGCAGCGCCACCACCGACACCGCCTGCGCGAGGCCGTAGCCGCCATGTCCGAGATCCTCGAGCTCGTCGAGGAAAGTGAAGAACGAAAAGATCGCCAGCAACACCACCAGCACCGTCAGGGTGGTGGCGATGACATTGCGCCGAATGTAGTTGTCGAGAATCTTCATGGCGGAACTGGCATGCGCCGCGAGGCGCTCCTGGCAGGGGCGAAAAGGGCGATTATGACCGTGCTCGGGCCGAGCGTCCCGCTCGCGCCGCGCTTTACGCCTCTCGACGCAAACGAATAAACTGCCGGCAGCCCGCGGGCGGCCAAGCTGGCCGGTTCCGACGCCGGGTCGCCTCCTCCGCAATCTTCTCACGGCGAGCAAAGCTATGGAATTTTCCGTCAAGCACGGGCAAGCGCGTAAGCAAAAAACCGCCTGCCTCATCGTCGGCGTGCATGCCGGTCGCACCTTGAGCGAACGCGCGGCCGATCTCGACAAGGCTTCGCGCGGCGCGCTGACGCGCCTGGTGCAGCGCGGCGACGTGAGCGGCAAGGTCGGCGAGGCATTGATGGTGCCCGAGGTCGGCGGCATCGACGCCGAACGCGTGTTGCTGCTCGGCGTCGGCAAGCGCGAAGGCGTGTCGGCCGAGGAGTACCAGAAGCTCATTTCCAAGGCCGCCGAAACGCTGAAAGCCGCCTCGCTGCGCAGCGGCATGAGCAGCTTGCTGGACGTGACGGTCAAGGGCCGCGACCTGCGCTGGGTGGTCGACCAGCACGTGTCGATATTCGCCGCCCAGGCTTACAAGTACACCGAGTTCAAATCCAAGCCCGACGGCCACGGCCTGACGCGCCTCGCGCTGCTGGTCGACGAAAAGAGCATGACCGATGTGCGTGCGGCGCTCGCGGTCGCGCGCGGCAAGGTCACCGGCACCAATCTCCTCAAGGACCTCGCCAACCGCCCGGCCAACCATTGCACGCCAAGCTACCTCGCCGAGCAGGCCGAGGCGCTCGCCGAGCAGCACGAGTCGCTCACCTGCAGCGTGCTCGAGCAGGCCGACATGGAAGCGCTGGGCATGGGCGCGCTGCTGTCGGTGGCGCGCGGCTCGCGCCAACCGGCCAAGCTCATCACCCTCGAATACAAGGGCCGCGATGACGGCGCCAAGCCCATCGTGCTGGTCGGCAAGGGCGTGACTTTCGATTCCGGCGGCATTTCCCTGAAGCCGGGGCCGGCCATGGACGAGATGAAATTCGACATGACCGGCGCCGCCAGCGTGCTGGGCGTGATGGCGGCGCTGGCCGAGATCGGCCCGGCCCTCAACGTGGTCGGCGTGGTGCCGGCCACCGAGAACCTGCCCGACGGCAACGCCAGCAAGCCCAGCGACGTGGTCACCAGCATGTCCGGCCAGACCATCGAGATCCTGAATACCGACGCCGAAGGGCGCCTGATCCTGTGCGACGCCCTGACCTACAGCGCGCGCTTCGAGCCCGATGTCGTGATCGATATCGCGACCCTGACCGGCGCCTGCGTGGTGGCGCTCGGCGACCAGGCCAGCGGCCTTTTGAGCAACAACGACGAACTGGCGGAAGCGCTGCTGGCGTCCGGCCAGCGCAGCGGCGACCGCGCCTGGCGCCTGCCGCTGTGGGACGAATACCAGAAACAGCTCGACAGCCCGGTGGCCGACATGGCCAATGTCGGCGGTCGCAACGCCGGCACCATCACCGCCGCCTGTTTCCTGGCGCGCTTCACCAAGGACTACCGCTGGGCGCACCTCGACATCGCCGGCACCGCCTGGGGCAGCGGCAAGAACAAGTACGCGACCGGTCGTCCCCTGCCCTTGCTCCTGGACTACATCCTGGCGCGAGCCGACCGCGCGTGAGCGATGACGCGCGTCGATTTCTACGTCATCGAGCCGCCCGCCGCGGCGGACCACGACCGCATGATGTGCCGCATCGTCGAAAAGGCCTGGCAACAAGGCCATGGGGTCTACGTCCAGTGTGAGGACGAGGCCCGCGCGCGGGCCTTCGACGACCTGTTGTGGCAGTTCCAGGACACGAGCTTCGTACCCCACGCGCTGGCCGCCGATGCCGGCGCCGACACCCGCGTGGTGGTCGGCTGCGCGGCGGTCGACAACCTGCAACCCGACGTGCTGGTCAACCTGGCGGCGGCCGTGCCGGAACTCGCCAGCCGCTACGCGCGCGTCATCGAATCGGCGGGCTACGATGACGCGACGCGCGGCGCGGCGCGCGCCCGCTACCGCTACTACCAGGACCGCGGCTTCGCGCTGAATACCCACAAGGTCAGCCGCTGACATGGCCGAGCGTGACGAACGCAGCAGGCCGACGCCGCCGCGGCTGGTCGAAGCGCCGGATGCACCGCGTCCGCCACGCTTGAGCGACGAGGTCGATATCGCCGCGCTGCGCGCCGCCACCCCGGCTCCACCCGCCCGTGACGCACAGCTCGCGAAGCTCTCCGAAGACATCAAACAGATGGTCAGCGCCGGCGTCGCCGCGGCGGTGGCCGAGATCAAGGCCGAATTGCAACGCGACCACCGCGCGCCGCCGGCGCCGGCCGACGTCGCCCCATCCGAACCGAAAGAAGTGAACAAGCCCATGGCAATGGACAAGACCTACGACCCGCGCAGCCTGGAACAGAGCCGCTACGAGCAATGGGAGCAGGCCGGCAATTTCGTGCCCAGCGGCCGCGGCGCGCCCTACTGCATCGCCCTGCCGCCGCCCAACGTGACCGGCAGCCTGCACATGGGCCATGCCTTCCAGGACACCTTGATGGACGCGCTGGTGCGCTATCACCGCATGTGCGGCGACAACACCCTGTGGCAATGCGGCACCGATCATGCCGGCATCGCCACGCAAATCGTGGTCGAACGCCAGCTCTCGCAGGCCGGTCAGTCGCGTCACGACCTGGGCCGCGAGCGTTTCGTCGAGGCGGTGTGGGAGTGGAAGGAGAAATCCGGCGGCACCATCACCCGCCAGTTGCGACGCATGGGCGCGGCCATGGACTGGAGCCGCGAGCGCTTCACCCTCGACGACGCGCTGTCGCGCAGCGTTCGCGAGGTGTTCGTCTCTTTGTATGGCGAAGGCCTCATCTACCGCGGCAAACGCCTGGTCAACTGGGACCCGGTGCTGCACACCGCCATCTCCGATCTGGAGGTGGTGGCGGAAGAAGAAGACGGCTTCATGTGGCACCTGCGCTACCCGCTGGCCGACGGCAGCGGCCACCTGGTGGTCGCCACCACCCGTCCCGAAACCATGCTCGGCGACGTCGCGGTGGCGGTTCACCCCGGTGACGATCGCTACCGGCGCTTCATCGGCAAGGACATTTTGCTGCCGCTCGCCGAGCGCAGCATTCCGATCATCGCCGACGAGTACGTCGACCCCGAATTCGGTTCCGGCTGCGTGAAAATCACGCCCGCCCACGATTTCAATGACTACGCGGTCGGCCACCGCCATGGTCTGCCGCTCATCAACATCTTCACCGACGACGCCGCCATCAACGACAACGCGCCGCAGCGCTTCCGCGGTCTCGACCGTTATGCTGCGCGCAAGCAGGTGGTGGCCGAACTGGAAGCGGCCGGCCTCCTGGTGCGTACCGACCCGCACAAGCTCATGGTGCCGCGCGGCGACCGCACCCAGGCGGTCATCGAGCCCTACCTCACCGACCAGTGGTTCGTGAAAATCCAGCCGCTCGCCGATCCCGCCATCGCGGCGGTCGAGGACGGTCGCATCCGCTTCATTCCCGAGAACTGGGCCAAGACCTATTTCGAGTGGATGCGCAACATCGAGGACTGGTGCATCAGCCGCCAGCTGTGGTGGGGTCACCGCATCCCGGCCTGGTACGACGAGGCCGGCAATATATATGTCGGTCATGACGAGGCCGATGCGCGGGCGCGCGGCGGTATCGGCGCGGACGTTTTGCTGCGCCAGGACGAAGACGTGCTGGACACCTGGTTCTCGTCCGCGCTGTGGCCGTTCTCGACCCTGGGCTGGCCGGACAAGACGCCGGAACTCGCGACCTTCTACCCGACCAGCGTGCTGGTGACGGGCTTCGACATCATCTTTTTCTGGGTTGCCCGCATGATCATGATGGGCATCAAGTTCATGGGCGACGTGCCGTTCCGCGAGGTCTACATCCATGGCCTGGTGCGCGACGCCGACGGCAACAAGATGTCGAAGTCCAAGGGCAACATCCTCGACCCCATCGACCTCATCGACGGCGTCGACATCGAGACCCTGGTCGCCAAGCGCACCACCGGCTTGATGCGTCCCGAAGACGCGCCGCGCATCGAGGCCGACACCCGCCGCCAGTATCCCCAGGGTATCGCCCCCCACGGCACCGACGCGCTGCGCTTCACGTTCGCGGTGATGGCGACCCAGGGCCGCGACATCCGCTTCGACCTCGGCCGCATCGGCGGCTACCGCAATTTCTGCAACAAGATCTGGAATGCTGCGCGTTTCGTGCTGATGGTGTGCGAGCAGCATCGCGGCGACACGCCGCCGGCGGCGCGGGTCAGCGGCATGCCCGAGCGCTGGATCAGGAGCCAGTTCGGCGCCGCCATCACCCGTGTACGCGAAGGGTTTGCCGATTATCGCTTCGACCTCGGCGCGCAGGCCTTGTACGACTTCGTCTGGGACGAATACTGCGACTGGTACATCGAAATGGCCAAGGTCACGCTCTACGACGAGCAGGCGACCCAGGCGGAAAAGGACGGCGTGTGCGCGACCCTCATCGAAGTGCTGGACGGCCTGCTGCGCGCGCTGCATCCCTTCATGCCCTTCATCACCGAGGAGATCTGGCTCAAGCTCGGCGCCCTGACCGGCAATCCGGCCGCCACCATCATGAACGAGCCCTATCCCGGCGCCGAGCAGTTCAGCGCCGCGCCGGCCGACGAACTGGTGTGCGCGTGGCTCAAGGAATTCGTGCTGGGCGTGCGGCGCATCCGCGCCGAGTACGACATCGAGCCGTCCGCGCGCCTGCCGGTTTTCAGTCGCGAGGGCAGCGCCACCGAACAGGCCTGGCTCGCCGCGCATCACCGCATCATCGAACAGCTTGCGCGTACCCAGCCGGTGGTGACGGCGCCACCCGCCCCGGGCGACGTGGCGACCGCGCTGGCGGGCGGCATGACGGTGCTGGTGCCCCTCAGCGATCTCATCGACAAGGACGCCGAACTCGCCCGCGTCAGCAAGGAGCTCGAGCGCCTGGAAGGTGAAATCGCCCGTGCCCAGGCCAAGCTCGACAACGCTTCGTTCGTCGAACGGGCGCCGGCGGCGGTGGTGAACAAGGAGCGTGAGCGCTTGGCCGAGGCCGGCAGCGCGGCGGAAAAGCTGCGCGAGCAGGTGGCCAGACTGCGGGCTTGAACGGACCGGCTGGCGGCGCCGCCGTCAGCCGGTGGCCAGATGCAGGATGAGCTTGACCGCGAAATACACGATATTCACAAACAGAATCGTGGCAATCAGACCGACCACGATATACTGCTTTGCCGTGCCCCGTGAGAAATCACGGGCGTGATTACGCGAACTTTGAACGCCGAGCAGCGCCGCCATGATGCTGCCCACCACCTCGCGCAGTGACAGGGGGGGTTGCTTGTCGGAATTCGGGTTGGAGTCGGTCATGGGCGCGGATGGTCGTCGTGGTCGGCTGCGGAGGTGGACAGCGGGGTAGTTCCCCGGTTCATCGGGTCGGCTGTAGTTGTGGGTACCAAGCTGGAGCACTCATCATGCTGGAGCGTATCAGAGAAGACGTAAGCAGCGTATTCGAGCGTGACCCGGCCGCGCGTCACACGCTCGAGATCCTGACCTGCTATCCCGGCGTGCACGCGGTGCTGATCCACCGCGTGAGCCACAAGCTGTGGCGGGCGGGACTGAAATGGGCGGCGCGCTTCCTGTCCCATGTCGGGCGCTTCCTGACCGGCATCGAGATCCATCCCGGCGCGACCATCGGCCGACGGTTCTTCATCGACCATGGCATGGGCGTGGTCATCGGCGAGACCGCCGAAATCGGTGACGACTGCACGCTCTATCATGGCGTGACCCTGGGCGGCACCACCTGGGAGAAGGGCAAGCGCCATCCGACCCTCGAAAACGGCGTGGTGATCGGCGCCGGGGCCAAGGTCCTGGGTCCGCTGACGGTCGGCGCCAATGCCCGCATCGGCTCCAACGCGGTGGTGGTGCGCGACGTGCCGGCCAACGCCACGGTGGTCGGCATCCCGGGCCGGGTCGTGCAGGCGGTCGACGAGAAATTCCGCCAGCGCGCCGAAACCGCGCGCAAGCTCGGCTTCGATGCCTACGGCCAGGTGCCCAACATGCCCGACCCGGTGTCGCAGGCCCTCGACTCCCTCCTTGACCACGCGCGCGACGCCGAACTCGAGATCGCCGAATTGCGCAATCGGGTCGAGTCGGCCGAGACCACGGCCCGTAACGCCCGCGACCTGCCCGTCGAACCCTGAGGTCTATGCCTCGCCTACGGAATACTTGACCGATTTAGTCGGAGACGTGACAATTGCCTAGTGTTTTACTCGGATAACTTTCCGAGGATACCCTAGGAGGTACGGCCCGATGAGACTCACGACACGCGGAAGATATGCCGTTACGGCGATGTTGGACCTGGCTCTGCACTACGACCGCGGGCCGGTTTCCCTCGCGGAGATTGCCGAGCGGCAGGGCATCTCCCAGTCCTACCTCGAACAGCTTTTTGCCCGCCTGCGCCGTAACGGCCTGGTGGACGGCATGCGCGGTCCGGGCGGCGGCTACAAGCTCGGCCGGCCGGGCTCGGCGATTTCCGTGGCGGACGTCATCGACGCGGTCAATGAAACGGTCGACGCCACGCGCTGCGCGGGGCGACGCAACTGCCACGGCGAACAGCGCTGCCTGACCCACGATTTGTGGGAGAATCTCTCGACTCAGATCCGCGATTTCCTGGCCAGCGTCAGCCTCGACCAGCTGGTGCGGGAAAAGGGCAACGTACAGCCCTTGCATCGTCTGAAGGAAAACCCGCTCGGCGAGCTGCGTTCCGAAGCGGCCGTCTGAGCCCACTGGCGGATTACAACCATGGCTATCACCCTGACCGAGCGCGCCGCCAACCGCGTGCGCGACTTCATGAGCCGCGAGCAGGCGGCCGGCCTGCGCCTGGCGGTCAAACCGACGGGCTGTTCCGGCTACATGTACGTGGTCGAAATGGCCAAGGACGTCCTCGACCAGGACGAGGTGTTCGAATCCCACGGCGTGCCGGTGGTGGTCGACGCGCAGAGCCTCAAGTACCTGGACGGCACGGAAGTCGATTTCGCGCGCGACGGCCTCAACGAAGGCTTCCGCTTTGCCAACCCCAACGTCGCCGCCACCTGTGGTTGCGGCGAAAGCTTCAGCCTCTGAACGGCGCTTGTTAAGGACCCCACATCAATGGCGAGCAACGCCCAGGATGTCGCCGAATTCGTCGACCGCCATTACGAAGCCGGCTTTGTCACCGATATCGAATCGGATACCGTTCCGCCCGGCCTGAACGAAGACGTCATTCGCCTCATCTCGGCGAAGAAAGAAGAACCGGAGTGGATGCTCGAATGGCGGCTCAAGGCCTTCGCGCGCTGGAAGACCATG
This sequence comes from Pseudomonadota bacterium, assembly GCA_016719885.1. Classification (NCBI taxonomy): domain Bacteria; kingdom Pseudomonadati; phylum Pseudomonadota; species Pseudomonadota bacterium. The sequence continues at coordinate 230,157 of JADJYF010000005.1, read as the reverse complement.
CGCGAGCCGAACTGGGCCCATGTGCATTACCCGCCCATCGATTTCCAGGCGATCTCGTATTACGCGGCGCCGAAGTCGGCCAAGGACAAGCCGCAGAGCCTGGATGAGGTCGATCCGAAGCTGCTCGAGACCTACGAGAAGCTCGGCATTCCGCTCGAAGAGCAGAAGATGCTGGCCGGCGTGGCGGTCGACGCGGTGTTCGACAGCGTGTCCGTGCACACGAGTTTCCGCGGCAAGCTGGCCGAAGTCGGCGTGATCTTCTGCTCGTTCTCCGAAGCGGTACGCGAACATCCGGAACTGGTGCGCAAGTACCTGGGCTCGGTGGTGCCGGTCAGCGACAACTACTACGCGGCCCTGAACTCGGCGGTGTTCTCCGACGGTTCTTTCGTCTACATCCCCAAGGGCACGCGCTGCCCGATGGAGCTGTCGACCTATTTCCGCATCAACGCCATGAACACCGGCCAGTTCGAACGCACACTGGTCATAGCCGACGAGGGCGCCTACGTCAGCTACCTGGAAGGCTGCACCGCGCCGATGCGTGACGAAAACCAGTTGCACGCGGCGGTGGTCGAGCTGGTCGCGCTCGACGATGCGTCCATCAAGTACTCGACGGTGCAGAACTGGTATCCCGGCGACGCCGAAGGGCGCGGCGGCATCTACAACTTCGTCACCAAGCGCGGCGACTGCCGCGGCGCGCGTTCGAAGATCTCGTGGACGCAGGTCGAGACCGGCTCGGCCATCACCTGGAAATACCCGAGCTGCGTGTTGAAAGGCGAGAACTCGGTCGGCGAGTTTTATTCCGTGGCACTGACCAACAACCTGCAGCAGGCCGACACCGGCACCAAGATGGTTCACCTCGGTCGCGGCACCAAGAGCACCATCGTGTCCAAGGGCATCTCCGCCGGTCGCAGCCAGAATGCCTACCGCGGCCTGGTGCGCATCGCCGCCGGCGCCGAAGGCGCGCGCAATTACACCCAGTGCGATTCGCTGCTGCTCGGATCCAAGTGCGGCGCGCACACCTTTCCCTATATCGAATGCAAGAGCCCGTCGGCGGTGGTCGAGCACGAGGCCTCCACCTCCAAGATCAGCGACGACCAGTTGTTCTACCTGCGCAGCCGCGGCATCAAGCAGGAAGATGCGGTCAACATGATCGTCAACGGTTTCTGCAAGGAAGTGTTCAAGGAACTGCCGATGGAATTCGCGGTGGAAGCGCAGAAGCTGCTCGGCATCAGTCTCGAAGGGGCGGTCGGCTGAGGCCGGCGCGCACTGCTTACGGAAATCGAAATGCTCGAAATCAAGAATCTCCACGTTGAAGTCGCCGGCACCGAGATCCTGCGCGGCCTGAATCTCACCATCGGCGCCGGCGAGACCCATGCGATCATGGGGCCGAACGGCTCGGGCAAGAGCACGCTGTCCCATGTGCTCGCCGGTCGTGACGGCTATACCGTGACCGCCGGCTCGGTGACGTTCAATGGCAAATCCTTGCTCGACCTCGAACCCGAGGAGCGTGCCGGCGAAGGCGTGTTCCTGGCCTTCCAGTACCCGATAGAAATTCCGGGCGTGAACAACGTCTACATGCTGAAGGCTGCGTTGAACGGCATACGCAGCTATCGCGGCGAGAAGGAATTGAGCGCGGTGGAGTTCTTGAAAGTGGTCAAGCAGCGCGTCAAGGCCATCGGCCTCGACGACAGCCTGCTCAACCGGCCGGTCAATTCCGGCTTCTCGGGCGGCGAGAAGAAGCGCAACGAGATCTTCCAGATGAGCGTGCTCGAGCCGCGCCTGGCGATCCTCGACGAAACCGATTCGGGGCTCGACATCGATGCCTTGAAGACCGTTTCGGAAGGCGTCAACGCACTGCGCGACGGCAAGCGCTCGTTCATGGTCATCACCCATTACCAGCGCCTGCTCGACTACATCGTGCCCGATCACGTACACGTGCTGGCCAAGGGCCGCATCATCAAATCCGGCCCCAAGGAACTGGCGCTCGAACTCGAAGCGCGCGGTTACGACTGGTTGCTGGAAGAGGCGGCGGCCTGATGGCGGCGTTGGCCATGGTGGCAGGCGCGGCGCTGGCTGCGCTCGACGCGGCGCCGGGTGCCGCGCGTAGTCAGCGCCTTGGCGCACTGCGCTTGGCCGCGGCGGCGCGCGTCAGGGAAGAAGGCCTGCCGACGGTCGCCGACGAGCACTGGAAATACACCAATGTCAGCCGCCTCGGCGAGCGCGCCTTGCGCGCGGCCTCGGCGCACGACGGCGCGGGAGTCTCGGCCACTGATCTCGGCGCGCTGCGCCTGTCCAGCGACGGCGCGCTGCGCGTGGTGCTGGTCAATGGCTGCGTGCGCGCCGAACTCGGAGACCTCGGCGCGCTGCCCAAGGGTATGCGCGTGCGCAGCATGGCCGCGCTGCTCGAGCATGATCCGGAGCGGCTTGCCGCGCTGCTCGATACCGACGTCGAAGCGGGCAGCACCTTCCAGGCCTTGAACACCGCCCTGCTCGGCGATGGCGTGGTGATCGAACTCGACAACGACGTGGTAGTGCGTGAACCCCTGCATGTCGTGATGCTGGGCGCCGCCAGCGATCTGCTGCGCGTGCCGCGCGTGCTGGTGCGCGCCGGCCGCCACAGCGAGCTGCGCCTGGTTGAAGAATACGTGAGCCTCGATGGCGCCAGCGGCTTCACCAACAGCGTATGCGAGGCGACGCTCGGCGCCGGCGCCACCCTGTTTCACCACCGTCTCGCCAACGAGGCCTTGCACAACAACCACGTCGGACGCGTGGCCGTGCAGGTGGAGGAACACGGCAACTACGTGTCGGACTCGCTGGCCTTCGGCGGCGATCTGACGCGCGTCGACATCGACGTGAACCTGGTCGGGCGTGGCGCGCGCTGCCGTCTGAACGGCCTGTTCGTGGCCGACGGCCAACAGCACGTCGATCATCACACCCGCATCGAACACCGCGTCGGGGATACGCACAGCGCCGAGCTCTATCGCGGCATACTCGACGGCCGCAGCCGCGGCGTGTTCAACGGCAAGGTGCTGGTGGCGCGCGACGCCCAGCAGATCACCGCGCAACAGGCCAGCAACAACCTGCTGTTGTCGCGACATGCGGAAATCGACACCAAGCCGGAACTGGAAATCTACGCCGATGACGTGAGCTGCTCGCATGGCGCGACCGTGGGCGAGCTCGATGCGGCGGCGCTGTTCTACCTGCGCTCGCGCGGTGTGCCGGCGGCCGACGCGCGCGCGCTGCTGACCTACGCCTTTGCCGAGAAAATCGTCGACGAGATCCCGCTGCCCGGGGTGCGTCGCTGGCTCGAAACACGCTTTCTCGGCCACACCCAACTCAGTCAATTGCACAGTTCGCTGGAATCGCCGTGAACGCCACACCCGCCCTCGACGACCGGTCGAGATCCGCTCCTTTCGACGTCGAGCGCGTGCGCCGCGACTTTCCCATCCTTGCGCGCAAGGTGAACGGCAAGCCGCTGGTGTATGCCGACAATGCCGCCACCACCCACAAGCCGAAGGTGGTGATCGATCGTCTGCGGCATTATTACGAGTTCGAGAACGCCAATATCCATCGCGGCGTGCACACCCTGAGCGCCGAGGCGACCGCCGCCCATGAGCAGGCGCGCGCGACCGTGCAGCGCTTCATCAATGCGCGCGATTCGCGCGAAGTCATCTTCACGCGCGGCACCACCGAGTCCATCAACCTGGTCGCGCAGACCTGGGGCCGTGCCAATCTGCGTGCCGACGACGAGATCCTGGTATCGGCGCTCGAGCACCACGCCAACATCGTGCCGTGGCAAATGTTGTGCGAACAGACCGGCGCCCGGCTGCGGGTCGCGCCCATCGATGCGCGCGGCGAAATCGACATGGCCAAGTTCGAGACGCTGCTGTCCTCGCGCACGCGCCTGGTGGCGGTCGCACATATTTCCAATGCGCTCGGCACCATCAATCCGGTCGAGAGAATCGTCGAGCTCGCGCATCAGGCCGGCGCCGTGGTGCTGGTCGACGGCGCGCAGTCGATCATCCATTGCGCCATCGACGTGCAGGCGCTCGGCTGCGACTTTTTCGCGTTCTCCGGCCACAAGGCGCTGGGTCCTAGCGGTATCGGCGCACTGTATGGCCGCGCCGAACTGCTGGAATCCATGCCGCCCTACCAGGGCGGCGGCGACATGATCAAGGTCGTCACGTTCGAACGCACCGAGTACAACGACATCCCGTTCCGCTTCGAAGCCGGCACGCCCTTCATCGAAGGCGCGCTCGGCATGGCGAGCGCGCTGGAATACTTCGCGGCGCTGGACCTGCCGGCCGTGCTCGTGCACGAGGCTCGGCTGCAGGCGACCGCCACGGCACGCGCCGAGGCGGTGCCGGGCTTGCGCATCATCGGCCAGGCCGCGCACAAGGCGGCGGTGGTGTCGTTCGAAATCGAAGGGGTTCACCCGCAGGACCTCGGCACCTTGCTCGATCACCACGGCGTCGCCATCCGTACCGGCCATCATTGCGCGATGCCGGTCATGCAGTTTTTCGGCGTGGTCGGCACGGCCCGCGCGTCCTTTGCGCTGTACAACACGGTCGCCGAGGTCCATGCGGTGTTCGACGCCATCGACAAAGTCCTGCCCATGTTGAGGGCGTGAGCGAAGTGAGCATGAACCAACCCAACCTCTACGGCACGCCCATCAGCCTCGCCCGCGATTGCGCGGCGGTCATGATTCCAGAGGGCTCGAAGGTCACTTTGAGCGCCGGCACCGTGGTCTATGTCACGCAGGCGCTGGGCGGCGCGGTGACGGTCAATGCCAACGGCAACCTGGCCCGTATCGCGGCCGCGGATGTCGATGCGCTCGGCATGGAGGCGGCGTCGCTGCCGGCCGAGCATGCCGAGGGCAATGCCGACGGCAGCGTCGACACCGATCTCATCTGGGAACAGCTCTCGACCTGCTACGACCCGGAGATTCCGATCAATATCGTCGAGCTCGGTCTCATCTATCGTTGCGAGGTGATGCCGGGCGAAAATGGCGGCAACCGCGTCGAAATCGACATGACGCTGACCGCGCCGGGCTGCGGCATGGGCCCGTTCCTGGTCGACGACGTGCGTACGAAAGTCGCGCAGGTACCGAACGTCGACGACGTGGAAGTGGAACTGGTGTTCGATCCGCCGTGGAACCAGGAAATGATGTCCGAGGCGGCTCGCCTGGAGACCGGTCTGTATTGAGGCTGGGGCGACCACCCCTTCCGCCTTTGCCGCGGTGGTTCGCTGCGGCGCCGCAAAAAACTGTGTCCGGCAGTGGTTTTATCCCTTTTAATCAGTATAATGGCGCCCGTTTTTAAGCGCTTTATCAAGAAGTTAGGGAGCATTCCAGCATGGCCATAGAACGCACGCTGTCCATCATCAAGCCCGGTGCGGTGCGTGACAATCACATTGGCGGGATCGTCGCCAAATTCGAGGCCGCCGGCCTGCGTGTGGTTGCCCAGAAAATGATCCGTATGAGCGAGGCCCAGGCCGGCGATTTCTACGGCGTCCACCGTGAAAAGCCGTTCTTCGGCGAACTGGTTGAATTCATGACCTACGGCCCGGTGGTGGTGCAGGTGCTGGAAGGTGAAAACGCCATCCAGGCCAACCGCGACGTGATGGGCGCCACCAACCCCGCCAACGCGGCGCCGGGCACCATCCGCGCCGAGTTCGCCACCAGCATCACGGAAAATGCGGTGCACGGTTCCGATGGTCCCGACACTGCCCGCATCGAGATCGCGTTCTTCTTCAAGGACAGCGAAATCTTCTCGCGTAGCTGATGTCATGACGGCCGCCGCGCTCACCAACTTGCTCGACTTCGATGCCGCCGGTCTGGCCGGCTACTTCGAGAGCATCGGTGAGCGCGGATTTCGCGCCACGCAGGTAGTCAAGTGGGTGCACCAGCTCGGCATCGTCGATTTCGACGCGATGACCAATCTCAGCCGCGCGCTGCGCGAGCACTTGAAAGAACACTGCGAGATTCGTCCGCCCGCCATCATCGCCGAGCAGCTGTCCAACGACGGCACGCGCAAATGGCTGATGCGGGTCGATAACGGCAATTCCATCGAGACGGTATTCATTCCCGAGGGCGACCGCGGCACCTTGTGCGTGTCCTCGCAGGTCGGTTGTCCGCTCGACTGCGCGTTCTGCGCGACCGCGCGCCAGGGCTTCAGTCGCAACCTCACCACCGCCGAGATCATCGGCCAGGTGTGGCAGGCGGCGCGCGCCTTGGGCCAGACGCCCAAGCTCGGTCGTCACATCACCAACGTGGTGATGATGGGCATGGGTGAACCCCTGCTCAACTTCGACGCCGTGGTGCCCGCCATGCGTCTCATGCTCGATGACAACGCCTACAACCTGTCGCGCAAGCGTGTGACCCTGAGCACCGCCGGCGTGGTGCCGGGCATCGACAAGCTCGCCGCGCATTGCCCGGTCAGCCTCGCCATTTCACTGCACGCGACCAACGACGAGCTGCGCGACAAGCTGGTGCCGATCAATCGCAGTTTTCCCATCGAGCAATTGCTGGCGGCGTGCAAACGTTACGTGGCCAACAATCCGCATGCGGAAATCACCTTCGAATACGTGATGCTGAAGGGCGTCAACGACAGCGTCGGCGAAGCGCGCGCGCTGATTCGGCTGCTGCAGGGCCTGCCGGCCAAGGTCAACCTGATCCCCTTCAATCCCTTTGCCGGCGCCGGCTTTGAACGCTCCAGTGACGAGGTCATCAACGCGTTTCGCGATCGCCTGTCGCGCTCGGGCATCGTCACCGTCACGCGCAAGACGCGCGGTGACGATATCGCCGCGGCCTGCGGACAACTGGTCGGCGAGGTACAGGCCCGCGCGCGCCGTCACCAGCGTCCGACCGCCAGCCGGGCCGCTGCCGAGGAGATGAGCTGATGCGTCAGTACGTTCTCGCTTTCACCGTTGTGCTCCTCGCTGTCGCGCTGGCCGCCTGCCAGGCGCCTTCGACGGCAAACAAGCCGCCGGCCGACCGCGGCAAGTTGTCGGAGATCAATGCCGAACTCGGCGCGCAGTACATGCGCAACCGCGAATACCAGACCGCCATGGAGAAACTCACCAAGGCGGTCGAACTCAACCCGCGCAACGTCAACGCGCATGGCACGCTGGCGCTGCTGCACGCTGTGATCGGCCAGTACGACAAGGCCGAGGCGAGTTTCAAGCAGGCACTGCGCATCGATGGCGACAACTCCGCGGTGTTGAACAACTTCGGCCAGTTCCTGTGCCAGCGCGGGCGCTTCGACGAGGGCCAGAAGCTGATTTTGAAAGCGGTCGCCAACCCGCTCTATCCCAACGCCGAGAGCGGCTATTACAACGCCGGCGCGTGCGCCATGGGCAATGGCAAGCTCGACGAGGCCGATGGCTATTTCCGCAAGGCGCTGGAAATCAACAGCCAGATGCCGCCGGCCCTGCTGCAGATGGCCGACCTCAGCCTGCAGTTGGACCGCGCGCTGCAGGCGCGCGCCTACCTGCAGCGCTACAGCGCCATCGCCACCATGAACGCGCGTGCCTTGTGGCTGGGCGTGCAGATCGAGCGTCGACTCGGCAACCGCGATGACGAGGCGAGCTACGCACTGCAGCTGCAGAAAAACTTTCCCGACTCCCAGCAAACCAAGCAGTTGCTCGAATCGAAGCCGCAGTGACCGAGCACGATACGGGTGAACCTCAGCGTTCCGGCAGTGAAGGGCAGCACGGCGGCATAGGCGCCGCGCTCAAGCTCGCGCGCGAGCAGCGCAATCTCAGTCAAATCGACCTGGCGCGCAATCTGCGCCTCGAACCGCGCATCGTCAGACAGCTCGAGGAAGAGCGCTTCGACGAACTGCCGGCGCCGGCCTTCGTGCGCGGCTACCTGCGTTCGGTCGGCAAGGAACTCGGGCTCGACACTGCGCACCTGCTCGAACAGTTCGATGCCCAGAGCACGCGAGAGGCGCCGCCGTTGGCCGATTTCGAGTCGCGCCCGCCAATGGAGATCACGAGCGACAGTCGCATCGTGCGATACACCACCTTCGCGCTGCTGGCCGGCCTGCTGGTGTTGATCGCAATGTGGTGGCGCTCGCATGGCGATTCGTTTTCGATGCTCGACTACCTGCACGAGAGCAATCCGTCGGCGATCGTGCCGATCCCGCCCACCGAGCCGCTGTCCTATCAATTCGAGCAGGTCGCGCATTCCGAAGACCCGTTCTTCCGCGCACCGGATCCGGAAGCCAGCATCGCCGACGGCGCCAGCGACGGCGCGGCCGCGCAGGACACCGGCACGTCACCGGCCGCTGACGCGACCGTGGCCGCCGGCGGCGTCGCTGACATCGTCCTCAATTCCAGCGCCGATGCCTGGGTCGAGATCCTCGATGCCGGCGGCGCACGTCTTTATTACAACCTGGTCCGCCCCGGCAACGAGGTTCGCATTACCGGTAAACGGCCCTACGCACTGGTCATCGGCAACGCGCCGGCGGTGCGTCTGTCCTTCGACGGCAAGCGCATCGACCTCGCGCCCCTGGCGCGCGACGGCGTGGTCAAAACCAGCCTCGGGGACGGCAACCAGTCAGCCCAGGAGTCGACTCGACAATGAGCAGTCATTTGCAGGCGGTGCGCGGCATGAACGACATCGTGCCGCCGGCCAGCGCCGCGTGGCGCGCCTTCGAAGACACCGTTGCCAGGCTCCTGGCCAGCTACGGCTACGGCGAGATCCGCATGCCGCTGGTCGAACAGTCGGCGGTGTTCAAACGCTCGATCGGCGATGCCACGGACATCGTGCAGAAGGAGATGTACACCTTCGACGATCGCAACGGCGACAGCCTGACCCTGCGCCCGGAGGGCACGGCGAGCTGCGTGCGCGCGGTGTTGCAGAACGGTCTGCTGCAGCAGTTGCCCTTGCGCCTGTGGTATGCGGGCCCGATGTTCCGTCACGAACGGCCGCAGCGCGGCCGCCATCGTCAGTTTCACCAGATTGGCGTGGAAGTGTTCGGTGCGGCCGGACCGGAAATCGACGCCGAAGTCATACTCCTGACCGCGCGCCTGTGGCGCGAACTGGGCTTGACCAACCTGCGCCTGGAGATGAATTCACTGGGCTCGAGTGAAGCGCGTGCGCGCTATCGCGCGGTGTTGACCGAGTATTTCCGCGACCATTTCGATGTGCTGGACGAAGACTCGCGCGACCGCCTGGAGCGCAATCCGCTGCGCATCCTCGACAGCAAGAACCCGGCGCTGCGCGAGCTGGTGGCGGCGGCGCCGTCGCTGGCCGATCACCTCGACGAGGAATCGAGCGCGCATTTCGAAAGCCTGTGCGCGATGCTCGCCGCCAATGGCGTCGAGGTCACGCGCAATCCGCGCCTGGTGCGCGGCCTGGACTACTACTCCAAGACCGTGTTCGAGTGGATTACCACTGAACTCGGCGCGCAGGGCACAGTCTGTGCCGGGGGCCGCTACGACGGCCTGGTGGAAGTGATGGGCGGCAAGCCGACGCCGGCTATCGGCTTCGCGATGGGCGTCGAGCGTCTGCTGGAACTGTGCGAGGCGCAAGCGCGGCCGACAACGGCGCCGGCGGTATACGTCAGTGCCACCGGCGAAGCGCTGGACAGCCACGCGGTAAAGCTCGCGGAGGATCTGCGCAGCGCGCTGCCGGGCTGGTCCATCGTGTTGCACGTCGGCGGCGGCAGTTTGAAATCACGCATGAAGAAGGCCGACAGGTCGGGGGCGGCGGTCGCGCTGCTGCTCGGCGACGACGAAGTGGCGGCCGGCACCGTCACCGTCAAACCGCTGCGCGGCGAGCGCGCCCAGGCCGTGCATGCCCAGGGCAGCGTGGCCGAGGCACTGGCGGCGCTGCTCGGCGCGGCGCCCTGAACACGGCCGGGCACCCCCCGGGAATCCGGCTATAATCGCGACCCGATTTATCCAGCATAGCGACGCCTGACCGGCGGAGAAGGCCCAATGGACGCTTACGTTTCAGAGCAGGAACAGGTTGAACAAATCCGCCGCTGGTGGAAGAACAATGGCAATGCGCTGTTGCTCGGCCTGGCCCTCGGCATCGGTGGCCTGGCGGCCTGGCGCTACTGGGATACGACCCAGTCGGCGCACGCCGAAAGCGCCTCGCAGAACTACGAGCAGCTCATCGAGATGGCCGCCGCGCAGAAAATCGACGATGCGATGAAGGCCGGCCATGCCATCATCGAGTCCTACCCCGATTCCGTCTACGCCAAGCTCAGCGGCCTGTTGGTCGCCAAGATGGCGGTCGAAAAGAACGACTACGCGCAGGCCAAGGCCGAATTGCAGCGCATGCTGGACAGCGACGGCCAAGGCGAACTGGCCAACGTGGCGCGCGAACGCCTGGCGCGCCTGTTGCTGGCCGAAGGCAAGGCCGACGACGCATTCAAGCTCTTGCAGAACATCGCGTCGGTCGACGGCGAAGACAGCATCGCGGAGCTGCGCGCCGATGTGCTGGCGGCGCGCGGTGACATCAAGGGCGCGCGCACCAAGTACCTCGAAGCCCTGGCCGGCGCCGACAAGCTCGGCCTCGATCGCGACTCCATCCAGCTGAAGCTCGACAACCTGTCCAGCCCCACCGCCGCCCAGAACCACGGATCGTGAGCATGAGCCTGCTGCTGCGCGCCTTGATGCTGGCGACCCTGGTCGCCGTGCTCGCCTCCTGCCAGACCACCAAGGATCTGATCCTTCGCGAGTCCAGCAACGCCATCAAGCCCAACGAACTCGAAGAGTTCGAGGCACGGCTCAAGGTCGAGAAGCTGTGGTCCGATCGCATCGGCAAGGGCTCCGACGAACAATATCTCAAGCTCACGCCGGTGGTGTTCGGCGAACGCCTGTTCGTCGCCGACCGCTATGGTCACCTGGTCGCCAGCACGCTCGCGACCGGCAAGGAAGAATGGGACATCCACGACAAGAACGTGCAGTACACCGGCGGCCCGGGCGGCGGTGATGGCCTGGTGCTGATGGGCACGGGCGACGGCCGCGTGATAGCGCGCGAGGCCGACACCGGCAAGGTGCGCTGGGTGGCCAAGGTCTCGAGCGAAGTGCTGGCCGCGCCGACTGCCGCCAACGGCGTGACCGTGGTGCGCACCGGCGACGGTCGTCTGTACGGTTTGAACTCCGCGACCGGTGCCGAGATGTGGGTCTATGAGCGCAGCGTGCCGACCCTCACCCTGCGCGGCGTGGCGCCTCCGGTGATCGAAGAAGACGTCGCCATGGCGGGCTTCGACAATGGCCGCTTCGCGGCCGTCAATCTCAAGAGTGGCAAGATGGTGTGGGAGAGCCCGCTGGCGACGCCCACCGGCCGTTCCGACCTGGAACGCATGGTCGACGTCGATGCGGCGCCGGTGATCGTCGGCACCATGGCCTATGTTTCGAGCTTCCAGGGCTCGGTGGCCGCGCTGTCGATAGCCGACGGCAAGATCCTGTGGACCCGCGAAGTGTCGTCCTACGAAGAGCTGTCGGTCGGCGACGATCGCGTCTACGTCACCGATGACAAGGGTTCGATCTGGGCGCTCGATGCCAAGACCGGCACCTCGGTGTGGAAGCAGGAGGCGCTGGCCAATCGCTTCGTCACCGCGCCGATCTTTTTCCAGGGCCACGTGGTGGTGGCCGACTTCGAAGGCCACGTACATTGGCTGGACGCCGCGACCGGTGACTTCGAATACCGTGAGCGCGTGACCAAGGAGCGCATCATCGCGCCGGCCATCGGCGCCGACGGCATTCTGCTGGTCTATTCCTCCACCGGCCAGTTGGTCGCGTTGCGGCCGCAATGAACGGTGTGACCGTGGCGCTGGGCCATGGTCGTCGCCCGCGAGCGTCGCGCTGGAGGCCCGCATGTCCGAGATGAAGCCGTTCACGGCCGCAGGCGGCAAACCCACCATCGCCATCGTCGGTCGACCGAACGTCGGCAAATCCACGCTGTTCAATCGCCTCACCCGCTCGCGTGACGCGCTGGTGGCCGACGTGCCGGGACTCACGCGCGATCCCAAGGTCGGCATCGGGCGCGTCGGCGACGCCGGCTACATCGTGGTCGATACCGGTGGTATCGAAGGCCAGCAGGAAGATTCCCTCGCCAACCAGGTCAGCGCCCAGGCCCTGACCGCCGCGCGCCTGTGTGACGCGGTGATCGTGATGGTCGATGGCCGCGCCGGCATCAATGCCAGTGACGAGGAGATCGTCAAGACCCTGCGCGAGGGCGGCACCCGCGCGGTGCTGTGCGTGAACAAGGCCGAAGGCCGTGAGAGCAATATCGCGCTCGCCGAGTTCGCGAGCCTCGGCCTGTCGCGCGGTTACGCGATATCCGCCGCCCATGGCGACGGCGTGACGGCGATGATCGAAGATCTCACCGCCGACTGGCCATCGCGCGAATCCTACCAGCAGGAAGCGCGCGGCGAGCGCGTGCGCATCACCGTCATCGGCCGACCCAACGTCGGCAAGTCGACGCTGGTCAATCGCATCCTCGGTGAGGACCGCATGATCACCTCGAACGTGCCGGGCACCACGCGCGACGCGGTCGACAGCGATTTCGAACGGCGCGGGCGCGCCTACACCATCATCGATACCGCGGGCCTGCGCAAACGCGGCCGCACCCATGGCCTCGAGGAGAAGTTCAGCGCGGTGCAAACCTTGAACGCGCTGGAGCGAACACAAATCGCGCTGCTTTTGATCGATGCCCACGACGGCATCATCGAACAGGACCTGCACCTGCTCGGCATGGTGCTCGACAGCGGGCGCGCGCTGGTGGTGGTGGTCAACAAGTGGGACGGCCTGTCGGGCGACCAGCGCGAACACATCCAACGTGAGCTGGAGCGCCGCCTGCGCTTCGCCAATTTCGCCGAAGTGCGCTGCATCTCGGCGCTGCACGGCAGCGGCGTCGGCGATTTGTTCTCCGCCATCGATGCCGCCTGGGAATCGGCTTTCGCCGCGCCGCGCACGCATGACCTGACCGAGCTCCTGCAGCAGGCCACCACCGCCCACGCGCCGCCGATGGTCAATGGTCGACGCATCAAGATGCGCTACGCGCATCTCGGCGGACGCAACCCGCCCACCATCGTCATCCACGGCAACCAGGTCGACGGTGTACCCAACAGCTACAAGCGTTATCTCGAAAATTTCTTCCGCGAAAAACTCGACCTGGTCGGCACCCCCATCCAACTTGAATTCCGCCAGGGCGCCAATCCGTACGCGGGACGCCGCAACAATCTCAACCAGCGCCAGCAGGAAAAACGCCGGCGCCTCATGAGTCACGTCAAGAAGAAGTAGTAGCGCTCAAGGCGCGATGACTTGCGCGCACCTCGCTAGGTGCGAATTCATTCGCACATTCGAGAATCGCACTAACTCAAGCGAAAATTCGCGTAACCGCTCGCCGCTTCCTCTTCACAGCGCTTGCGATACAAGGGCAAGCCGCCGGCATAGAGCAGGAAGTGACGCTGCTGGCGGCCGGGGATATTGGGATTGACGCCCATGAACCACGAGTTGACCTTGCTGAACAGGAGTTTCTCGACGCCGTCGAGCACGTGCTGCGTCCACGCCTCGACCGCCTCCTCGCGCGGTTCGATGCGCGTCAGGCCCTCGGCCTGCATGTAGGCCACGACATCCCGCACCCATTCGACGTTCTGTTCGATACAGCGCGGGATGTTGCAGAAACTCGCGGCGTTGTGCGGGCCGACCAGGGTGAAGAAGTTGGGGAATCCCTGCGCCGTGAGACCGAGATAGGTGCGCGGGCCGGCGGCCCAGCAATCCTTCAACGCGAGACCGCCAAGGCCGCGCACGTCGATACGATTGAGCGAGCCCAGCACCGCGTCGAAACCCGTCGCGTAGCAGATGATGTCGAACTCGAATTCACGCTCACGGGTGACGATGCCGCGCGGCGTGATGCGTTCGATGGGGGTCGCGGAAATATCCACCAGCTCCACGTTGGGTTGGTTGTAGACCTCGTAGTAGCCGGTCTCCATCGGCACGCGACGCGTGCCGAAGCCATGGCTGGTCGGGATCAGTTTCTCGGCGAGCGCGGGATCTTTCACGCGGCCGCGGATCTTGTTGGCGACGAAGCGGCTGAGTTCGTCGTTGGCCTTTTGGTCGAGCAAGGTGTCGCGAAAATTCCCGAGCCAGATGCCGAAACCCGGCGCCGCGTACAAGCCTTCGAAGATGGCTTCGCGTTCGGCCGCCGAGACATCGAACACGCTGCGGCGGTCGGCCTCGTGGATGAAGCCGGCGAAGCTCGCATTGCATCGCGCGATGATGTCCGGCAGTTCGCGTTTGAGCCGCGCCTGCTCGGCGGCATCGATGGGCGAGTTGTTGAGCGGCGCGCACCAGTTGGGCGAGCGCTGGAATACCGTCAATTGGGCGGCGCTCTTGGCCACTTCCTGGATCAGCTGCACACCGGTGGCGCCGGTGCCGATCACCGCCACGCGCTTGCCGCTGAAATCGACCGCTGAATGGGGCCACAAACCGGTGTGCCAGGCCTCGCCGGCAAAGCTGTCCATGCCCTCGTACCGCGGCATCACCGGCGCCGACAAGGGGCCGACCGCCGACACCAGCAGGCGCGCCGCCGCGCGCCTGCCGTCCTCCAGCTCGATGCGCCACAGGTTGGCGACTTCGTCGTAATGTGCGGCCTTGACGCGACTCGAGAAGCTGATGTCGCGCCGCAGGTCGAAGCGATCCGCGACATGGCTGAGGTAGCGCAGCGTTTCCGGCTGGGCGGCGAAGTGCTCGCTCCATTCCCACTCGGTGAGCAGGTCCTTGTCGAACCCGTAGCCGTAGCTCCACGACTCCGAGTCGAAACGCGCACCGGGATAGCGATTCCAGTACCACACGCCGCCGACGCCGGTACCGGCTTCGAACACGTGCGCCGACAAACCGAGACGCCGCAGGGTCAAAAGTTGATACATGCCGGAGATGCCGGCGCCGATGATGATGGCGTCGTACTCGACGATACCGTTCGTGCTGCTTGCTGCCTCGCTGGCCATGATCAGGTCACCTTGCTGTGTACGGCGCGCCAACGCGCGACGGCGCGTGATGCGCGGGCATTGTCCGCGAATTATCGCCCGCCGGCGTTGGCCGCGGCGCGGCGTGGTCGCGCCACCGCCTGCCACGGCAAGGGCTGGTGCTGATCGGCTATGGAACAACGTGCCGCGGCCGGCGCCCGTTCGCGCAGATGGTCGGCGACCAGGCCCGGTCGATTGGTCTTCTCGCTCAGGTGCGCCGCCACCAGCGTGTGCAAGCGCGAGGTGTCGAGACCTGCGAGCAGGGCCAACGCGGCGTCGTTGCCGAGGTGACCGTAGGGGCCGGCGATGCGTTCACGCAAAAACGCCGGGTAGGCGCTCGCCGCCAGCAGGGCCGGCTCATGGTTGAATTCCAGCACCAGCGCATCGAGCGCGCCGAACTCGCGCAGCACGTGCGCAGTGGCGTGGCCGAGGTCGGTGAGCATGCCGAAGCGCGATTCGCCATCACCGATGACGAACTGGCAGGGTTCGCGTGCGTCGTGCGGCACCAGCACCGGCTTGACCTTGAACACGCCGAAATCGAAGTCGCGATCCGAGCGTACCGCTTCCACGCCGTGAGCCTGGGCCAGCCGCTCGCGCGCGGCGGCGTGGGTGCCGTGGCTGGTCACGATCGGAATGGCGTACTTGCGCGACAGCGCCGCGGCGCCGGCAATGTGGTCGTCGTGTTCGTGGGTGACGAGGATCGCGGTCAGCGTCTCGGGCGGGCAGTCAATGAGGGCCATGCGCCGTTCGAGCTGGCGGACCGACAGTCCGCAGTCGATGAGCAAGGCCGCGTCGCCACGGCGCACCACCGTGGCATTGCCGCCGCTGCCGCTGCCGAGAACCGCGAAGTGCATCGGCAGCGGGGAACGGGCGTGACTCAGCCGTGTCCGCCGTTCAGCGCGGTGTGCAGCTTCTTCAGCAGCGTGGCCGCGGCTTCGCCGGTTTCCCAGCGGCCGTCGCGGTCCAGCACCACCACTTCGGTCTTGGGACCGACACCGGTCAGGCTGACCTGCAATTCCTTGGCGCCGTCGCGGCTCCAGAACTTGAGCTTGGACAGACCGCCGGTTTCGCCGCCGGCGCCCGTGACCTTGACGATGTAGACGCCACGGCCCTTGTCCGAGTCCTTGATCTGTACGCCCACCTGTTCCAGCGCTGCGCCGGTGCTCTTCCACGCAGTGGGGAATTCCTCGGCGAGGCTCAAGTAGGTCTTGCCACCACCGACGGTGACGATGTCGGCATGGTGCTCGCCGGTGAGCGCGGCGGGCGTGGCGGCGGCCGCGCCGCTGTCCGCTGCTTCGGCGGCCGCGACCGGTGCCTCTGGCGCCGCGGTGGCGGCGGTCGCCGCGCCGTCGCCCGGGGAGGACTGCGACACCACCGAGGTGCCCTGACCGGCCAGGTAGGTCTGCAGACTGTCGACCATCTGGCGTTCGGCGTCGACGTCACGCGGCTTGCGCTGCCACTCCAGCGACTCGCCCTTGGGCGTCAGTTCCTGGCCTTCGTGGGACAGGTACAACACGGTGGTACCGGCCTCCGCGCCGGCCTCCGCGAACAGCTTGAACTTGTCGCGCGAGAGCTTGGCCTTGTCTTCGGACCAGCCGGTCTCGATCACGCCGAGGTCGACATCGTCGAGTTCGAGCTTGTAACCCTGGGTCGCCCAGAAGTCGCGCAGCTTGGGCCATACCTGCACCGGTGCGCCGGCGATGGACAGCACGTGTTCGTTTTCCAGCACGCGCACCGCGGCGGTGTTGCTCTTCTCGACCTCGGCCACCTTCTGGCGCTCGGCGCGACGCTCCTGGTAGGTGGAGTACTTGGCGGTCTTGCCGCCCTCCGGGATCGCCATGCGATCCTTGATGGCCTCGGAGCTGAGATCCGGCGGCACTTCGAGATCGGGCAGGGTCTGCGCCTTCTTGTAGTCCTTGCGATTGTCAGGGAGGACTTCGTCGAGTTTCGGCACAAGTTTGCTGCAGCCGCTGAGCGCAGCCGCCATCAATACGCACGCAAGTGCGGTTCTGGACATAAACAAAAATCCTCGTTTCAGGGCTGACGGCGAAAAGTCGCTCACGCGCGACAGGCGATTCCCGCGTGACGCAGCGCCTCGCGCACCACCGGCTGGCGCTCCGCCGACAACCAGGTCAGCGGCAGGCGGATACCGGCGTCCATGAGTCCCATGCGTTCTACCGCCCACTTCACCGGGATGGGATTGGCTTCAACGAACAGATCACGATGGAGGGGTTGGAGCTTCTCATCGACGGCATGGGCTGCGGCGGCGTCACCACCAGCAGCCAAGACACATAAATCATGCATGAGTTTCGGCGCGACGTTGGCGGTGACGGAAATCACGCCGTGGCCACCCTTCAGAATGAAATCGCAGGCGGTCGCGTCGTCACCGCTCAGCAACAGGAAATCCTGGCCGCACAGGTCCGCGATGGCGGTCAGACGACCGAGATCGCCAGTCGCTTCCTTGATGCCGATGATGTTCGGCACCTTGGCCAGGCGCGCGACCGTGGCCGGCTGCATGTCGCAGGCGGTGCGGCTCGGCACGTTATAGAGAATCTGCGGAATGTCGACCGCCTCGGCGACCGCCTTGTGGTGCAGGTACAGGCCTTCCTGGGTCGGCTTGTTGTAGTACGGCGTCACCAGCAGGCAGGCGTCGACGCCGGCGGACTTGGCGTGACGGGTGAGGCGGATGGCCTCGTGGGTGGAATTGGCGCCGGTACCGGCAATGACCGGGATGCGGCCCTTGACCAGTTCCACCACGCGTCGCACGGTCGCGAGGTGTTCTTCTTCGTTCAAGGTGGCCGATTCACCGGTGGTGCCGACCGCGACGATGCCATCGGTACCGTTGTCGATATGAAATTCGACGAGGCGCGCGAGGGCGCTGTCGTCGAGCGCGGTCTCGGCTTCGACCCCCGCGTGCATCGGGGTCACGAGCGCAACGATGCTGCCGCTGATGGTTCGCATGCGAATATCCTTGAAAACAACCAGTTATGGTATCGATTGAGTAGGGCCACGACAAGCGCGGAGATTTTGCCCGCAGTGTGAAGAGCCGTCACGCTTTAAAGCTTGCCCCGCGGCGCGCCCAGCGTGCACAATTGCCTCCCTTTGCCAAGCCGCGCACGCGAACCATAACACCCCTCTTGATGCAGAATCTCGTCGCCATTTCGGCCATGGGCGCCAACCGCGCCGGGCTCATTGAACCCATCGTCCGCGCCATTCGTGAATGCGGTTGTGCCATCGCCGAGAGCCGCATGTCGGTGATGGGCGATCGCTTCGCCATGATGGTGCTGTTGGGCGGTACCTGGGATGCGATCGCCAAGATCGAGAACATGCTGCCGCGTCTCGCGCAGGATCTCGACATTTCGATCACCTCGCAGCGCGCCGCCTCGCGCCAGCCGGCCCACAACCTCATGCCCTACGCGGTCGAGGTCATCGCCGTCGAGCAGATCGGCATCGTGCATCAGATTGCGCAGTTCTTCTCGCGCCGCGACATCAACATCGAGGACATGTACTCGGGCAACTACGCCGCCGCGCATACCGGCACGCCGATGTTCTCGCTGCACATGACCATCAGCATTCCGACCAATATCTCCATCGCCGGCATGCGCAGCGACTTCATGGATTTCTGCGACCAGCACAACCTTGACGCGATCATGGAGCCGGTCAAGTAAGCCACTTGGCCACACACGGAACATCGCGTCCCAGCGAGGATTCCGATGACTGACGACCTGCGCACCTACGTGCTCGACACCAACGTGCTGATGCACGATCCGGCGGCGCTATTCCGCTTCGCCGAGCACCAGCTGTTCATTCCGATGATCGTCCTGGAAGAGCTCGACGCCAGCAAGAAGGGCGTGTCCGAGGTCGCGCGCAACGCGCGCCAGGCCAGCCGCTTCCTTGACCAGATCATCGGCGACGCCGACGCAGCCGCCATCACCGCCGGTCTGCCGCTGGACAATTACGCCAATGGCGGCGCACCGGCCGCGCCCGGCGGCGGCAAGCTGTTCCTGCAGACCACGCCGCTCAAGGTCGGCAATCTCGGCGGCATTGCCGCCAACACGCCGGACAACAGCATTCTCGAAACCGGCCTCGCGCTGCGCGCCGAGGGCGGCTGGGGCAAGGTCATCCTGGTGTCGAAGGACATCAACCTGCGCATCAAGGCGCGCGTGCTGGGCGTGCCGGCCGAGGACTACTACAACGACAAGGTCCTCGACGACATCGATCTCCTCTACACCGGCGCGCAGGAAATGCCGGCCGATTTCTGGGCGCGCTGCCAGAACGACGTCAAGTGCTGGAAGGATGACAGCGGCACCTACTACAGCATTCCGCGCGGCATCGTCACGCCCGCCATCCCCAACGAATTCGTCTACGTCGCGGATGACGAAGCGCTGGAATTGACCATCGTGCGCGAAGAGAACGACAAGCTCGTGCTGCGCCAGGTGCGCGACTACCGCCAGCCGCGCCACGCGGTGTGGGGCGTGGCGGCACGCAATCGCGAGCAGAACTTCGCGCTCAACCTGCTCATGGATCCGGAAATCGAATTCGTGTCGCTGGTCGGCACCGCCGGCACCGGCAAGACGCTGCTGGCGCTGGCCGCCGGCCTCGCGCAATGCATGGAACAGCGTCGCTACCGCGAGATCATCATCACCCGCGTGACGATTCCCGTCGGCGAGGACATCGGCTTCCTGCCCGGCACCGAGGAGGAAAAAATGACGCCCTGGATGGGCGCGCTGATGGACAACCTCGAGGTGCTGTCGGACTCTGAAGAGGGCGGCGAGTGGGGTCGCGCCGCCGGCCATGACCTCTTGCAGCATCGCATCAAGATCCGTTCGCTGAACTTCATGCGCGGCCGCACCTTCCTCAACCGCTACGTGATCATCGACGAGGCGCAGAACCTGACGCCGAAACAGATGAAAACCCTCATCACCCGCGCGGGCCCCGGCACCAAGCTGGTGTGCCTCGGCAACGTCGGCCAGATCGATACGCCCTATCTCAGCGAAACCACCTCGGGCCTCACCTACGTGGTGGACCGCTTCAAGAGCTGGGAACACGGCGGCCACGTGACCCTGCGGCGGGGCGAGCGCTCGCGCCTGGCCGACTACGCCAGCCAGTACCTTTAGGCGCGGCCGGCGCAGGCGCCGGCCTTGCTATGATGGAGACACCCACGCCAGCGCGAGCGGCGATGCCGCCCCCGGCGGCCCGTCAGAGGATCCCATGGCCGGCATATTTCACTTCGTCAGCGCGTTGTCCTT
Source organism: Pseudomonadota bacterium (assembly GCA_016719885.1). Lineage (NCBI taxonomy): Bacteria > Pseudomonadati > Pseudomonadota > Pseudomonadota bacterium. The sequence continues at coordinate 209,921 of JADJYF010000005.1, read as the reverse complement.
GCAGGACTTTGCGCGCGCGCTCGAGGTCGCGCTGCCGGGTGGTCACAGCCAGCATGATGAAAGCGAACTACTGATCCTCGATCGCGCCGATCTCGCCTTGCGCCACCGCGGCTGGTGCCTCGGCCTGAGCCGCCGCGCCAACGACGCGCTGTTGACGCTGCGGCGCATCGACCACCAGCCCGCTTACATCAGCGCGGCGCCCACCGCAGCGCCGACCGCGGTGCATGCGATTCGCGCGCCGCGCCTGCAGGCGCGCCTCGAGCAGCTGCTCGGCGATGCGCCGCTCGAAATCGTGCAGCGCTGGCAGGTGCGCGGCCTGCGTCATGCCTGCGTGAACGAAGACGACAAGATCGAATGCACGCTCATCGCCGCCACCTATCGCGCCGTCGGCGCCGACGCGGCGGCCGCGCCGCTGTTGGTGGAACTCGTTCCCAAGCGCGGTTACGAGCGCGAAACCGCGGCGCTGGCCGCGCGCCTGGCGCTGCCGTGGCGCCGACTCGAACACGATTTCATGCATCTTCTCGACGACCTGTACACCGCGCGCCTCGCATCCTTGCGCCCGCCGCGCTCACGTCATGACCGCGCGCCGGTGGCGCTCGCCCAGGTACTGCTCGACCAGCACGCACTTGCCTGCGCCTGCGTGGAACCCGGCGGCGCGGCGCCGGGGGAGGACGAACTGCACGATTTCAGGGTCGCGATGCGCCGCAGCCGGTCGCTGCTGCGCGGCTTCCGACGCAGCCTGGGCCGCGACCTCGATCGGCATTTCAGTGCCGAGTTCCGCTGGCTGTCACGCGCCACCAGCCACCTGCGCGACATCGACGTGCTGTTGCTCGCCATGCGGACGCCGAGCGCCGATTACGCGGCGCTCGGCGAGCAAGAGCGCGCGCGTATCGCGACGCTGCTCGAGCACGAGCGGGCGCGCGCGGCGCGGCGGCTGGTCAAGGTACTCGCCTCGGCGCGCTATGCGCGCCTGCGCCGCGCCTGGCCGGCGGCGCTGTTGGCGCTGCTCCATCACCCGCCGCGCCAGGCGCCGCGCATCGCGCCCGCCGCCAGCCAGGCGATTGCCAAGGCCCTGGCCCGCGTCAGGCGCGACGTCACCGTCGTCGAGAACGATTACTCGGCCGCCGCGCTGCACGAGCTGCGCAAACAGTGCAAACGCCTGCGCTACCTCATCGAGCCGTTCGCCGCGCTCTATCCGCGCCAGCGCATCACCGCCTTCGAAGCCGAATTGAAACGGCTGCAGACCATGATGGGCGAGATCTGCGATCGTCACGCGCAGCTGGCCTTGCTGAAGGGCAGCCTCAAGACCCGCGCGGCGGGCGACGAGGCGCTTGGCGCGGCGCTGGCCGCGGCGCGCCGCCAGTTGCGCGTGGCGCTCGCGGCGAGCGATGTCGAGGCGGTGCTCGGGGCACTGGCCGATTTCGATTCGAGCCGTCACCATGCGGCGTTGGACTCGCTGTTCCAGACCGCTGAATCATGAAAGTCATCGCCACCTACAATCTCAAGGGCGGGGTGGGCAAGACCGCCAGCGCGGTCAATCTCGCCTACATCGCCGCCGGCAGCGGGCTGCGCGTCTTGTTGTGGGATCTGGACGCGCAGGGCGCGGCGAGTTTCTACCTGCGGGTGCGGCCCGCCATGGAAGGCGGCGCGCAGGCCCTGCTCGAAGACAAGCGCGGGCTGGCGCGTGCCATCCGCGCCACCGATTGCGCCAACCTCGATCTCATCCCGGCGGACTTTTCCTACCGCAATCTCGACATCGAACTGCGTGACTACAAGAAAAGCACGCTGCGCCTGAAACGCATGCTGCGCGAACTGGCCGACGACTACGACCTGGTGTTCGTCGACAGCGCGCCGAGCATGTCGACCGTCTCGGAGAACATCCTCAACATGGCCGACGTGCTGCTGGTGCCGCTGATCCCGACCCATCTTTCGCTGCGCGCCTACGAACAGCTGGCGGCGTTCCGCGCCGCGCAGAGCGACAGCCACGCACTTTTGCTGCCGTTCTTCTCCATGGTCGACAGGCGCAAGAGCCTGCATCGCGAATTGATCATCGAGTTCGCCGCCAGTCATCCCGACCTGCTGCGCAGCTACATTCCCTACGCGGCCGAAATCGAGCGCATGGGCGAACATCGCGCGCCGGTCAACGCCTACGCCGATCACAGCGCCGGCGGCCGCGCGTTTCGCGCGCTGTGGGCGGCGCTCGCGGAACGGCTGGAGGCCATGAGTCAGCCCGACCCGCGTGGCGAGTGACGCGCACGCGACGCTGGTCGCCGACGCGCTGGCCGAGCTTGCGCACTGGTCGCGCGAGCTCGGCTTTCAACAGTGCGCGGTGGCGCGTCTCACGCTCGACCGCGACAACGCCGAACTCGCCGCGTGGCTCGCCGCCGAGTACCACGGCAGCATGGGCTACATGCGCGAGCGCGCGGCCTTGCGCGCCGCGCCGCAGGCGCTGGTGCCGGGCACGCTGTCGGTGATCTCGTTGCGCATGAATTACCTGCCCGAGACCTTGACCGCGGCCAATACCGCCCTCGCCGACCCCGAGCGCGCCTACATCGCGCGCTACGCGCTGGGACGCGACTATCACAAGACCATACGCCAGCGCCTCAAGCAGCTCGCCCAGCGTCTCGCCACGCGCATCGGCGAATTCGGCTACCGGGTGTTCAGCGACAGCGCGCCGGTGCTGGAACGCGCACTGGCGCGCAATGCCGGCCTCGGCTGGCTGGGCAAGCACACCAATCTCATCGCGCGGCACGACGGCTCATTGTTCCTGCTTGGCGAGATCTATACCGACCTCGAGCTGCCGGCGAGCGCAGCGCAGGAAAAGGATCTGTGCGGCAGTTGCACGCGCTGCATCGAGGTGTGTCCGACCGCCGCCATCGTAGCGCCCTACCGGCTCGATGCGCGACGCTGCATCTCCTATCTCACCATCGAGAGCGCGGCGCCGATCCCGGAGGAACTGCGCGCGCCGATGGGCAACCGCGTGTTTGGTTGCGACGACTGTCAGCTGGTGTGTCCGTGGAATCGCTACGCGGTGAAGACCGAAGTCGCGGACTTCGCGCCGCGCCATGGGCTGGACAGCGCATCCCTGGTCGAACTGTTCGCCTGGAGCGAAGCGGATTTCGAACTACGCACGCGCGGCTCGCCGCTGCGGCGCATCTCGCACGAGCAATGGCTGCGCAATATCGCGGTGGGGCTCGGCAACGCGCCGGGCTCGGCGGCGGTGCTGGCGGCGCTCGAAGCCCGCGCCGCGCATCCCTCGGCGCTGGTGCGCGAGCACGTGGCCTGGGCGTTAGCCCGCCATCGTCAACGCGCGGCGGGCAGCGCCTGAGATTCGCTCACGAGCGCGGCACCGGCGCGGCGCCCTTGCCGGGCGGCGGCAGGTGCTCGGCGAAGCCGCGTATACGGCGCGCGATTTCAACCTCGAAGCCGATGTAACGCTGGTCGGCGCCGGTCAGCACCAGCTGGCGATAGGCTTCGAGCTTGCCGCGACTCGCTTCCAGCTTGCGTTCACCGGCACTGGCCACCGACCCGCGCTCGCGGGCCGGGCTGACGTCGAGCAGCGGCAGCTTGCTGTCACCGATCTGTCCGCTCCAAGGCCCGAGCGCGGCGACCGCCGCCACTTCGCCGGCCGCGGTCGCCACCTCGCGAGCCAGTTCCACGCTGCCGGCGCGGCCAACCACCACGGTCGCCGGTGACTGCTGCTGGGCGAGATATTCGAGGCCTTTCTTGGCGCGCTCCAGCGCCTGGTCATGGGTGTCCTCGTACTGCTTCTTGCTCGCGGTGGCGGGCAGCAAGGGGGTCTGCACCGCCAGTACCGACCAGCCGCCGGGCGGCAATTGGTTGAGCGCGGCGGCGATCACGGCGTCGTCACCGATGAAGCGGCCGGGAGCGGGGATGAACAGCACCGCGCCCTTGGCCGGCGTGTGGGTCGCCGCGCGGTAGCGGGCGAGGATGGGCGCGGTATCGTCGCCGAGCTTGATGAAATCGGTCGGCAGGGTCTTGGCTTCGAGCCGCGCCAGCAACAGCGGCTCGGGCGCGCCGGGCTCGGCCTTGTCGAGCGGCTTGCCGGCCGCGGCCGCGTCGGCGGCGGGCGGCGCGGCCGCCCCATCGGCAGGTGCGGGGGAATCGGCCGGCTTGTCGGTTTTGGCCTCGGCGGGCGGCGGCTCGGCCGCCCACGCGCCAGGCGCGCCGATCATCGCCCACAGCAGGCAACTCAGCAGGGCAGCGCGGATCCGGGGCAGGGCACTCATGGTGCTGATAGCGGCCGCCTGCACGCCAAGCTTGCGTGCCGGGGCGCGGATGCGTGCACAAGGCCAATCGGTTAGAGTGCGCCGCGACCGCTCCGCCGGCCTCCATCAACGCACGCTGGAAACCACCATGAAACAGCCTCCCCTGATTGCGCCCTCGATCCTGTCCGCCGACTTCGCGCGCCTCGGCGAAGAGGTCGCGGCGGTGCTGGCGGCGGGCGCCGACATCGTGCATTTCGATGTCATGGACAACCATTTCGTACCCAACCTCACCATCGGCCCGATGGTATGCAAGGCGCTGCGCGACTACGGCATCAAGGCGCCCATCGACGTGCACCTGATGGTCTCGCCGGTGGACCGCCTGATCGGCGAGTTCGCCGACGCCGGCGCCGACTACATCACCTTTCACCCCGAAGCCAGTGCTCACATCGACCGCAGCCTGCAGCTCATCAAGGAGCGCGGGCTGAAGGCCGGCCTGGTATTCAACCCCGCCACGCCCTTGAGCTATCTCGAGCACGTCATGGACAAAATCGACATGGTGCTGCTGATGTCGGTCAACCCGGGCTTTGGCGGCCAGGCCTTCATTCCCTCGGCGCTCCCCAAGCTGCGCGCCGCGCGCGAACTCATCGACGCCAGCGGCCTGCCTGTCCGCCTCGAGATCGACGGCGGCGTGAAGGCCGACAACATCGGCGCGATTGCCGCCGCCGGCGCCGACACCTTCGTCGCCGGTTCGGCGATCTTCGGCAAGGGTGACTACCGCGCCACCATCGCTGGCTTGCGCGCCGCCATCGCCGCCGGCGCATGAGCGCGGTCGCCGGTCTCGCGCTGTTCGACCTCGACGGCACGCTGGTCGACAGCGCGCCGGACATCGCCGACGCCGTCGACATCGCCCTCGTCGCCTGCGGCCGCGCGCCGCTCGGCGAGGCGGTGGTGCGAGGCCTCATCGGCAATGGCGCGGTGCGCCTCATGCATCGCGCCCTGACCGGCACCAAGGACGGTGACGCCGAGCCCGCCCTGCATGCGCGCGCCTACCAGCATTTCGTCGATGCTTACCAGCCGCGGGTGTTCGAGCGCACGCGGGTGTTCGACGGCGTCGAGGAGGTGCTGACGCGCCTCGCCGCGGCCGGCTGGGCGCTGGGCTGCGTGACCAACAAGCCGGCGCGCTTCACCGGGCCGTTGCTGGCCGCCGCCGGGCTCGCCGGACATTTCGCCGTGACGCTGTCGGGCGACAGCCTGCCGACCAAGAAGCCCGACCCGGCGCCGATCCTGCACGCTGCCGCCGCGCTGGGCGTGGCGCTGGCGCGGGTGGTGATGGTGGGCGATTCGCTGACCGACCTGCGCGCCGCGCAGAACGCCGGGGTGCGCGCGGTGTGCGTGAGTTTCGGCTATCACGCCGGGGTCGATCTCGAGGCCGAGGGCGCCGACGCGCTGATTGACGAGATGCCTGAATTATTGCGGGTGTTGGCCCTGTAGACGCGCATTCATTCGCGCATTCAACGGCCCACTAAGGCGCGAAAGGACCGGCATTTGCGACCGGCGTGGCCGGGTCACCGTCGCACAGCGCCAGCGCGAAGCCGGTGGTCTCGAACACCGCCGCCGAGATCTCATTGCCGACATGGGCGCGGTGCCCGTAGACCCAGGCGCCCGCCGAGGCGCCTTCCAGCAACAGTGCGGTGAACACCGCGTAGCGCAGGTAGGGATGGCGCAGGCGCGTCACCAGGTTGGCCATCACGGTGCCCAGGCCATGGCTGGCCACGGTGTCGCGCGGCTTGATGCCGCACCAGGATTTCACGCGCCGCCATGCCTCGATGATCTGCATGGCGAGGGCGAGCGCGACCACGCAGCAGGTCAAGGCGGCCACCCGGGCGGACGAAGGGATGGGGCTGTGGTCATGCTCGATATACCCATGGGCGCGCGACGACGACACCCGTTGGTAAATGCTAGCCCCGTCGGCGCGCGTGACGCAATCGCGAAGCGCGCCATCGACCCGAGGGCCGTGCGCTTGACCCCTCTCATGGAAGATTCCGGCGCGATTGCCGATATTAAATGTTGAAACCCATATCCGAGGCGACGCGATGAGCGGACTGCTTCCCGCTGCCGCCGGCCTGCTGGTCGGCCTCGTGCTCTCCTTTGCAGTGCTGATGCCACGCGCGCGGCGGCGCCTCGAGCGCGCGCTGGCCGCGCGCGAAACCCGTTTGGAAATGGCCATGGGCGCCGCCAAGCTCGGCGCCTGGGACTGGGATCTGCTCGCCGACCGGGTCGAATGGTCCGACAGCCTGTGGTCGGTATCGGGTCTCGACCGGGCGCGTACGGTCCTGACCCGCGCAAGTTTCATCGCCGCCATCCATCCCGACGATCGCGCCGCCATGCAGGTCGCGATCGATGCCGCGCTCGACGGCGACGCGCCGTTTCACCACGAGGCGCGCATGGTCAAGGGCGACGGCGAAGTGCGCTGGATGTCCAGCCACGGACGCGTGCTGCGCGACGACAAGGGTCGCGCGCTGCGCATGGTCGGCATCGATATCGACATCACCGCGCTCAAACGCGCCGAGGCGGAACTCGCCGAATCGGAAGCGCGCTTCCGCGTGGCCTTCGATCTCGCCGCCATCGGCATGATCCTGGTGCGGCCCGACGGCGGCCTGTTCAAGGTCAACCGCGCGTTGTGCGAACTGCTCGGCATGAGCTTCATGAGCCTGACCCATCCCGAAGACCTGCCGGCCAGCCGCGAAATGCAGCGCCGCCTGCTGGCGGGCGAACTGGCGGTGGGCACGATCGAGAAACGTTACCTCAGGCGCGACGGCCACAGCGTGTGGTGCCATGTCAGTGTCGCGTCGGTGCGAGACCGCAACAACCAGCCGCTTTACCAGGTCACGCAGGTGCAGGACATCGACGCGCGCAAGCGCGCCGAAGCGCAGCTCGAGGGCAGCGAGGCTCGCTTCACGACCGCCTTCGAATCGGCCGCCATCGGCATGGCCCTGGTGCAACCCGACGGCCGCTGGTTGAAGGTCAACACCGCACTGTGCGAATTGCTCGGCTACAGCGCCGAACAAATGCTGGCGACCGACTTCCAGACCTTGACTCATCCCGACGAACTGCCGGAAACGGTGTCGCTGATCCGCCAACTGCACGCCGGCGACATCGCGCAGGTGCACCAGGAAAAACGTTATCTCACCGCCAGCGGTGCCTACCGCTGGGTGCGCGTCAGCGTGTCGCTGGTGCGCGACCGTGACGGTCGCCCGCTGTACCACGTCACGCAGGTGTCGGACATCGAGGCGCGCCATCGCGCCGAAACCGCGCTGATGGCCGCCAAGCAGCTGGCCGAGTATCGCGAGCGCGAGAAATCGCTGCTGCTGGAGCGCCTGAACGAAGCGCAGAGCGTCGCCAAGATCGGATCCTGGAGTCTCGACAAGCTGAGCGGCGCGGTGTGGTGGTCGGACGAGATGTATCGCATCTTCGCGCTCGACCCGGCCACCTACGTGCCCAGCGTCAAGAACAATGCGCGCTACTTTCACCGCGAAGACAAGCACAACTATCACCGCACCATCGAGCGCGCGCTGCGCGAAGGGCGCGATTTCGAATGCGAAGCGCGCATCGTGGCCGGCGACGGCACCGTCAAGCATATCGCCGACCATGGCCAGCTGGAGCACGATGCGGACGGCCGCCTGGTCCGTATCTTCGGCACTTTCCAGGACGTCTCCGAAAGGCGGCAGCTCGAAGCGCAACTGCGGGAAGCACAAAAAATGGAATCGCTGGGTGCGCTGGCCGGCGGCGTCGCCCATGACTTCAACAACCTGTTGAGCGTGATCCTCGGCAACGCGCAGCTGGCACGCGTGCAATCGAAGGACCCGCGGCTGCTTATCGACAAGATCGAGCACATCGAGCAGGCCGGACAGCGCGCCAAGACGCTGGTCGAACAGATCCTCGCCTTCAGCCGCCGCAAACCGCTGAGTTTCGAACCGGTCGACCTCGCCGAGGTGGCGCGCGAAGCGCTGCGCCTGCTGCGCGCCACCATCCCGAGCGGGGTGGCCATCACCGCCACCATTCCCGAGGCCTTGCCGGCGGTGATGGCCGACGCCTCGCAGCTGCACCAGGTGGTGATGAATCTTTTCACCAACGCCTGGCATGCGGTGCGGGACATCGAGGGTCGCGAAGCGAACGTGCACATCGAAATCGAGACCCAGCACCTCGAACAGGCGGTGACGAACCTGCTCGGCGCGGGTCTCGGCGCTGGCGAATACCTGTGCATTTCGGTGCGCGACAACGGCATCGGCATGGATGCCGCGACCCGCGCCCGCGTGTTCGAGCCGTTCTTCACCACGCGCGCCATGGGCGAAGGCACGGGGCTCGGGCTGTCGGTCGTGCATGGCATCATCAGCGCCCATCACGGCGCCATCAATGTCGAATCGACGCCGGGTGAGGGCACGGTGTTCCGCATACATCTGCCGGTCGCGCGCGGCGTGACGGCAAGCGTGCACGATTTGCACCCGGCGGCAGGGCAATTGCCGGAACAGATTGGCGGACGCGTGCTGTACATCGACGATGAGCCCGCCATGACGATGCTGGTGCGCGAGCTCGTCGCCGACGACAGTGTGAGCGTCAGCGTTGCCACCGATCCGCTGGCGGCACTGGAAGAGATCCGACGCGCGCCCGACGCCTACGACCTGGTCGTCACCGATTTCAACATGCCCGGCCTGTCGGGCCTCGACCTCGCGCGTGAACTTGCGCAACTCGAGCCGACGCTGCCGGTGGTGGTGAGCTCGGGCTACGTCACGCCGGCCCTGCAGGAAGCCGCTGACAGTGGCCGCATCCGGGCGCTGATCAACAAGATCGAGACCAGCGAAGTGCTGCCGCGCCTGGTGCGCGAGATCCTGGCGAACACGGCCCGCACCCCGGCGCGCGAGACCCGCATGGCATCCCCTGGCGGGCAATAGCCGCGACGCGAGCCGGCGTGCTAGCGTGAGCGGTGATCGCCGCTCGACAGCGCGACCCCGCCAGCGGGGTTCGAGGCACGGCCGGTCCACCGCACCATGCGCGCGGCGCTCTCGAAGTGCTGGACTTCACACGCGGGTGCCGCAGCAAAGCGATTCTTGAACACCCCTGACGAGGAGCCCATCACCATGGCCAGCGCCGAGATCATCAAGCTGAAGGGATTATTGCGCGCCAAGGCCTTGCCGCCGGAGACGTCCATCGCCGAGCGTCGCGCGCTGATGGAGAAACTCGCGTTTCGCGTCGCCGACGACGTCGCGGTGGAGAAGCGCACCGTCGCCGGCCGCGACGCCGAATGGTTGTGCGCGCCGGGCGCCGACGCCGGCCACGTACTGCTGTACCTGCACGGCGGCGGTTACGTGATGGGTTCGCCCAATACCCACCGCGCGCTGGCCGCCGAACTGTCGCGCGCGGCCGGCGCCTGCGTGCTGCTGCCCGATTATCGCCTGGCGCCGGAAGCGCCGTTTCCGGCCGCGGTCGACGATGCGCGGGCCGCCTACCAGTGGCTGCTCGGGCAGGGCCACGCGGCCGAGCGCCTCGCGATCGCCGGCGATTCGGCCGGCGGCGGGCTCACCGTCGCGACCCTGCTCGCGCTGCGCGATCACGGTCTGCCGCTGCCGCGTTGCGCGGCCTGCCTCTCACCGTGGTCGGATCTGGCCTGCAGCAATGCCTCCTACCAGACCCGCGCTGCCGCCGACCCCATGATCACCAGCGCCGACATCACGCTCATGGCCGGCGCCTATCTCGACGGCGCCGACCCGAAATCAGCGCTGGCCTCGCCCAATCGCGCCGATCTGAGCGCCCTGCCGCCGCTGCTGATCCAGGTCGGGCGCGACGAAGTGCTGCTCGACGACGCGCTGGTGTTGCACGAGGCGGCGCGCTCGGCGGGAGTCGCCAGCACGCTCGAGATCTGGGACGACATGATCCACGTCTGGCATGCCTTCCATCCGCTGTTGCCGGAAGGCAAGCAGGCGATTGCACGCATCGGTGAATTCCTGCGCGCGCACTGGGGCTAGCACTATCCTTCGAGGGTCGCGCCGGACACCGCTGTCGCCGCCCTCCATCCGCTTTAGACTCGACCGCTCACAACCATCCGACGCTTCTGGGGAGAACCGCGCCATGGCCAACAACGCATCACCATCCACGAGTCCGCAGGAACTCGACGCCATCGTCATCGGCGCCGGCTTCGGCGGCATGTATGCCCTGCACACCCTGCGCGAGCAGGGCCTCAAGGTCCGCGTCTACGACGAAGCGACCGGCGTCGGCGGCACCTGGTACTGGAACCGCTACCCGGGCGCGCGCGTCGATTATCCCGGCGGGCCGTTCTACTGCTACACGTTTTCGGAACAGCTGCTGCGCGAGTTCGACTGGCCGGAAAAGCAGCCCGACCAGCCGACCGTGCTGCGCTATCTCAATTTCGTCGCCGACCGGCTGGATCTCCGGCGCGACATCCAGCTCGCGACGCGCGTGACCGGCGCGAGCTTCGATGAAGGCGCGCAGCGCTGGGAAATCGACACCAGCACGGGCGAGAAAGTGCGTGCGCAGTTCCTGGTGTGCGCGGTGGGCGCGCTGTCGGCCGCCCATGTGCCGAACATCGCGGGCCTCGGCAGCTTCACCGGCGAGGTCTATCACACCGGCCGCTGGCCGAACGACAAACCGGTATCGTTCACGGGCAAACGCGTCGGCATCATCGGCACCGGCTCGTCCGGCATCCAGTCGACGCCGGTGATCGCCCGGGACGCCGCGCACCTGACCGTCTTCCAGCGCACGCCGCAATACTCGGTGCCGGCCGGCAACACGGCGACCGACCAGGCGCTGGTGGCGGAGGCGCGCGCCAACTGGCCGAAGTTCCGCGAGATCATGTTGTCCACGCCGATCGGCGCGCCGGAAGTGCCGAGCACCATCCGCGCCTGCGAGCACACCCCCGAGCAACGGCGCGCGACCTACGAAGCGGCGTGGCAAAAAGGTGGCTTGGGGCCGATCCTGGTATCGACCTACTGCGACATCCTCACCGACAAGCAGTCCAACGAATGGCTGGCGGAGTTCGTGCGCGAGAAGATTCGCCAGACCGTGAAAGATCCGGACGTGGCGCGCAAGCTCATGCCGAGCTACCTCATCGCCACCAAGCGCCAGGTCATGGACGAGGGTTACTACGAAGCCTTCAACCGTGACAACGTCAGCCTGGTCGATTTGCGCGAAGACCCCATCGTCGAGATCACGCCCACGGGCGTGCGCACCCAGAGCGGCGAGCACCCGCTCGACATGCTGGTGTTCGCCACCGGCTTCGATGCCATCACCGGCGCGCTGCAGAAGATCAATCCGCGTGGCCGCGGCGGAGTGTCACTCGCCGAGTGCTGGAAGGAGCGCTTCAATTCGTGGCTGGGCCTGACCATCCCGCGCATGCCCAACCTGTTCATGATCCACGGCCCGGAGTCGCCGTGCGTGCTGTACAACATGCCGCTCGGCGCCGAGCGCCAGACCGACTGGATCCGCGACTGCATCCTCAACATGCGCAAGCACGGCATCGGCGCCATCGAGCCGGCGCCGGGCGTGGACGTCGGCTGGAGCCGCGAAGTGGCGGAAGTCGCCAACATGTCGCTCTACCCGCAAACCGAGTCCTGGTACGTGGGCGCCAACATTCCCGGCAAGCATCGCCAGTTCGCCGTGCACCTCGGCGGCCCGGCCTATTACGCACGCATCAAGGAAGCGGCCGACAAAGGCTATGAAGGCTTCGTCATGGAGCCGGAGCGCAGCGAGGCGGCGGCCTGATAGCGCAGGCCCGCGTGTCGCCCGCGCCGAGCGCGGCGGCACGCGGACCTGTCGCGAGTGATCCCGCGCGCTGCTCGTTGCGTATAAGCCGGATGACGATTTCCCTGCATTCATCGCGGAGCGCCCCGGCATGATGCGCAGCATCTCGCGCTTGGTATTTCTCGTCGCCACGTTGTCGATGGCGGCGGCGCCGAGCCACGCCATAGAAGAGCCGGTCTACGAGGTGGCCAGGCGCATCGGTGCCATCGAGGTGCGCCACTACCCATCCTACGTGGTGGCCGAGGTGGTGCTGAGCGGCTCGGCGGAGGACACCGGCAATCGTGGCTTTCGCATCCTGGCCGGCTACATCTTCGGCAAGAACAAGGGCGAACGTCGGCTCGCCATGACGGCGCCGGTGACGCAGGCCGCGGCGCCGGCCAAGATGGCCATGACCGCGCCCGTCACGCAAACCAGCGCGGCGGGCGGCTACCGCGTGCAGTTCGTGCTGCCGCGCGGTGTGACGCTCGACAACGCGCCGCTACCGCTCGACCCGCGCATCGCGCTGCGCCAGGAGCCGCCACAACGCGTGGCCGTGATCCGCTATACCGGCCGCTGGTCAGCGGCCAACTACGACACCCACCTCGCCCAATTGCAGACCGCCTTGAAGCGCGAAGGCCTGGCATGGGTGGGCGTGCCAATCTACTCGCGCTACAACCCGCCGATTACGCCGTGGTTCTTGCGGCGTAACGAAATCTGGCTGCAACTCGCCGACGAGACCGACGCTGGCGGGCAATGAGCGCGCGGCTGGCCACGGATCGACGAATAGTTGATCGCCGTCAATCGAATACCTAAGTACAGCACTCGGTTATACCGATACAGGTCCTGGAAGCTACCCGGCCGCGCTGACGGTCGGTGACTCAAGGGATCGTGTCTTGCCTGCGGCCGGCCGAAATGGGCCGCGGGTCTCGTGGCAACTTCAGTCGCGACCGCGACCTCCACGAGGAATGCCTGCATGCACTACGACCAACTCTCCGTCCGCGCCCGTCTCGCGCTTGCCTTCGGCTTCGTGCTGTTGCTGCTGCTCGGCGTCGGCGGCATCGCGCTCCAACACATGAACGACATGGAGCACAAGCTCGCCACCATCGTCGAAAAGGACTGGGTGAAGGCGTCACTCGCCAACACCATGAACAATGCCATGCGCGGCAACGCGCGACTGGCGCTGGAGGCTGTCGCGAGTAACGACGCCGCGCGCCTGGTCACGATCCGGCAGCGCATCGACACCAACAAGCGCGCGGTGAGCGAGGCCATCGCCGCGCTGGAACCCTTGCTCTACCTGCCGGCCGGACGCGCGCTGTTGGCCGACATCAAGGCGCAGCGCGGCGCGTGGGTGAACGGCCTCGAACGCGCGATGGGCGAAGTGGCCGCCGGTCAGCGCGAAGCCGCGGCGCGCACCATGACCGACGTGGCGCTGCCGACCCTCGACGTCACGCTCGCCAAGGTCGCGGATTTCGTCGCCCTGCAAGGGCGTGCCATGGATGACGCCGGCGCGGCCGCCAAGGCTGCCAGCCGCAGCGGCCAGCGCTGGATGTTCGCCATCGTGCTCATCGCCCTGCTGGGCGGCGCGGTGCTGGCCGGTCTCATCACCCGCTCGCTGCTCAAGCAGCTCGGCGGCGAACCGCGCGACATCGCCGAGGTCGCGCAGCGCATCGCCGCCGGTGATTTCGATGTCGCGCTCGAGGTGCGCGCCGGCTGCGAACACAGCGTCGCCGACGCCATGCTGCACATGCTCGAACGCCTGCGCGCCTTCATCGCCGCGCAGGACGACATGACCCGCCGTCACGCCGCCGGCGAAATCAGCCATTGCGTCGATGCGCGCGGCTTCGAGGGCGGCTATGCCGACATGGTGGCGCGCCTCAACGCAGTGGTCGGCGGCCACGTGCGCGTGCAGGAACGCATGGCCGAAACCATTGCCGCCTACGCGCTCGGCGATTTCGGTCCCGACATGGACGCGCTGCCGGGCGAGCAGGCGCGCATCAGCACCGCGATGGCGGAAGTCAAAACCAACCTCGTGGCCGTGCAGAGCGAAATCGCCCATCTCGCCAGCGCCGCCGCCGCCGGCGACTTCAGCCAGCGCGGCGACGCCGCGCGGTTCCATCACGCCTTCCGCGACATCGTGCTGACTCAGAACCGTCTCATGGAAGTCGCCGAGAGCGGCCTGTCGGATGTCGCACGGGTGCTCGCCGCGCTCGCCCACGGCGACCTGTCGGCGCGCATCGACGGCGAATACCACGGCCTGTTCGGCCGCCTCAAGGACGACACCCACCACACCGTCGAGCAGTTGCACGCCATCGTGCAGCAGATCGCCGCACTGGCGGCCGCCGCCGCGCACGGCGATTTCTCGGCGCGTGCCGATGAAGGCGCCTACGAGTACGAGTTCCGCGACATCATCGCCGCGCTGAACCGCCTCATGAGCGTGTCCGAACAAGGGCTCGGCGATATCGCGGGCGTGCTGCACGCACTGGCGGCGGGCGATCTCACGGCGCGCATCAGCGCCCACTACGAAGGCACCTTCGATGAACTGAAGCACGACGCCAACACCACCGCCGCGCGGCTGGCGGAAATCGTCGGCCGCATTCACCTGGCCAGCCAGACCATCGGCACCGCCTCGTCGGAAATCGCCGACGGCAATCTCGACCTGTCGCGCCGCACCCAGGCCGAGGCCTCCAGTCTCCAGGAGACCGCCGCCGCGATGGAGGAGCTGGCGGCGACCGTCAAGCAGAACGCCGACAACGCCGAACGCGCGCGGCAGCTCGCCAACCAGGCCAACGACGTTGCGCACCGCGGCGGCGCGGTGGTCGAACAGGTGGTGGAGACCATGCATCACATCGCCAGCGGTTCGGCGCACATCACCGACATCGTCGGCCTCATCGACACCATCGCCCATCAAACCAACCTGCTGGCGCTGAATGCGGCGGTCGAAGCGGCCCGCGCCGGCACTGAAGGGCGCGGCTTCGCGGTGGTGGCGGCCGAGGTGCGCGCGCTTGCCCAGCGCAGCGCCGCCGCCGCGAAGGACATCAAGCGCCTGATCGACGTGTCGGTGGAGAACGTCGCGAGCGGCAATACGCTGGTCGAGAGCGCCGGTCACACCATGCGCGAGGTGGTGTCGGCGGTGCAGTCGGTGTCGACCTTGCTCGGCGACATCACCACCGCGTCCAACGAGCAGGCCATCGGCCTAGAACAGATCAACAAGGCCGTCACGCAGATGGACCACAGCACGCAACAGAATGCATCGCTGGTCGAACAGGCGGCGGCCGCCGCCGAGGCCTTGCGCGAGCAGGCTGCCGAACTCGGCGACGCGGTGGTGGTGTTCCGCGTCGCGTGAGGAGCGCGCGCAAGTCTTGAGCTGCGACTCGCGGCGGCGGCGCTTGGCGCCGTCGCCCTGCATCCATCGTCCCCAGCCCCTGCCCCGGCCGCACGCCGAGCGCGGCGCCATCAAGGCCTGCGCGCCCGAGGTTCATTGTTGGCCCGTTCTGGGCGAAAATGCCGGCCCGGCGCCGGTATTGCCCCGCGCCGTCACTGGCGGGCGGCCGCCACTCGCGCGCTGAGCGCCCATTTACCGGGTATCGAGAAGTCTCTTCTGGGCATACCGGCGGATTGATTTAAGGGATACCCGCGCAATGGTCCTCATGATCGACAACTACGATTCGTTCACCTACAACCTCGTGCAGTACTGCGGCGAGTTGGGGCAGGAAGTGCGGGTCGAACGCAACGACGCCATCGGTCTCGATGACATCCGCGAGCTGGCTCCCGAGTTCATCATCATCTCGCCGGGGCCGTGCAGCCCGGACCAGGCCGGCATCTCGATGGCGGTGGTGCGCGAGTTGTGCGGCGAATTCCCGATCCTCGGCGTGTGCCTCGGCCATCAGAGCATCGCGCAGGCCTTTGGCGGACGGGTAGTGCATGCCAAGCGCGTCATGCATGGCAAGACCTCGCTCATCCATCACCACGGCACCAGCGTGTTCCGCGATCTCGAGAACCCTTTCACCGCCACCCGCTACCACTCGCTGGTGGCGGAACGCGGGAGCCTGCCCGAGTGCCTGGAGATCACGGCCTGGACCGAGGACGAGCACGGCGGCTTCGACGAGATCATGGGGCTCATGCACAAGACCCTGCCGGTGCACGGCGTGCAGTTCCATCCCGAGTCCATCCTGACGGACCACGGTCACCAGCTGTTGGCAAACTTCTTCGCGCTCGGCCGCGCGCAGGCCTGAGGTCATCATGGATATCCAGGCCGCCATCCGTCGCGTCGTCGACCGCCACGACTTGAGCTTCGAAGACATGCAGAGCGTGATGCGCAGCATCATGAGCGGCGACACCACGCCGGCGCAGATCTCGGGCCTGCTCGTCGCGCTGCGCATGAAGGGCGAAACCATCGACGAGATCGCCGCCGCCGCCAGCGTCATGCGCGAACTCGCGCAGCATGTCGAGGTCGGCATCGCGCCGCTGATAGACACCTGCGGCACCGGCGGCGACGGCATCGGCACCTTCAACATCTCGACCGCCGCCGCGTTCGTGACGGCCGCCGCCGGCGGCCATATCGCCAAGCACGGCAACCGCGCCGCTTCCGGCGCCAGCGGCAGCGCCGACGTGCTGGAAGCGGCCGGCGCGCGCATCGACTTGTCGCCCGCCGAAGTCGCCGACTGCGTGCGCAAGGTCGGCGTCGGCTTCATGTTCGCGCCCGCCCATCACGGCGCCACGCGCCATGCCGCCGTGCCGCGCCGCGAACTCGGCACCCGTACCCTGTTCAACGTGCTCGGGCCCTTGACCAACCCGGCCAATGCCTCGGTGCAGTTGATGGGCGTGTATGACGTTTCGTGGGTGACGCGCGCCGCCGAGGTGCTCAGACGCCTGGGCGTGGCGCGCGCGATGGTGGTATGCGCCGAGGACGGCATGGACGAGATCAGCATCGGCGCGCTGACCCACGCGGCCGAACTGCGCGACGGCGTGGTGACGAGCTTCGTCATCGATCCGCGCGAACTCGGCATCCCCTTTCAGCCGCTGGCGAGCCTCGCCGCCCGGAACCCGACCGAGAGCCTCGCCCACATCCGCGCGGTCTACGACAACCAGGCCGGCCCGGCGCGCGATATCGTCGCGCTCAATGCCGGCGCCGCCATTTACCTGGCCGATCTCGCCGCCGACTTGGCCGGCGGCTTGGCGCGGGCGCGCGAGGTGCTGGCCAGCGGCGCGGCGCGCGATGCGTTCGCGCGCTTCATCGCCCACACCAATTCCTTTCCCAAGCACTGAACGAGCACGCCGCCCATGAGTGACATCCTGACTGAAATCGTGGCCCACAAGCGCACCGAGGTGGCGGCGCGCAAGGCCCGGCGCGCACTGGCCGAGGTCGAGGCGGCGGCGCGCGCGGCGGGACCGACGCGCGGTTTTTTCAATGCGCTGATGCGCAAGGTGGACGCGGGCTTGCCGGCCGTGATTGCCGAATGCAAGAAGGCCTCGCCGAGCAAGGGCGTGATACGCGAGCACTTCGACCCGGCCGCCATCGCGGCGAGCTACGAACGCGGTGGCGCGGCCTGCCTGTCGGTGTTGACCGACGAACGTTTCTTCCAGGGCAAGGATGCCGACCTGCAAGCGGCGCGCGCGGCCTGCACACTGCCGGTCATCCGCAAGGACTTCATGATCGACCCCTACCAGGTAGCCGAAGCGCGCGCGCTCGGCGCCGATTGCATCCTGCTCATCGTCGCCTGTCTCGAGGACGGGCAGATGGACGAACTCGCGCGCACCGCCCAGGACTTTGGTCTCGACGTCCTGACCGAAGTCCATGATCGCACCGAGCTCGAACGCGCGCTGCGGCTGCGCACGCCGATGATAGGCATCAACAACCGCGACCTGAAGCGCTTCGTCACCGACATCGACACCACCATCGGCCTGCTGAAGGACATCCCTGACGATCGCCTGGTGGTGACGGAATCCGGCATCAATACCATCGAAGACATCGCCAGGCTGCGCGGGCAGTCGGTCAATGCCTTCCTGGTCGGTGAAGCGTTCATGCGCGCCGAGGATCCGGGCGCGAAGCTGAAGGAATTGTTTTCCCTGTAGGTGCGAATTCATTCGCACATTCGAGGGTGGACCAATGTCAGACCTCCGTCAGAAAGCAGCCTTATTCCTCCAGTCTGACATTGCGGCCCAAGTGTGCGAATGAATTCGCACCTACAGGTCATCAACGCGTGGTCGCGAACACGTCCTCGATGCTCTTGAAGGCCTTGAACTCGAGGCAGTTGCCCGACGGATCTTCGAGAAAGAAGGTCGCCTGTTCGCCGGGCTGGTCCTTGAAACGGATATGCGGCGCGACGCGGAAGCTGACGCCGATGTAGTTCATGTGATCGACCGCGCGGTGCCAGTCTTCCCAGCTCATGATGAGCCCGAAGTGCGGGATCGGGATGTCGTGGCCATCGACTTCGTTGGTCGGCGATGGCACGCCCTTGCCGAGGCAATGGGCGGAGATCTGGTAACCGAAGAAATCGAAATCGATCCAGGTGTCGCTGCTGCGCCCGACCCGGCAACCCAGCACGTCGACGTAGAAATTGCGCGTCGCTTCCAGGTCGTTGACGCGGAAGGCGAGATGGAACAGCGGGCGCTGACGGAATTCCTCAACCGCCGCTGGGGCTTGCTTGCTCTTGGCCATCGCGGGCTCCGTAGGTCTTGAATCGTTGCAGGGCGTCGCTCATCTCGGCGGCGCTCAACAATATCGGCACGCCCGCGCTCGAGGCCAACAGGTATTGCCTGGCCAGTTCTTCGACTTCGCGGGTCATGTCCAGGGCGCGCTCGAGCGAGGCGCCGAGCGCGATCATGCCATGGTTGGCCAACAGGCAGGCGCGGCGCCCGGCGAGCGCGACCAGCGCCGCGTCGGACAAGGCCTGGGTGCCGAAAGTGGCGTAGCCCGAACAGCGGATGGAATCACCGCCGGCCTTGGCAATCATGTAGTGGAAGGCCGGAATGTCGCGGCGCTGGCAGGCCAGCGCGGTGGCGTAGGGCGAATGGACATGCACCACGGCATGGGCGTCGGCGCGCGCGGCATAGATATCGCGGTGGAAACGCCATTCGCTGGACGGCTGTTGCGCAGGGTCGTGGAGCGTGCCGTCGAGGTCCATGGCGACCATCGCCGCCGGCGTCAGCGCGCCGGGCTTGACGCCGCTCGGCGTGACGATGAATCCCTCGTCCACCCGCACGCTGACATTACCGGCCGTGCCGCAGTTCAGGCCCAGCCGTTCGAGAGTCTGACTCGCCGCGCACAGGGCCTCGCGCAGCGCCTCGCTCATTTCAGGAACAGCCGGTAGGCGGGATTGTCGGTCTCGTCCTCGAAACGCATGTCCAGTTCGCGGATGATGGCTTCGAACGCCGCGTAATCGGCGGCCGGCACCTGGATGCCCATCAGCACGCGGCCGTAGGCGGCGCCGTGATTGCGGTAATGGAACAGGCTGATGTTCCAGCGCTGGCCGATGTGCGTGAGGAAACGCAGCAGCGCACCGGGCCGCTCGGGGAATTCGAAACGCAGCAGACGCTCGTTCTTCACGCCGCTGCCATGACCGCCAACCATGAAGCGCACATGCATCTTGGCCACGTCGTCGTCGGTCATGTCGATGGGCGCGTAGCCCTTGTCGCGCAGGTTGGCAATCAGCGCATGGCGCTCGCTGTCGCGGTCCTTGACCTGCACGCCGGCGAATACCGTGGCCTCGGCGTCGTCGCTGTAACGGTAGTTGAACTCGGTGATGAGGCGCGGACCCAGCGCGTGGCAGAACTCGCGAAAACTGCCGGGTCGTTCGGGGATGGTGGCGCCGATCAGCACCTCGCGCCGTTCGCCGAGTTCGGCAAGCTCGGCGATATGCCGCAGGCGATCGAAGTTGACATTGGCGCCGCTCAAGATCGCGACCAGGTTGGCTTGGCGCGTGCCTTCGCGTTTGACGTATTGCTTCAAGCCCGCCAGCGCCAGCGCGCCGGCCGGTTCGGCGATGGCGCGCGTGTCTTCGAAGATGTCCTTGACCGCCGCGCAGATCTCGTCGATGGACACCGTCAGCACTTCATCGACCAGTTCACGCGCGATGCGGAAGGTCTCGACACCCGCCTGGCGCACGGCGGCGCCGTCGGCGAAGATGCCGATGCGTTCCAGCATCACGCGCTCGCCGGCGTCCAGCGCCGCTTTCATGCAGGCCGCTTCGTCGGCCTCGACGCCGATGACCAGGATCTCCGGGGCCAGTGCCTTGACGTAGGCGGCCACGCCCGCAATCAGGCCGCCGCCGCCGACCGGCACGAAGATCGCGCCCAGCCCACGCTGGTGCTGGCGCAGGATCTCCATTGCCACCGTGCCCTGGCCGGCGATCACGAGCGGATGGTCGAAGGGCGGAATGTAGGTCTGTTCGCGCGTGTCGGCGAGCTTGTGCGCGTGTTCGCTCGCCTCGTCGTAGGTGTTGCCGTGCAGGACGATGTCGGCGCCGAGACGCCGCACCGATTCAATCTTGATCTCCGGCGTGGTCTTGGGCATGACGATGGTGGCGCGCGTACCCAGCACTCGCGCCGCCAGCGCCACGCCCTGCGCATGGTTGCCGGCCGAGGCGGTGATGACCCCACGGCCGAGTTCATCGGCCGACAGCGAGGCCATGAGATTGTAGGCGCCGCGGATCTTGTACGAGAACACCGGCTGCATGTCTTCGCGTTTCAGGAGCACGCGGTTGCCGAGACGCCGCGAAATGGCGGGCGCCTCGTCCAGCGGCGTTTCGCGCGCAACGTCGTACACCGGCGCGCGCAGGATCATCTTCACGTAGTTATCGAGCATGGGCTTAAGATAACATTTGCGCCTTCCAAAACCGATTCTTATGCGGAGTTGAGACGCCATGGCGGGGCAGGACGACAAGAAACGCGCGGCCGCGGAAGCGGCGCTGGCCTACGTGATGGACGACGACATCGTCGGCGTCGGCACCGGCAGCACCGCCAACTATTTCATCGACGCGCTGGCCACGCGCAAGGCACGCATCAATGGCGCGGTGGCGAGTTCCGAAGCCAGCGCGGCACGTCTGCGCGGCCATGGCATCCAGGTGTTGGAGCTCAACGCGGTCAGCGACATCCCGGTCTATGTCGACGGCGCCGACGAGGCCAATCGCCATCGGCACCTCATCAAGGGCGGCGGCGGCGCGCTGACGCGCGAGAAAATCGTCGCCCAGGCCAGCCTCAAGTTCGTGTGCATCATGGACGATTCCAAGCTGGTCGCACGGCTCGGCGCCTTTCCGCTGCCGGTCGAGGTCATCCCCATGGCGCGCAGCTTCGTCGCGCGCGAGCTGGTCAAGCTCGGTGGCGCACCGGAGTGGCGCGCCGGCTTCACCACCGACAACGGCAACCTCATCCTCGACGTGCACAACCTCGCCATCGACAACCCGGTGACCCTCGAGGAAGCCATCAATCACATTCCGGGCGTGGTGACCAATGGCCTGTTCGCGCGCCGGCCGGCGGACGTCCTGCTGATCGGCACCGACCACGGCGTCGACACGCTGGTCTAGGGCCGTCATGGGCCGCTGGCTCATCGCTGTCGGTTTGCTGCTGGTGGTGGTGGGCCTGGCCTGGCCGTGGCTGTCCAAGCTGCCGCTCGGGCGTCTGCCGGGCGATATCGTCATCGAGCGCGAGCACTCGCGCTTCTATTTCCCATGGGTGAGCTGCCTCGCGATCAGCGCGCTGGCGAGCCTCGCGCTATGGTTTTTCCGCCGTTGAGGCCGGCTCCATGTCGGTGCCGCCATCGTCTTCGTTCGGTTCTTCTTCGGACTTGACGACGTAGCGCGCGAACAGCAATCCGACCTCGTAAAGCATCCAGATCGGAATCGACAGCATGCACTGCGAGAACACGTCGGGCGGCGTCAGGATGGCGCCGGCGGTGAAAGCCGCCACGATCACGTAGCGACGCTTCTCGGCCAGGTCCGCCGCGCTGATCATGCCGGTGCGCACCACCAGGAAGGTCGCCACCGGCACTTCGAAGGCAAAGCCGAAGGCAAGGAACATCTTGATCACGAAGTCGAGATACTTGCTGATGTCGGTCATCACCGTCACGCCTTCCGGCGCGGTGGTGGTGAAGAAGCCGAAAGCGAGCGGAAACACCACGTAGTAGCAAAACGCCACGCCGATGTAGAACAGCGCGGTGCTGGAGATCAGCAGCGGCAGCGCCAGGCGCCGTTCATTGAGGTACAGCCCGGGCGCGACAAAAGCCCACGCCTGGTAGAACACGAAGGGAATCGAAACGAACAGCGCGGCGAAGGCGGTCAGCACGAACGGCGCATAGAACGACGACGCGACCTCGGTCGCGATCATGCTGGTGCCACCGGGCATCTTGGCCAGCAGCGGCGCGGCCAGCCATGAATAGATTTGGTTCTGGAACGGCAGCATGCAGAGCAGCACCACGCCCACACAGGCAATCGCGCGCAGAAGCCGCGAGCGCAGTTCGATCAGATGCGATATGAAAGTCTGTTCGCCGCCTTCCGGCTTGCCTTCCGACGACGACGCGGAAGCGGACGAAGCTTGCAGGTCTTTGGAGTCTGACATGGCCGAAGTCGCGATGCGCGCGCGCGTGCGTGGGTGGCGGTTCAGGCCGGATCGCCGGCCTTGCTCGCGGGGGCGGCGGGAGTCGTGGCCACGGCAACTGCGTCGGCGGGTTCACCAGCGGCCGCTTCGGCAAGGGGCGCCGGCTCGGCCGCCGCGGCCTGCTCCAGCGCCGCCTCGCGCGAGGTGGGCGCGCCCAGCGGGTTGCGCGCCAGTTCCTTCAGGCGCCGGTCTTCTTCCAGGAACTCGCGGTTCAAGGCCTTGAACTCCTGGGTGTGCGCTTCGCGCTCGAACTCCGAGCGCAGCTCACGCGCCACGCGCTGCATGCGTCCCAGCCATTGGCCGGTGGTGCGGATGAGGCCGGGCATGCGCTCCGGGCCGACCACCACCAGCGCCACGACGAAGATCAGCGCGAGTTCCCAGAAACCGACGTCGAACATGGGTGGGCGTCAGACGCGCTCGTGTTCGGTGCGGGCTTCGCCTTCGATGACCTTGCCGTTGTCGGGCTTGGCCGCGGTTTCTTCCGCGGTATCCTCGCGCATCGCTTTCTTGAAATCGCGGATCCAGCCGCCCACGTCGGCGCCGACGTTCTTGATCTTCTTGGTCCCGAACAACAGGATGACGATGATCAGCACCACGATCAGATGTTGAATAGAAAAGCCCATGATTTTCTCCTGTTGAGCGTGTGTGACGGGATGCGGGCCTACTTCGCCGCGCGCTCCGCTTTCTCAGTGACGCCCGAGCGCCCGAATCTGCGTTCGAGCTCAGCCAATACAGCCGACGGTTCGATGCCTTTGAATTTGAGCAGAACCACCGAATGAAACCATAAATCAGCAGTCTCGTATACGATTTGCGCCGCATCACCGCCCTTGCCGGCGATGATGGTCTCGGCCGCTTCTTCCCCGACTTTCTTCAGGATCTTGTCGAGGCCGGCGTCGAACAGCCCGGCCACGTAGGAGGACTTGGGATCGGCGCCGCGACGCTCGTCTATGACTTGCGCCAGTCGTTCGAGAACATCACTCACCGCTCTTCTCCTCGTCCGTCGTGCCGTAAATCCGCGCCGGGTCGCGCAGCACGGCGTCGGTTTCGCGCCATTCGCCGTCGTTGAACACGCGGTAAAAACACGACTCCCGTCCGGTGTGACAGGCGATTCCCCCAAGCTGTTCCACGCGCATCAGGACGGCGTCGCCGTCACAGTCGAGACGCAGCTCGCGTATCAGCTGCACATGGCCTGATTCCTCGCCCTTGCGCCACAGCCGGCCGCGCGAGCGCGACCAGTAGACCGCGCGTCCTTCCTGTAAGCTCGCTTCCAGGGCATTTCGGTTCATCCACGCGACCATCAGCACGCGCCCGCTGTCGGCGTCCTGGGCGATTGCCGCCACCAAGCCGTCCTTGTCCCACTTGACGGCATCCTGCCAGCTCACCGCCGAACCTCGATGCCGGCCGCCGCGAGCCGCGCCTTGGCGGCGCCCACGGTGTGTTCGCCGAAATGGAAGATGCTGGCTGCCAGTACCGCGTCGGCATGGCCCTGGCGGATGCCGTCGACCAGGTGGTCGAGTCCGCCGACGCCGCCCGAGGCAATCACCGGGATCGGCACGGCGTCGGCCACCGCGCGCGTCAGTTCGACGTCGTAGCCGTCGCGGGTACCGTCGCGGTCCATGCTGGTCAGGAGGATCTCGCCGGCGCCGGCCTCGGCCATGCGTACCGCCCAGGCCACGGCATCGAGACCGGTAGGCTTGCGGCCGCCATGGGTGAATACTTCCCAGCGCAAGGGGTCGTCGCCGACGCGGCGCGCATCGATGGCGACCACGATGCATTGCGCGCCGAACTTGGCGGAGGCCTCGGCGACGAAAGCCGGGTTGTTGACCGCCGCGGTATTGATGCCGACCTTGTCGGCGCCCGCCTTCAGCAGGCGGCGCACGTCGGCGACAGTGCGTACCCCGCCACCGACGGTGAGCGGGATGAAGACCTGGGCGGCGACCGCCTCGACCACGTGCACGATGGTCTCGCGCGCGTCGCTGGAGGCGGTGATGTCGAGAAAGGTGATTTCGTCGGCGCCTTCGCGGTCGTAGCGACGCGCGATTTCCACCGGGTCGCCGGCATCGCGGATATCGACGAAGCGGACGCCCTTCACCACGCGTCCGGCATCGACATCCAGACACGGGATCACCCGCTTGGCGAGGCCCATCAGCCGGTCTTGCCGCCACACAGCTCGTCGGCGAGCGCTTGTGCGGCGGAGAAATCCAGGGACCCTTCGTAGATCGCGCGACCGGTGATCGCGCCTTCGATACCCTCGTGGGCCACCGCGCACAGGGCGCGGATGTCGTCGAGATTGGTCACGCCGCCCGAGGCGATGACCGGGATGGTCAGGGCACGGGCGAAAGCCACGGTGGCGTCCATGTTCAGGCCGCTCATCATGCCGTCGCGGCCGATGTCGGTGAAGACGATGGCCTCGACGCCGTCGGACTGGAAATGCAGGGCGAGGTCGATGGCATCGTGGCGCGACAGCTTGGACCAGCCGTCGATGGCCACCTTGCCGTCGCGTACGTCCAAGCCGACGATGATGTGGCCGGGAAATTCCAGGCACATGTCGGACACGAAGTGCGGCGCGGTGACGGCCTTGGTGCCGAGGATGACGTAGCTGACGCCGGCATCCAGGTAGCGCTGGATGGTGTCCTCGTCGCGGATGCCTCCGCCGACCTGGATGGGCACATCCGGGCAGTGTTCGGCGATGGCATGGATGATTTCGTGGTTGACCGGTTTGCCGTCGGTGGCACCGTTCAAGTCGACGATGTGCAGGCGTCTCGCGCCTGCCGCGACCCACCGCCTGGCGATCGCCAGCGGATCGTCGGAGTAAACCGTGTCGCGGTTCATGTCGCCCTGCCGAAGGCGGACGCATTTACCGTCTTTGATATCGATGGCCGGGATCAGCAACATGGGACAGGGGCGGCGTCGTGACAGAGCGGGGCTTAGGTTTGCTGTTTTTTACTTGGGCGGCTTTGTTTTCAAGCGCTCGGGAAATGTTAGCACAAGGACTTTCGAAGATCGTCCAGTGCCGCGCCCCGTGCTCAGTGCGCCTCGTCCCAATTCTGCCCGCGACCGACGTCGACCACCAGCGGTACCGCCAGCTCGGCGGCGCCGGTCATGATCTCGGCCAGGCGCGCGGCCACCGTGTCGGCTGCCGCGACGTCGACTTCCAGCACCAGTTCGTCGTGCACCTGCATGATGAGGTCGGCCGGCACCGCGTCACGTTCAAGCCAGGCCGCGACCGCGATCATGGCGCGCTTGATGATGTCGGCGGCGGTGCCCTGCATGGGCGCGTTGATGGCGGTGCGCTCGGCGTACTGGCGACGTTGCACGTTACGGGTGTTGATCTCGGGCAGGTACAGGCGCCGACCAAATACCGTTTCGACGTAACCCTGCTCGTGGGCCAGGGCGCGGATCCTGTCCATGTAGGCCCGGACCTCGGGATAGCGCTCGAAATAGCGGTCGATGTAAGCCTGGGCGGCGCCCCTGTCGATGCCGAGCTGGCGGGCGAGGCCGAACGCCGACATGCCGTAGATGAGACCGAAGTTGATGGCCTTGGCGGCGCGGCGTTGCTCATCGCTGACCGTCGTGAGGGTGGCGCCGAACACCTCGGCGGCGGTCGCGCGGTGCACGTCCTGGCCACTGGCGAACGCGGCGGTCAAGCCGGCGTCGCCGGACAGGTGGGCCATGATGCGCAGCTCGATCTGCGAATAGTCGGCGGCAATCAGCAACCGCCCCGGCGGCGCGATGAAGGCCTGGCGGATGCGCCGCCCCTCGTGGCTGCGAATGGGAATGTTCTGCAGATTCGGATCGGTCGATGACAGGCGTCCGGTCGCGGCCACGGCCTGGTGATAACTGGTGTGCACGCGACCGGTCACGGCATTGAGCTGCTCGGGCAACTTGTCGGTGTAGGTGGACTTCAGCTTCGACAGCGAACGGTGGTCGAGGATGAGCTTGGGCAGCGCGTGCTCGGCGGCCAGCTCTTCGAGCGCCGATTCGGCGGTCGACGGCTGCCCGGTCGGCGTCTTGGACAAGACCGGCAGCTTGAGCTTGTCGAACAGGATGGCCTGGATCTGCTTGGGCGAACCGATGTTGAACACTTCTCCGGCTTCGTTGTGCGCGCGCGCTTCGATTTCGCGCATGCGTTCATCGAGTTCCGCGCTCTGCTCGCGCAGCAAATCGCCGTCGATCAAGACGCCGCGCCGCTCCATCGCCGCCAGCACCGGCAAGAGCGGCATTTCGATTTCCATCAGCACGCGCTCGAGGCTCGCTTCACCCTCGATGCGCGGGTACAGGTGCTGGTGGAGACGCAGGCATACCTCGGCATCTTCCGCCGCGTAAGGTCCGGCCTGTTCCAGCGCCACCTGCTCGAAGCCGATTTGCTTGGCGCCCTTGCCGGCCACGTCCTCGTAATGAATCGTGTGGTGACCGAGATACTTCAACGCCACCGAGTCGAAGTCGTGGCGACCGGCGGTGCTGTTGAACACGTAGGACTCGAGCATGGTGTCGTAGGCGATGCCGCGCAGGTCGATGCCATGATTGAGCAGCACGTTGCGGTCGTACTTGAGGTTATGGCCGACCTTGCGCGGCGTTTCGGCTTCCAGCAGCGGCTTGAGCTTGGCCAGCACGGTATCGAGGTCGAGCTGCGGCGGCACTCCGACATAGTCATGCGCGAGCGGCACGTAGGCGGCGCGGCCGGCGGTATGACTGAACGACACGCCGACC
This sequence comes from Pseudomonadota bacterium, assembly GCA_016719885.1. Taxonomy (NCBI): domain Bacteria; kingdom Pseudomonadati; phylum Pseudomonadota; species Pseudomonadota bacterium. The sequence goes on along the minus strand of JADJYF010000005.1, from coordinate 182,601 downwards.
AGGCGCGCCTGCATGTAATCGAGGCTGGTGGTCTCGGTATCGAAGGCGAACAGCTCCGAGGCGGCCAGCTCGGCCAGCCACTCGTCGAAGCGCGCCATGTCGAGCACGGTTTCGTACTCGGCGGTGGTTTGCGGCGGCGGTGGTGGTGGCGCCTCGGCGCTCGCCTCCTCGAGCTGACGCCCGCGCAGGTCCTTCAACCAGCTGTTGAATTCGTAGCGCTGGAACAGCTCGGTGAGGCGCGTGTCGTCCGGTGCGGCCAGCTTGAGTTGTTGCGGGTGGATGCCGGTGTCGATGTCGCGCATCACCGTCACCAGGCGCCGCGACAGGGGGATCTGCGCGAGAGCCGCGCGCAGGTTGTCGCCGACCTTGCCGCCGATGTCGGCGGCGTGCGCGATCACGCCGTCGAGCGAACCGTAGGTGTTCAGCCATTTGCAGGCGGTCTTGGGGCCGACCATCGGCACGCCGGGAACGTTGTCGACGCTGTCGCCGACCAGCGTCAGGTAGTCGATGATGCGCTCGGGCGGCACGCCGAACTTGGCCAGCACGCCGGCCGGGTCGAGCGTGGTGTTGTCCATGGTGTTGATGAGCGTGACCTGCTCGTCGACCAGTTGCGCGAGATCCTTGTCGCCCGTCGAGATCAGCACTTGCATGCCGGCCACGCGTGCCTGTTCCGCGAGCGAGCCGATGACATCGTCCGCTTCCACGCCCGGCAGCTGCAGCAGGGGCATGCCCATGGCCCTGATCATGTCGTGCAGCGGTTCGATCTGGGCGGCGAGATCGTCGGGCATGGACGGTCGATGCGCCTTGTAATCAGGAAACCACTCGTCACGGTGGGTCGGCCCGCGCGGGTCGAATACCACCGCGAAGTGTTCGGTCGGATAGGTGTTGCGCAAGCGCCGCAGCATCGCGATCACGCCATGCATCGCGCCGGTGGGCTCGCCCTTGGAATTGTTCAAGGCGGGCAAGGCGTGAAAAGCGCGATACAGGTACGACGAGCCGTCGACCAGGACGAGCAACTGGGACATGAAGTGTGTGCCTCGAGCGGAACCGTGTCACCGCACGGCAATGGCTGCCGTGATTCCGTGCGGGATTCGATGGTATTCTACGCGGGCAATCAAGCGCCAAGGCAATGCCTGCGAGTACCCCATGAGAGCAACTCTAGTCGCCCTTCTTGTCAGCAGTCTTGCCGCGCCGCTCGTGTGCGTGGCTGCCGACGACAACGCAAAATTCGGCGAAGTGCCGCCACCGCCGCCCGCGGCCACCGTGCCGGTGCCCGACCAGGACGACGATCCGGCGTCCAGCGCGAGCGGCCCCGAGCCCGAAGTCACCATCGTGCAGCGCAAGGACGCCAAGGTCGAAGAATATCGACTCAACGGCCGTCTCTACATGGTCAAGGTCATGCCCTTCGTCGGCCCGCCCTATTACTTCGTCGATCGCGATGGCGATGGCTTGATGGAATCGAAGATCAATGGGCGCGGCGCCGAACCGCGTGCGCCGCAGTGGGTGATCCTGAGCTGGTAAGCCGGCGCATCTGACCCCTCACGTCCGCGCGCCGGCGAGTGCGCGGACTTAGCCCCGGTCGCGGCATGTCCGTCTACACCGTCATCGAGCGCGACGAACTCGAAGCCTTTCTGGCCGACTACGAGGTCGGCACGCTACGCGACTACAGTGGCATCACCGCCGGCATCGAAAACACCAATTATTTCGTCTCGACCACGGCCGGCGCCTATGTGCTGACCCTGTTCGAATTCACGCCGGCCGCCGAACTGCCGTTCTTCCTGGCGCTGATGGCGCATCTTGCCGAACACGGGGTGCCGAGCGCCCACCCGTTGGCCGATCGCGCCGGCCGCTACCTGCGTGAACTGAAAGGCCGGCCCGCGGCGCTGGTCATGCGCCTGCCCGGCGCGAGCATTGCCCATCCCGGGATTGCCCACTGCCGCGCCATCGGCGCCGCCATGGCGCGCATGCATCTCGCGACGCTCGATTTCGCGCCGCGGCGGGACAACGATCGTGGCCCCGCGTGGCGCGCGGCCACCGCGCGGCAGGTCGCGCCCTGCCTCGACGAATCCGATCGCGCGCTGCTATGGGAATCCGAGCACGAGTTCCGCGCGGACCGTTTCGCCGGCCTGCCGGCCGGCGTCATCCATGCCGACCTGTTCCGTGACAACGCCCTGTTCGAGGCCGAGCGCCTGACCGGCCTCATCGACTTCTATTACGCCCACAGCGGCGCCTTCGTTTACGACCTCGCGGTAGCCGTCGCCGACTGGTGCTTCGATGACCACAAACTGGCGCTGCAAAGCGACCTGGCGGCGGCGCTGCTGGGCGCCTATGACGAGGTGCGGCCGCTACTGGCCGAGGAAAAGTCGGCGTGGATGCCGGCGCTGCGCGCCGCTGGATTGCGCTTCTGGCTGTCGCGCCTGAAAGACCTGCATTTTCCGCGTGACGGCGCGCTGGTGCACATCAAGGATCCGCAGCCATTCAAGCGCGTGCTGTTGCACGGTCGCGGCGACGCCGCCGCTTTCGAAAAAATTCTTCCCTGAAAACAAAAAGGCCCGGCAGAGCCGGGCCTTTTCGTCACCTGAGCGCTGGACTCAGTTGTTGGTCACGACCAGGTCGACGCGACGGTTCTGGGCCATGTTGGCCGCCGAATCGTTCGGCGCCACCGGCTTCGACTCACCAAAGCCCGCCGAGGTCAGACGCGCGGCGCTGATGCCCTTGCCGACCAGGTAGTCCATCACCGACTTGGCGCGCTTCTCGGACAGCGCCTGGTTGTAGGTATCGGAACCACGGCTGTCGGTGTGACCTTCGACGCGCACCGACACGGCGGCCTGCTGGTTCAGCACGTCCACCGCCTGGTCGAGGATGGTGGTCGACTCGGCCTTCAGCTTGGCGCTGTCGAAGTCGAAGTTCACGCCCTGCAGGGACATGAGGGTCGAACCGACTTCCGGGCAGCCTTCCGCGTTGACCTTGACGCCGGCCGGGGTACCCGGGCACTTGTCATTGGGGTCGATGACGCCGTCACCATCGGAGTCCTTGGGTGCAACGGCAACCGGCTTCGGCGCCGGGGCGGGAGCGGCAGCCGGGGCCGGCGCGGGGGCCGGCGGCGCGGCCGGCTTCTCACGGCACAGGAAGTAACCGGCGGTGGCGCCCAGCACGGCGCCCGCGGCCATCGGGCCGGCATCGTCACCGCCGACACCTGCGGCGACGCCCGCGCCGAGTGTTGCGCCGAGCAACGGGCACAGCACGGTGGCCGGTTTGATCTCCTGGTTCGCACAGCCCGCGGCCAGCGCGGCCATGAGCAGAACGAGCGCAATTCGGTAAAGTTTATTCATCGCCGAAGTCCCCACTAGATTCAGTTTGTAGTTGAGCCGTCATTGCACCGCTCACGGTGCCGATCCCAAGCATTCCATCGCTTCGTCTTGTTGCAGAAATGCGACGGCGAAACGGCAACAGGGATGATAACACAAAAAATATCGATGCCTAGAGCGGCCGCGCCGCGCTGAAAGCTCCCTGGTTGCCGGGCCTTGCGCGCGGTTTTGCGAGGGCCGGGAGCGGCGCGCGAGGCGCGCGCCTGCTGTGGCCGAAACCACACGAGCGCCGCTCAGTGCGCGCCGTTTTCCAGCGCCTGCAGCAATTCCCGGCGACGCTCGAGGCGCGAGTCCGAGAGGAACTCCTGGGCCAGGGCCTCGGCGTGACGCACGTCGGTATGGGTGACGATGTGTTTGATTTCGAGCAGCGCGGCCGGATGAACGCTGAACTCGGTCAGGCCGAGGCCCAGCAACAGGCGCGTGTAACGCACGTCGCCGGCCATCTCGCCGCACATCGCGACCGGAATGCCGGCGCTGCGTCCGGCGCCGATGGTGGTCGCCACCAAGCGCAGTACGCCGGGGTTCAACGGGTCGTACAAGTAGCTGACCTCGTTGTTGACGCGGTCGATGGCGACCGCGTACTGGATGAGGTCGTTGGTGCCTATCGACAGGAAGTCGAGGTGACGGGCGAACACGTCGGCGCAGATGGCCGCCGCCGGCACCTCGATCATGCCGCCTATCGGCATCGCGGGATCGAAGGCGATGCCGCGCCGCGTGAACTCGTTGCGAATGGTGCCGACGATGTCGAGCACCTGGTGCACTTCGTCGACGCTGGACAGCATCGGGATCATCATGCGCACCGGCCCGAAGGCCGACACCCGGATGATGGCGCGCAGCTGCGGCCAGAACAGCGAGGGCTCGCGCAGGCACAGGCGGATGGCGCGCAGACCGAGCGCCGGATTGGCCGCGAAGGGAATGTTGGCGACCCCGGTATCCGGCATCTTGTCGGCGCCGAGATCGGCCGTGCGTATGGTGAAGGGCAGGCCTCCCAGCGCATCGATCATTTGCCGATAGGTATTGAAGTGCTCGTCTTCGTCGGGGTAAGTGGCGCGATTCAAGAACAGGAATTCCGTGCGGTACAGGCCGACGCCGTCGGCCCCCACTTCGCGCACGCTCTTGAAGTCTTCCGCCAGTTCGACGTTGGCGTGCAGGTGGATGACCCGCCCGTCGAGGGTCACGGTCGGCGCGTCGCGCAGCACCTGCAGGCTTTCGACGTAACTGACGCGCTCCGCCTGGCGCGAGCGATACTGCGCCAGTACGCGCTCATCGGCGCCGCCCAGCACCACGCCATCGTCGCCGTCGACGATGATTATTTCCTCTTCCTGGATGTAGCGGCGCGCGTGATGCAGGCCGGCGACGCCCGGAATGCCGAGACTGCGCGCCAGGATCGCGGTGTGGGAAGTCGGGCCGCCGAACTCGGTGACGAATCCCGCCACGCCGTGGTGTTGCAGCAGCACCAGGTCGGTCGGCGCGAGATCGCGCGCGATGATGATCATGCCCTTCAGCTTCTGATCCGGCAGCTCGTGACGCAGCGGCGGATGGCGCAGCAGGTTGCGGAAGATGCGATCGACCACGTGGTCGACGTCGTCCTTGCGCGTGCGCAGGTAGGGGTCTTCCATCTCCTCGAACACCGCGATCAGCGAATCGCGCTGCAGCTTGACCGCCCATTCGGCGTTGACGCGATTGTCGCGCACGATGCGCGCCGGCTCGTCGTTGAACGCGGCGTCGTCGAGCATCAGCATGTGGGTGTCGATGAAGGCGACGATCTCGGCCGGCGTGCCGGGCGGGATATGCGCGCGAATCTCGCGCAGGTGATGCTTGGCCAGCGCCACCGCCGCGTGCAGGCGCTCGACCTCGGCGTCGACCTCGCTGGCGTCGAGGTGGTACTCGGCGATGTCGAGCTGGTTGCGCTCGACGATGTGCACGCGGCCGATGGCAATACCGCGCGAGATCGCAACCCCGTGCAGCGAAAAACTCATGAAGGCTCCCCGAACTTGTCGGCGATGAGCGCGGCCAGCGCGTCGAGCGCCGCCTGCTCGTCGGCGCCGGTGGTGCAGATCTCGATCTCGGCGCCCTGCGCGGCAGCCAGCATCATCACGCCCATGATGCTCTTGCCGTTGACCTTTTTGCCGCCCTTACTGAGCGCCACGTCGCAACCGTAATGGGCGGCGGTTTGCACGAATTTGGCGGCGGCACGCGCGTGCAGGCCGAGCCGGTTGATGATCACGAGTTGCGCTGTAGGCATGAAGTGCGGTCCCGGGACGTACCGTTAAAGATCACGATGACTGATGGCGGCGCGTTTGCCGCGCGCCGCGAATTCTCGCGCCATGCGCTCGGCCATGTACACCGAGCGGTGACGCCCGCCGGTGCAGCCGAAAGCGATGGTGAGATAAGTGCGATTGACCTCTTCGAACTGTTCGACCCAGGTTTCCAGGAAGCGACCGATGTCGCTCGCCATCTGCTGCACCATCGGCGCGGCATCGAGGAAATCCCGCACCGGCGCGTCGCAGCCCGAATAATCGCGCAGCTGCGAATCCCAGTAGGGATTGGGCAGGCAGCGCACGTCGAACACGAAATCGGCGTCGCTGGGCACGCCGTGTTTGAAGCCGAAGGACTGGAACTGCAGGGCCAGCGAACCGCTCGGTCGCTTGGTGATGAGCTCGCGAATCGCGGCGCGGAACTCATGCACGTTGGTGCGGGTGGTATCGATGCGGATGTCGGCGCGCATCGCCAGCGGATCGAGCAGGCTGCGCTCGAGCGCGATGGCGTCGGCCAGCGGCCGTTCCTCCGACGACAATGGATGCTTGCGGCGCGTTTCGCTGAAACGCCTGAGCAGGGTTTCGTCGCTGGCATCGACGAATATCAGCTCGGCCTGCGCGGCTTCCAGCGCGAGGCGGTCCATCACGCCGGGCAGGGAGGCCAGCGCATTGGGCTGGTTGCGCGCGTCGATGCCGACCGCGACCTTGTCGAAGTGGGGCTGGTTCTGATCGGCGATGAAGCGCGCGAAATTGACCAGGATGCCGACCGGCAGGTTGTCGACGCAGTAATAGCCGGCGTCTTCCAGGGCGTGCAGCGCAATCGATTTGCCAGCACCCGACAAGCCCGAGACGATCAGGAATCGTCGGCCCTCGCTCATCGCGCGGACCGTGGGCTGCGGGTGCTGACCGGCGGCATGAAACGCTGCTTCAGCCGCGGTGGTTGGTGACCTTTTCCTTGTGCTTCTTGATCTGGCGGTCGAGCTTGTCGACCAGCGAATCGATGGCGGCATACATGTCGTCATCCTCGCTGTGGGCGTGGATGTCGTTGCCGGCGACATGGATGGTGGCTTCCGCCATCTGGCGCTGCTTTTCCACCCCCAACACCACGTGTACGTTCACGAGGTGGTCGAAATGACGCTCGATGCGGCCGAGCTTGGTCTGGATGTAGTCGTTCATCGAGTCAGTGACTTCGACGTGGCGCCCATCGACTTTGATATGCATGGCTGTCTCCTGCTGGACTGGTCTCATTGATTCTGATTGGCGGCGGCGGGCCGCTCAAGCGATCCGCTTTCGTTCATTGGAAGGCGGGATCGACATCGCTTCACGGTACTTGGCGACGGTACGGCGCGCCACCTGCACGCCCTGTTCGGACAAGAGCTCCGCTATCTTGTGGTCGCTCAGGGGCTTCTGCACGTTTTCGGCGGCGATGAGTTTCTTGATCACCGCGCGGATGGCAGTCGACGAAGCCTCGCCGCCCAAGGTGGTGCTGACGTGGCTGGAAAAGAAGTACTTGAGCTCGAAGATGCCGCGCGGCGTGTGCATGTACTTGCGCGTTGTGACGCGCGAGATGGTCGACTCGTGCATTTCCAGCGCTTCGGCGATGTCGTGGAGCACCAGCGGTTTCATCGCTTCCTCGCCGTGTTCCAGGAACGCACGCTGGCGCTCGACGATGGCGGTGGCGACACGCAACAGGGTTTCACTGCGGCTTTGCAGACTCTTGATGAACCACCGCGCCTCCTGCAGATGGGTACGCAGCGAATTGTTGCTTTCGCTGTTGTCGGCCCGTTTGATCATGCTCGCGTAGTAGGGGTTGACGCGCAATGGCGGCATGGTCTCGGCGTTCAGCTCCACCCGCCAGCGATCCTTGACCTTGTACACGAACACGTCCGGCACGATGTACTCGGTGGCTTCCTCGCTGTACTGGGAGCCGGGGCGCGGATTGAGCGACTGGATGAGGGCGATGACCTCGGCGAGCTCCTCGCGCGCCAGCTTCAGGCGACGCATGAGCTGGTTGTAATCGCGGCTGGCCAGCATTTCCATGTAGTCGGATATGCAGCGACGGGTCTCGACGAGCCACGGCGTGTCGGCCGGCAGTTGCGCGAGCTGCAGCAGCAGGCATTCGCGCAGATCGCGCGCCGCGACGCCGGTGGGCTCGAGACCCTGCACCAGGCGCAGGATGGCCTGCACTTCGTCGGCCTCGAATTCGTCGTCGATGGCGGCGCCAACCGTGGCCGCCAGTTCCTCGAGGGTGCTGGTCAGGTAGCCGGCGGCGTCGAGGTCGTCGACGATGGTCATGGCGATGGCGCGGTCACGGTCGCTGAGCGGCGTCAGGTTGACCTGCCACAGGAGGTGCTCGCGCAGGCTCGGCGGCGAGACGCTGGCGCGTTCGAAGTCGCCGTCCTCGCTGTCGCGGTTGCCGGTGGTGGTGCCGGACGTGGTGAGGGTGTCGTAGATTTCGTCCCAGTCGCTGTCGACCGGCAGTTCGTCGGGAATATCCTCACTGACCGCGCGGCTTTCCGTCTCGACCGGGTCGCCGCCACCCACTTCGAAGCTCGATTCGAAGCTGGGCTCGAATTCGCAGTCGTCGCCGGCGGCGCTGGCGGTCGGTTCGGCGGCGCTGAAGCTCGGGTCTTCGTAATCATCGGCGCCGTCCGCCACTTCGAGCATCATGTTCGAATCCAGTGCCTCCTGGATTTCGACTGACAGCTCCATGGCGGATAGCTGCAACAGGCGAATGGCCTGCTGCAGCTGCGGCGTCATCGTCAGATGCTGGCCGAGCTTCAATTGAAGGGATTGCTTCATATCCTCCCGGCAACCGTCAACTCATGGTCTCTTCGCACTCGATATTCGGACCTATAGTAGCGCACCCGGCTGCGGCTGGTTCAGTACTTGCATAGGTTTTGTGGGACGCGCGCGTAGCGCGTCTTCAAGGATCTTCGGCCGGGCGCGGCCGGCCTTTACAGCTTGAAGGTCTCGCCCAGGTACACGCGCCTGACCTTTTCGTCGGACAGGATGGCCTCGGCATCGCCCTCGGCGATGATGGTGCCCTCGTTGACGATGTAGGCGCGGTCGCAGATGCGCAGGGTTTCCTGCACGTTGTGGTCGGTGATCAGCACCCCGATGCCGATCTGCTTGAGGTGGCGGATGATGCGCTGGATGTCGCCGACCGAAATCGGGTCGACACCGGCGAAGGGTTCGTCGAGCAGGATGAAGCGCGGCTCGGTGGCCAGCGCGCGGGCAATCTCGACGCGGCGGCGCTCGCCGCCGGACAGGGACATGCCGAGGTTGTGGCGGATGTGCTCGATATGGAATTCCTGCAGCAGCGCGTCGAGGCGGCGCTGGCGCTGGTGGTCGTTCAACTCGGCAATGATCTCGAGCACGCCCAGGATGTTCTGCTCGACGGTCAGTTTGCGGAACACCGAGGCTTCCTGCGGCAGGTAGCCGAGTCCCTTGCGCGCACGAACGTCCATCGGCAGCCGCGTGAGGTCCTCGGCATCGAGGTGGATGGAGCCGCCTTCGCTGGCGATGAGCCCGACTATCATGTAGAAGCTGGTGGTCTTGCCGGCGCCATTGGGGCCGAGCAGGCCGATCACTTCACCGCTTTGCACCGTCAGGCTGACGTCCTTGACCACCCGCCGTGAACGGTAGGTCTTGGCCAGGTGGCTGACCGCGAGCACGCTCATGGGCGCAACCCGTCGGGACGCGGCGTCGGCCGGCACACGGTGAACAGCGCGCTCAAGACGAAACCCGGCACCCTTGCGCGTTGACCTTGGCGCCGCCCGCCGAGGCCGGGCACTTGTCGTCGCCGTCCGGCACGCCGTCGCGATCGCCGTCCGGCGCGGGTGGCACGACCACCGCTGCGGGAGCTTGGGTCGCGGCCGCGGCGGGCGCCGGCGCGGGGCTGGCGTCCGGCGGCTTCTTCTTGGGCGGAATGATGATGCGTGACGCGGCCGCTGCCGTCCTTCGGGCGTTGATCCTTGTCGGCCTCGCCGGCGCGCGCCGAACGCGCGGTGATGATGCTCTTCTTGGTGTCGTAGTTGATGCGATGGCCTTCGAACAGCCGCTCGCCCTGGGTCACGCGCGCCTTCTCGATGAGGTTCAGGAGCGAACGGTCGGCGTGGTATTCGATCTGCATGGCCTGGCCGTGCACGTCGTCGTCGTGATCGGGGGTCTGTTTGAACGTGGCGGGACGGCCTTCGAGGTAGGCGTCCTTCATGTCCTTGTTCTCGGTGAAGTTGACGCGCAGACGGTCACCGGTCATGTGCATCGAGCCCTGGTCGACCACCACGTTGCCGACGTACACCGTGGTGTGCTCTTCGTCGTCGAGCTCGGCGAAGTCGGCTTCTATCTGCACCGGCTGCTGGGCGTCGGTCGACAGCGCATGCGCCGGCCCGGCCAGCAGCGCCAGCAACAGCGCCGAGGCGCACGAGGCCATGCGCGGGCGGCGCAGCAGCTGGGTCAGAGTTTCTTCAACTCCGCGGCTTGACGACTTCATGCCTGGCTCTTACTTGGTTCAACAGTTCGAGGCGTTCATGCGCGAAATTGGCGCGCATGCCGATGGAATGGGATACGGTCGCGGGCGCGATGATGGTGGTCGGCTGGTCGGACTCCGCATATTGTTCCTTCGGCAACACTCGCAGTTCCGACGTCAGCACCTGGTAGACGCGCTTGCCGGCCTTGTTCTGTCGCCAGATCTCGACCGGGCCATGCAGCAGCACGACTTCGTTACCCGAACTCACCCAGCCACGCTCGGCAACGACATGCCATGGCTCAAGCCTGCCATTGTAAATCTCAAGATGCGGGCTGGCCAATTCCGTCGAGTCGTCGTCGGGAAAATGCTCGAGGCGCTTGGCATACAGCACGTTGGCCAGCTGGCCCTCGCCGCCCAGGGTGCGACGGACCATGTCGTCGATGTAGTAGTCCGGCTCGTGCATGCGCCGCGCGGCGGCGTTGCGCTCCTCGAGTTCCAGCCGGTGCAGCATCCAGAAACTGCCGACGCTGAGCAGGATGACGGCGAGGGTGGTGAGCCAGGCATTCATGCGGGGGCGCCGGCGGGCTCGGGCTGACGCCGCACGGCGCGCGGCGCGCGCTGCAAGTGCGGAACGGGACGCGGCTGCACTAGACGACCCGCGCCCTCAACAAGTCATGCATGTTCAACACGCCGATCAGGCGTTGGCCCTCGCCCACCACCAGCAGCGCATTGATCTTGTGCTCCTGCATGAGACGCAGCGCCTCGGCCGCCAGCAGGTCACGGCCGGCGGTCTTGCAGCCACGGGTCATGACGTCGTCCATGCGCGCGGCACGGATGTCGTGGTTGCGTTCGAACACGCGCCGCAGGTCGCCATCGGTGAACACCCCGACCAGCACGCCGTCATCGTCGACCACCGCCGTCAAGCCGAGGCCGGAGCGGGTCATCTCGACCACCGCCGCGGCGACCGGCGCGTCTGGACGCACGGTCGGCATGTCACTGCCGGAATGCATGAGGTCGTCGATCTTCAACAGCCGCCGACCGAGGGCGCCGCCGGGATGGGCGCGGGCAAAGTCGCGCGCGGTGAAGCCGCGCACCTGGAGCATGGCGATGGCGAGCGCATCGCCCATCGCCAGCGCGGCGGTGGTGCTGGATGTCGGCGCGAGGCCGAGCGGGCAGGCTTCTTCGCGCACGTCGACCAGGATGTGCACGGTGGCGGCGCTGGCGAGCGTCGACTGCGCGTTGCCGGTGATGCCGATCAGCGGCACGCCGAGCCGCTTGATGAGCGGCAGGAGCGTGGTCAGCTCCTCGGTTTCTCCGGAATTGGACAAGGCCAGCACCACGTCGCTGGCGGTGATCATGCCCATGTCGCCGTGGCAGGCTTCGCCGGCGTGCACGAAGAACGCCGGCGTGCCGGTGCTGGCGAGGGTGGCGGCAATCTTGCCGCCGACATGGCCGGACTTGCCCATGCCCAGCACCACCACGCGGCCCTGGCAGTCGAGCATGGCGCGCACCGCCGCCACGAAACTGGCATCGACGCGCGCCACCAGGTCGGCCACCGCGCGGGATTCGATTTCGAGCACGGCGCGGCCCATTTCCAGGAGCGCGGTCGTGTCCGGCTCACGCTTGTTCGAGGGATGTTGGCTCACGTTGTTCTTGACCGCCGCCGCGGCGGCTACGTTCCGAATGATGGGGACCGGGACGGCGCGCGACCCACGGCGCGTGGACTCGCGCGCGGGCGCGGATTCAGCACGCCGCGAATAATGCCAGATCGGCCGGTCTTTCGACATCCGTCGCCGCGCGCCACGCTTCTATAATCACGCCTGCCGAGAATCGCGGAAGCGCCTTGTGAAAGCCATGATCCTTGCCGCCGGTCGCGGCCAGCGCCTCGCGCCCCTGACCGACACCCTGCCCAAGCCGCTGGTCGAGGTCGGTGGCACAACGCTCATCGAACGGCATGTCACGCGCCTGTGCGCGGCCGGCCTGCGTGACATCGTCATCAATGTCGCGCATCTCGGCGCGCTCATCGAAGCGCGTCTCGGTGACGGCACGGCCTATGGCGCACGCATCGTCTACTCGCGCGAAACGGAAGGCGCGCTCGAAACCGGCGGCGGCATCGCGCGCGCCCTGCCGTTGCTCGGCGACGCGCCCTTCGTGGTGGTGAACGCCGACGTGTGGACCGATCACGACTTCGATTTCAGTCAGCGCCCGGCCGGCGCCGCGCATCTCGTGCTCATTCCCAACCCGCCGCATCACCCGCAGGGCGACTTTAACCTCGACGGCGCACGTGTCACGCGTGGCGCGCCGCATGCCTGCACCTATGCCGGCATCGGCGTGTTCGAACCTGCCCTGTTCCGCGACCACGCCGCCCCGCATTTTCCGCTCGCGCCCCTGCTGTTCGAACTCAGCGCAGCCGGCCGTCTGAGCGGCGAAATTCACCCGGGACGCTGGTTCGATATCGGTACCCTGGAGCGTCTGGCAGCGGCGCGGGCGGCGGTCGCAGCGGGATAGGCCTGGGACGGATACCTACCCGAATGGGGAGGGGTCAGGGTTGACGGGGCGGGTGCCAGCGGCCAAGATGCCGCTCGCGCACCTACAAAAAGACCCCGGTTCGACGCCCTTGAGCGGGCCTCGCTGCCGAAGAAAGCGCGGATGTTTCCAAACGAAGTCGCTCGCAATGCAGTATCGCTCACGCATGCATTGCCGGTGGGCCGCATGGCACCGGCATCGACCCTATATCGCCGTCCTGCTGACGCTGGCCGTGTTCTATGGCGCCAGCGCCAGCGCCGGCTCCGGTGACGATCGCGCCCCTTCCCCCGTCCTTCGCGTTCTCAAACTCAAACAACAGGAAATCAATCTACCGCACCGGGACAACGCCGGAGAGTTCGCCATGCTCGCCGATTTCGCGCGCCGCCGCGGCATGGGCATCCAGTGGATTGAAGCCGAACGTCCCGACGAGCTCTATCAACGCCTGCGGCGGGGCGAGGGCGATGTCATCGCCACCGACCTCGCGCCGGAACAGGCGCGCGATGCGAGCCTGCTGCCCAGCCGCTCGATGGGCTCGTACCGCTACTTCGCCTACGGCCGCCAAGGGATAGCGGCCGAGGACCCGCGCGGCCTCAAGGGTCTCAAGGTCGCGATCAGCGTCGCCTCGCCGCTGTGGCCTTGGTTCGAACAGCTGCGCCGCGAAGTGGCGGGCATCGTGCCAGTACTGATGCCCAATGGCACGCCGCGTGAGACCCTGCTGGCCGGCATCGCCAGCGGCCACTTCGACGTCGCCATCGCGCCGGCGCGCGCCAACGAGAAACCACTGGCCGACTACACCGACTTGAAGGCCCTGTTCGAGGTGTCGGATCAGAACCCGGTGGTGTGGTATTTCCCGGCCGAACGCGCCGCCCTGCGCGACGCCCTCGATTCCTACGTGCAGCGCTTCCACGCCGCGGTGCTGACGCCGCAGGCCGACTACGGCGACCTGGCGGCCATCAAGTCGCGCGGCCTGTTGCGCGCCATCACGCGCATCGACGCGCAGAACTACTTCGTGCGTAACGGCCGCCCGGCCGGTTTCGAATACGAGATGGTCCAGTTGTTCGCGCGCGAACACCGGCTGCGCGTCGAATACCTGGTGGCGGACAGCGACCAGCAGATGCTGGAATGGCTGCGCAGCGGCGCCGGCGACCTCATCACCACCCGCGTGCGGGCCGCCGACGTGGCGGCCGACGGCGCCTTGACCCAGGGACGCAGCTATTTCCATTCCGCCTCGGTGCTGGTCGGCCGCACCGGCAGCCAGCTGCACGACCTGACGGCGCTGGCCGGCAAACGCGTGGCGGTGTTCGGCAACACGGTCGAGCACCGTGCCCTGTCGGAGCTGGTGGCGGCCGGCATCGCCATCCGGCCGGTGGTGATCAATCCCGGCACACCGCCGACCTATCTCGCCGAGCAGCTGGAAAACTGGTCCATCGATGCCGCCATCGTCGACGCGCACCTGATTACCGACCTGCGCGCCCTGCATCCTCTGCTGGAAGCCGGCATGTCGGTGCCGATCTCTTATAACTATGCGTGGACCACGCGCGCCCAGAACACCGGCCTGTTGCGCGCCATCGATGGTTTCGCGCGCAGTGAGTTCGCCACCGACACCTACCAGATCCTGGCGCAGCGCTACTTCGACGAGCCGCGCTTCACCTATATCAATGCGCTGGCGCGCCTGTCGCCCTACGACAACCTGGTGCGGCGCTACGCCGACACCTACGACTTCGACTGGCGGCTGATCGTCGCGCAGATGTATTTCGAGAGTCAGTTCAACCCGGCGGCCCGCTCCTCCGGCGGCGCGCTGGGCCTGATGCAATTGACGCGCGACACCGCACGCGCCATGGGCGTCGCCAACCCCTTCGATCCCGACGCCGGCATTCGCGGCGGCGTGCGCTACCTGAAAAAGCTGCGCGATCATTTCGAAGAAGAGCTGCCGCCGCGCGAACGCACCTGGTTCGCGCTGGCCGCCTACAACGCCGGCCTGACGCGCGTCGTCCTGGCACGTGAACGTGCCGCGGCGGCCGGGCTGGACCCGACCCGCTGGTTCGGCAACGTGGAAACCATGATGGGCCGCGAGCCCAACCAGCGCGCGGTCGGCCCCTATCGCGAGGCCGTCGATTACGTGCGCGGCATACGCTCGCTGTACAACACCTACAATCGCCAGCAGGAATCACTGACCGCCGGTCTCGAGCGCAGTCCGGCGCCGCCGCGCAGCTAGGCGCGGCGCAGCTCTCCCGCGCTATTTAGAGAAGCGGCCGGTAGCGCGTCGGGTCATCTACCCCGGCCGCGCGAAAACCCTCGTGGCGCAAGCGACAGGCGTCGCAGGCGCCGCAGGCTCGACCGTCGTCGTCGCTCTGGTAACAGCTGACGGTGTCGGCGAAGTCCAGTCCCAGCGACAGCCCGAGCCTGATGATGTCGGCCTTGGTCAGGTGCTGCAGCGGTGTGCGCACGTAAAACTCACGACCCTCGACACCGGCGCGAGTGGCGAGCCGCGCGAGTTCGCCGAAAGCGGCGATGAAATCCGGACGGCAATCGGGATAGCCCGAGTAATCGATGGCGTTGACGCCGATGTAGAGCTCGTGGGCGTCCAGCACTTCGCACCAGCCAAGGCCCAAGGCCAGCATGATGGTGTTGCGCGCCGGCACGTAGGTGATGGGAATGCCCGCGCTGGGCGCGGTCGGCACATCGAGTGCCGGATCGGTCAGCGCCGAACCGCCGAACTGGCCGAAATCCACGTGCACCACGCGATGCTCGACGGCGCCGAGCCGCGCCGCGAGCCGCGCCGCGGCATCCAGTTCGGCGCGGTGACGCTGACCGTAGTCGACGCTCAAGGCATAGCAGCAGCGGCCGTCGGCGCGCGCCTTGGCCAGCACCGTCGCCGAGTCGAGTCCGCCCGACAGCAGCACCACGGCGCGCGTTTCAGCGTCCCGGCTCATTGCCCCACAGCACCTTGTGCAACTGCACCTGCATGCGCACCGCGAGGCGGTCGGCCAGGATCCATTCGGCCAGCGTGCGCGCGGGCAGGGTTTCGAAGCTCGGCGAGAACAGCACCTCGACGCCCGCGGCGAGGGTCATCTCGGCCAGGCGCGCGCGGCTCCACTCGTAGTCGGCACGATCGCAGATCACGAACTTCAACTGGTCGCCCGCACCGAGGTGCGCGAGGTTGGACCACAGGTTGCGCGCCGCCTCCTTCGAGGCCGGGGTCTTGATGTCGACCACCTGCATGACGCGCGGATCGACGGCGGCGGTATCGAGCGCGCCGCTGGTCTCCAGCGACACCTGGTAGCCGGCGTCACACAGGCGGCGCATGAGCGTGAGGCTGGCCGGCTGCGCCAGCGGCTCGCCGCCGGTCACCGTGACGTGAGAGATGCCGTGGCTCGCAACCTCGGCAAGGATGGCGTCGAGCGTCATGCGCGCGCCGCCGCTGAAAGCGTAGGCGGTGTCGCAGTACTGGCAACGCAAGGGGCAACCGGTGGTGCGCACGAACACAGTCGGCAGGCCAACGGTCGTCGACTCACCCTGGATGGACAGGAAGATCTCGGTGATGCGCAGCGCGTCGGGCTCGTTCGACGCCTCGACGGCGCCGGCGGACTGCGGCGCGGACTTCGGCATAGCCGGACTCAGGGCGCCTTGGCGCGTATGCGCTGCAGGCGCTCGTCGGCCAGGCGCGCGGCCGAGGAATCGGGGTATTTCTGCTTGAGCTGGTTCAAGAGCTTGACTGCCTGGTCGCTGCGCCCGAGCTCATCGAAGCTGTAGGCAATCTTGAGCAGAGCGTGGGCCTGCTTCTGGCTGTCCGGATAATTGCTGATGAGCTTCTGGTACTGGGTGATGGCGGGTTCGAACTTGCGCATCACGTAGTAGGCCTCGCCCACCCAGAACTGGGCGTTGTCGGCGTACTGGCCGTTGGGATACTGCTGCAGGTAGCGCGTGAAGCCCTTGATCGACTGTTCGTACTGGCCGGCTTTCAAGAGGCCGAAAGCCTCGCGATAGGCGGCTTCGGATTCGGGCGTTTCGCTGCGCGCGTCGGCGGCGATGGCGGCAGCCGGCGCGGTCATGCCGGGATCTTCAGTGTCCGCCTGGCGGGCGACGCGGGTCGGCTCCACACCGCCCAGCTCCTCTTGCGGCGCTTCGTTGGGCGACATCACCACGGTCGGATGATCGCGCGGCTGCATGTCGGCGGCGGCCTCGTCGCTGACGTCGATACCGTCTTCGCTCGGCGCCGCGGCACGGCCGCGCGCGGCGGGACGCTGCATTTCAACCGCCATCGCCTCCGCCGAAGGCTTGCCGGCGACGGCGGTGTCGGTGGGGGAATCGATGGTCGACACCGGCGGGTCGGCCGGCACGCCGGCAGCGCCGGCGTTACCCTGCTCGAGGGCGCCGAGACGACGGTCGGTATCGGCATAGGCGTCGCGCTGCGCCTTGCGCACCTGCTCGAGCGTGAACGCCTGGTTCTCGAGATCGCCGCGCAGCTGCTGGACTTCCTGCTGCAGGGCTTCGATTTGCCTGGACAGCTCGATGAGGCCCGAGCTGTTCAAGGTGCGCTCGAGCTTGGCCACGCGGTCGGCGAGCGGGACTTCGTCCTTGGCCGCCGCCGCGGGCATGGCAACGGCCGCCACCGCCAATGCCAACAGCGCGCGCCAGGTGGAGCTGCGCGGTTTCATGACACGGGGCAGGTGACGGACCATGGCGCTCATCTCGCTCAGTACACCAGTTCGGCGCGACGGTTCTTCTCGTAGGAACCTTCGTCATGACCATCGACGGCCGGGCGCTCTTCGCCATAGCTGACGGTCTTGATCTGGTTGGCCGAGGCGCCGAGCAGCACCAGCTGCTTGCGCACCGCCAGCGAACGGCGTTCGCCGAGGGCCAGGTTGTATTCACGCGAACCACGCTCATCGGCATGACCTTCGACCGTCACCACGGTGTTGGGGTTGGCGGCGAGGTAGGCAGCGTGGGCGGCGACGGTGTCGTTGAAGTCGGCGCGGATGTTGGCGCTGTCGTAATCGAAGTAGATCACGCGCACCGCCAAGGGGCTGCTCGGATCGTTGAGCGCGCCGCCGCCAGCCGCGGAGCCGTCGTCGGCAAGACCCTGACTCGCCGCGCCGTTGGCGCCGGCCGCACCCCTGTCCTCGACGCGTGCGCCGGTCTGGGCGCTGTCTTTCTTGGTGTTGTGCGAACTGCAGGCAGCCAGCATCAGGCTGGCGGTGATGACCAGCAGCAGTTTCAGGATTCTTCCCTTCATTTCATTCTCCCATTGAGAGCTTATTGTTGACCGCGCGCTACGCGGCTGTGGTGGTGGATGATGCGTGTGTCTCGAGGCGACGCGCGACCCGGCTTCGCTCCCTGGTCGCCAACGCGGCAGGACGAGGCCGCGCTGGCGTCAGACGATGTCCCGGTGCGAGACCGCGCGCGCCTGGATCTAGTTCCGGAACGGCCCCCAGGCCGGTTCCCGTACCTGGCCGCGCTGCACGGCCATGCGTGGTCCCTGGCGACCGTCGACGGAGATCGCCGCGAGCTCGGTGCCACGCCCGGCCATTGTCGCATAAATTATCATATCGCCGTTTGGCGCGAAGCTCGGTGACTCGTCGAGCGCCGAGTCCGACAGCACATCGAAGCTGTTGGATGCGAGGTCCAGCACGCCAATGCGATAGCCGCCCTTGCCACCGTGTACCAGCGCCACCTTCTTGCCGTCGGGCGAGATGCGCGCACGCGAATTGTAGTTGCCCATGTTGAAGGTCACGCGCTGCGGCGTGCCGCCGTCCTGGCTCATGCGATAGATCTGCGGACCGCCGCCACGGTCCGAGGTGAAATAGATCTGGCGGCCGTCGGGCGAATAAATCGCCTCGGTGTCGATGGAGGCGTGGTAGGTCAGCCGCGTCAGCTGCCGCGACGCGAGGCTGTAGGTGTAGATCTCGGGATTGCCGTCACGCGACAAGGTCACCACCAGGCGCTGGCCATCGGGCGCGAAGGACGGCGCGCTGTTGATGCCGGGGCCCGACACCAGCTTCTCGCGTTTGCCGGTGCGGATGTCCTGCAGGTAAATCGCCGAGTTGCGGTCTTCGAAAGACACGTAGGCGAGATGCGCGCCGTCCGGCGACCACGACGGCGACATCAAGGGCTGCTTGGACTCGAGAATGGTGTGCGGATCGTAACCGTCGGCGTCGGCCACCTGCAGCCGATAGAGGGAATCCTTGGCCGAAGCGCGCTCCACCGTCACGTAGGCGATGCGCGTCGCGAACGCGCCCTTGCGATGGAGCAGGGTCTCGTAGATGAGATCGCTGATGTGATGCGCGGTCAGGCGCATGTTGTCGGCCGAGGTCGGAATGCGGAAACCGAGCAGTTGGTTGCCCTTGAACACGTCGATGACGCGGAATTCGACGACATAGCCGCCATCGCCGCTCGCCATGACCTTGCCCAGCACCAGGTTTTCCTGGCCGAGTACGCGCCAGTCCTTGAAGTTGACGGCGGTGAAGCTCGACGGCTGCGAGGGCATGTCGGCCGGCGGCATCGGATTGAACTGCCCGCTGCGCTCGAGATCGGAACGGATGACCGCCGCGATGTCGGTTTTGCCGGTGTCGCCGACGCTGGCGAACGGCACCACGGCGATCGGCAGCGCGGACTTGTTGCCGCCCTTGATGGTGAAGCGCAGTTCGGCTTCCTGCGCGGTCGCCCACGGCGCGGTGACCAGCATGGCCAGCACCGCCAGCACCAGGCGTGGCAGGAGGGGGGCGAACGTTCGTATGGTCTTCACGGGCAAAGCTCCTCAGTAGGCGGAATCATCGTGATTCCGCGGGCGATCGCTCAAAGATCCCTGGGATCGAAGTCCAGGGTGAATTTGCGCAAACGATTCATCAAGCGTGGTTCGGTCGGAAAGGGCAGCGGCGCGGCCTTGCGCACGGCGTTCTCGGCCTGGCGATCAAAGGTCGGATCGCCGCTTGACTTGACGATTTCGACACCACCGATTTCACCGCCGGGAATTATAGTGACCCTAAGTGTGCAGACCAGATCCTCGGTGCCGGGCAAGACTGTCCATGACTGCTTGATGCGTCGAATGATCGCCGACTGATAGGTGTCGATCTCCGAGGCGTCGGCGGCGGCCTGCGCGGCCTCGGCTTCGGCGGCCTCGGCGGCGGCGATTTCATCGGCCAGCGCCTTCTTGCGCTCGGCCTCGGCCGCTTCCTCGGCGGCCTTCTTCTTGGCGGCCTCGTCCTTCTTCTTCTGCTCGGCGGCTTCGGCTTTCTTCTTTTCGGCCTCGGCGGCCTTTTTCTTGTCGGCTTCGGCCTTCTTCTTCTCGGCCTCGGCCGCTTCCTTCTTCTTCTGCTCGTCGGCCTTCTTCTTCTCTTCCGCCTTCTTCTTTTCCTTCAGCTTCTGATCTTCGAGCTTCTTCTGCTCGTCCTTCTTCTTCTGCTGCTCGGCGAGTTCGCGCTTCTGGTCCTCGACTTTCTGTTTCGCCTCGGCGGCTTCCTGCCTGGCTTGCTCGGCTTCCTTGCGCTGCTGTTCCTGCTCCTGCTTCAAGCGCTGCTGTTCGGCCTTCAATTCCTTGACACGCTGTTCCTCGGCCTCGCGCTTCTGCTCGGCCTCTTTCACCTGGCGATCTTTCTCGGCCTGCGCCTCGGCATCGGCGGCCTGCAATTTCTTGACCTGCTCGTCGACCGCCTTGCTGTCGACCATGGTCGCTTTCATGACCGGGCCGGACGGCATGGGGCTGACGGCCTGCTCACTGCAGAAATTAAACCCGCCGAACAACAGCACGCCGAGCAACAGGCTGTGCAGCAGCACCGACATCACAATCGACTTGCGAGGCATCATGACAGGACTATCCGGGCGCCAATGTCGCTCACTATTGCGCCTTGGCGCTGGGTGGGTCGGTACGCAGGCCGACGCTCTTGACGCCGGCGCTGGTGAGCGCGGTCAGGGCCCGCACCACGTTGCCATAGTCGGCGCCGTTGTCGCCGCCGACGTAGACCTGGGTCTCGGGCTTGTACTTCATGATCGCCGAGACGCGCGTCACGAGCGTCTGTTCGTCCACCGGCTGCTCGGGGTTCTCGCCGATGTCGACGTAGATCTGCCCTTCGCGATCGACCGTGACATTGACAGGTTCGTTCTCGCTGGACTCGACCACCTGGGACGGCGCCTGCGGCAGTTCCACCTGCACGCTCTGCGTGACCAGCGGCGCGGTGATCATGAAGATGATCAACAGCACCAGTGTCACGTCGATGTAGGGCACGACGTTGATTTCCGCCATCACGCGCTTGCGCCCTCGGCGCGAACTCCCTTGTGATACTCCGCCTGCCATGGTCGTGCGCTCAGTCGTGGGCCTGACGGCGCAGGATGGCGAGGAATTCCTCGGCGAAGATGTCGTAGCGGCCGAAGATGCGATCGATGTCGCTGGCGAAGCGGTTATACGCGACCACCGCCGGGATGGCGGCGAACAAGCCCATGGCGGTCGCGACCAGCGCCTCGGAAATACCCGGCGCCACCATCGCGAGCGTTGCCTGGTGCACGTTGCCCAAGGACTGGAAGGAATTCATGATGCCCCACACCGTGCCGAACAGGCCGACATAGGGGCTGATGGAACCGATGGTGGCAAGCGTCGGCAGGTGATTCTCCAGCGCTTCCAATTCCCGGTTGACGGTGACTTTCATGGCGCGCTGCGCGCCATCGAGGATATCGGTGGTATCGAGACCGCCACGCTTGCGCAGGCGCGCGAACTCGCGGAACCCCGATTCGAAGATGCGCTCCATGCCGGTCGCGTCCTCGGCATGGGCGGCGACACGGTTGAACAATCGCGTGAGATCCTCGGTCGACCAGAACTCGTCCTCGAATTCCATGATCTCGCGCTTGGCGATGAGCATCTGGCGACGCTTGGAGAAGATCAGCGTCCACGACGCCACCGAGCCCGACAGCAGAATAAACATGACGAACTTGACCAGCGCGCTGGCGCCCAGGATCAGGTTCGCAATCGAAAGATCAGTCTCCACCCTTGAATATCTCCATCATGTGCGCGGGAATCCTGCGCGGTTGCAGGTTGCTGGCGGTGACGCAGGCCACCACGTTGCGTGCGGAGCAGAATGCATTGCCGGCCTGGTCGGTGACGGCCTGCGCGAATTCGATGGTCGCGCCGCGCAGCCGTTCGAGCGTGGAGCGCACAATGAGTTCATCGTTGAAGCGCGCGGCACGCTTGAAGGCCAGCGTCGATTCGGTGATCACGAACACCACGCCATGCTCACGCGCCAGGGCGTCCTGCTCGAAGCCGAGCGCACGCAGCCACTCGGTGCGGGCGCGTTCCATGAACTTGAGGTAGTTGGCGTGGTAGACGATGCCGGCAGCATCGGTGTCCTCGTAATAGACCCTGACCGGCCACAGGAAGGTGTCGCGCAGCATGACGCCTACTCCCCGCCTTCGAACAGGTCGGGCATGGCGCGCACCGCCTGCGGCATCTCGAGACCGAAATGCAGCCACGCCGAACGGGTCGCCACGCGGCCGCGCGCGGTGCGCATGAGGAAGCCCTGTTGGATGAGGTAGGGCTCGATGACGTCCTCGATGGTGCCGCGCTCCTCGCCAATGGCGGCCGCCAGGCTGTCGACGCCGACCGGCCCGCCATCGAATTTCTGCATGATGGCAAGCAACAGTTTCCTGTCCATGACATCGAAGCCATGCATGTCGACGTTCAACAAATCGAGAGCCCGGGATGCAACCTCGGTGGAAAGTACGCCGTCGGCCTTAACCTGGGCGTAATCGCGGGCGCGTCTGAGCAGGCGATTGGCGATACGCGGCGTGCCGCGCGAGCGCCGTGCGAGCTCATGGGCGCCGCCGGCCTCGATAGGCACGTCGAGTATGCGCGCGGCGCGGGTGACGATGCGCGCGAGATCCTGTTCGGAATAGAACTCGAGGCGCTGCACGATCCCGAAGCGGTCGCGCAGCGGCGAGGTCAAAAGCCCCGCGCGGGTGGTGGCGCCGACCAGCGTGAATTTCGGCAGGTCGAGCTTGATGGCGCGCGCCGCCGGCCCTTCGCCAATCATGATGTCGAGCTGGTAGTCCTCCATGGCCGGGTAGAGGATCTCCTCGACCACCGGCGACAGGCGATGGATCTCGTCGATGAACAGCACGTCGCGGGGTTCGAGATTGGTCAACAGCGCGGCAAGATCGCCGGCGCGCTCCAGTACCGGGCCGGAGGTCTGGCGCAGGTTGACGCCCATCTCGTGCGCGATGATGTGCGCGAGCGTGGTCTTGCCGAGGCCTGGCGGGCCAAAGATCAGCACGTGGTCGAGCTGCTCGCCGCGCTGGCGGGCTGCGCCGATGAAGATCTCCATCTGCTCGTGCACGGCCGGCTGGCCGATGTAGTCCGACAGCAGCTTGGGCCGAATCGAGTTCTCGAGCTGTGCATCCTCGGCATTGAGGGACGCCGTGATCAGGCGGTCGCCATCAGCCATGGGCGGCCCCCGTCAGGCGCTTGGCGCGCACGTCGCTCATTTCGGCGCCAGGCTCTTCAACACCACGCGGATGATCTCCTCGCTCTTCATGCCCTCGGTATCGAGTCCGTGCACGAAGCGGCTCGCTTCATGGGGCTTGTAGCCGAGCGCGATGAGGCCGGCGACGGCGTCGGCGGCGGCATCGACCGTGCGCGGATTGCCCGCCTTCAGGGGCGCCGAGACGCCGACCACGACGGGCTCGACGCGGTCGCGCATCTCGATGATCAGGCGCTCGGCGGTCTTCTTGCCGATGCCGGGCAGGGCGGTCAGGCGCGCGGTGTCGCCGGCGTGTACGCACTCGGCGAAGGCGTCGGCGTCCATGCCCGACAGGATCACGAGCGCCATCTTGGTGCCGACGCCGTTGACCTTCAGCAGGCTGCGAAACAGCGCGCGTTCGCTCTCGGTGACGAAGCCATACAAGAGATGCGCGTCTTCGCGCACCGTGAGATGGGTGTAGAGCGAAACCTTCTGGTTGATTTCAGGCAAGGCCCAGATGGTGGTCATGGGCGCTTCGATTTCGTAGCCGACGCCGTTGCAGTCGACGATCAGCTGTGGCGGCCGCATCTCGATCAGCACGCCGGTGATGCGCCCGATCATCGTGCGCCTCCGGCCTTGGCAATACGCGCATTGCCGTCGCGCATCGCGCCATGACACAGCGCCGCCGCCAGCGCATCGGCGGCATCGGCGCTGGGCGCGGCGGACAGGCCGAGCAGAAACTTCACCATGTGTTGCACCTGCGCCTTGTCGGCGTGACCGCGCCCGACCACGCTTTGCTTGATTTGCGTGGCGGAATATTCGTTGACCAACACGCCGGCACGGCGCGCTGCCACCATCGCCACGCCGCGGGCGTGGCCAAGCTTGAGCGCTGAATCGACGTTGCGGTTCATGAAGACCTTTTCGATGGCGGCTTCGGCCGGCCCATACTCGGCGATGATGGCCGACAGTTCGTCGTACAACTGCACCAGGCGCTCATCGAACGTGCCCTCGGTATCGAGGCGGATGCAGCCGCAGGCCAGGTACTCGGTGCGCTGCTTGACGGTGCGCACCACGCCATAGCCCGTCACCCTCGAGCCCGGATCGATGCCGATGATGACGGTCAAGCGCGAAGGCGGCGCCGCTCAGGCGCCGAGCGTGGCCATGATTTCGTCGGAGATGCTGGCGTTCGAGTAGACCTTCTGGGTGTCGTCGAGGTCTTCCAGCATGTCCAACAGTTTGATCATCTTCTGGGCGCTGTCGGCGTCGAGCTCGCTCTGGTTGGCGGCGCGCATGGTCACTTCGGCGTTCTCCGGCTCGAGGCCGGCGGCCACCATGGCATCCTTCACGTCGGAGAAATCATCGGGGCTGGTCAGCACTTCGATGGAACCGTCGTCGTGGACGATGACGTCCTCGGCGCCGGCATCGAGCGCCGCGCCCATCACCTTGTCTTCGTCGGTGCCTTGCGGGTAGTCGAGCAGGCCGACCTTCTTGAACATGTAGGCCACCGAGCCATCGGTGCCGAGATTGCCGCCGCACTTGGAAAACGCGTGGCGCACTTCGGCCACGGTGCGATTGCGGTTGTCGGTCATGCAGTCGACCATCACCGCCACGCCGCCCGGGCCGTAGCCCTCGTAGCGGATCTCTTCGTAGTTATCGGCCTCGGTGTCACCGGCGCCGCGCGCCACCGCGCGTTCGACCGTGTCCTTGGTCATGTTCGCGTTCAAGGCGTCGTAGATGGCCGCGCGCAGGCGCGGATTGGAACTGGCATCGCCGCCGCCGGTACGGGCGGCGACGGTGATTTCACGAATCAGGCGCGTGAACAGCTTGCCGCGTTTGGCGTCCTGCTTGCCCTTGCGATGTTTGATATTGGCCCATTTACTGTGTCCGGCCATGGCTCACCCGCGATGAAGTCTGCGCTTGGAAAGGCGGCATTGTCGCAAATCAGGCGCTGCGATGCAGCGCCGACAGCAGGCTCAGGCGTCGTTGTTGCTCATCACCACGCGTTTCTGTTCGGCGGCGAAGTCGAGCAGGCGCTTGATCGGGCGCCGCGCGCGGCTCGCTATGTCGTCCGGCAGGTGGATTTCATTGGCGCCGGTGGCGAGCACGTCGCGCAGGGAACGCAGACCGTTCATGGCCATCCACGGACACTCCGCGCAGCTCTTGCAGGTCGCGCTGCGGCCGGCGGTGGGCGCGGCGATGAGGCGCTTGCCCGGCGCCGCCAGCTGCATCTTGTGGAAGATGCCCTTGTCGGTGGCGACGATGAACTCGCGCGCCGGGTGCGTTTTCACTTCATTGATGAGACCGGTGGTCGAGCCGACGTAATCCGCCTGTTCGATGACCGAGGGCGGCGATTCCGGGTGCACCAGCACGCGCGCCGCCGGGTGCTGCTCGCGCAGCGCCGCCAGCTCCGCGCCCTTGAACTCCTCGTGCACGATGCAGGCGCCGTTCCACAGCAGCATGTCGGCGCCGGTCTCGGTGCGGATGTAATCACCGAGGTAGCGGTCCGGCGCCCAGATGATCTTCTCGCCCTGGGCATGGAGATGGCGCACCACGTCGAGCGCTATACCCGAGGTCACCATCCAGTCGGCGCGTGCTTTGACCGCCGCGCTGGTATTGGCATAGACCACCACCGTGCGGTCCGGGTGGGCGTCGCAGAAGGCGTTGAAGGCGTCGGCCGGGCAGCCTAAGTCCAGCGAGCAGTCGGCCTTCAGATCCGGCATCAGCACGCGCTTCTCGGGGTTCAGTATCTTGGCGGTCTCGCCCATGAAGCGCACCCCCGCCACCACCAGGGTCGAGGCCGGGTGCTCGTGGCCGAAACGCGCCATGTCCAGCGAATCCGACACGTAGCCGCCAGTTTCGTCGGCCAGCGTCTGCAGCTCGGGATCGGTGTAGTAATGCGCCACCAGCACCGCGTTGTGGGCGGCCAGCAGCGCTTTTATCTCGGCGCGCAGCCGTTCGCGTTCGTCGGCTTCGAGATGTTCGCGCACGACCGGCGGCACGCGGGTGTGGACGACGGTATCGACGGCGAGATGGGGAATGACGTCACTGCGCATAGGTGTCAGGCCGCGAGCGGCGGGTTGGTTGCGAAGCGGGGGCCGCGCTGCGCGGCCCCGTGCAATCGAATATGGTCAGCCTACCTGTCGAATACAAGCGTGGCCAGCACGCCTGCGTAAACGTTCGGTAAAAACGAAACCCGCTATTCCTTGTCGGCGCCTTTGCGCAGGCGTATCGACAGTTCGCGCAGCTGCCGTTCGCTGACATCGCTCGGCGCCGAGGTCAGCGGGCAGCTCGCGGTCTGGGTCTTGGGGAAGGCAATGACTTCGCGAATCGACGTCTCGCCCGCCATCAGCATGGCAAGCCGGTCGAGACCGAAGGCGATGCCGCCGTGGGGCGGGCAACCGTATTGCAGCGCTTCGAGCAGGAAGCCGAATTTCTCCTGCGCTTCCGCTTCGCCGATGCCAAGCAGGCCGAACACCTTGCTCTGCAGCTGCGAGTTGTGGATACGAATCGAACCGCCGCCGATCTCCGAACCGTTCAATACCATGTCGTAGGCGCGGGAAATGGCCTGACCCGGCGCATCGGCGACATGCTCGGCATCGGCCGGCGCGGTGAAGGGATGGTGCAGCGCCGCCCAGCGCTTGTCGTCCTCGTCCCACTCGAACATCGGGAAATCGACCACCCACAGCGGCGCCCAGGTCTTGGCCACCAGGTCGAGATCGGCCGCCAGCTTGTCGCGCAGCGCGCCGAGCGCGTCGTTGACGATGCGCGCCTTGTCGGCGCCGAAGAACACCAGGTCGCCGTCTTCCGCGCCCACGCGATCGAGCAATGCTTCGACCACGGCGGGCGGCATGAACTTGACGATCGGCGAGGCAAGGCCCTCGATACCGGCCTTGCGGTCGTTGACCTTGATGTAGGCCAGGCCCTTGGCGCCGTAGATGGCGACGAAGGCGGTGTAATCGTCAATCTGCTTGCGCGACAGCTTGCCGCCACCCGGCGCGCGCAGCGCGGTGACGCGATGGTCGTCGCGGCTCGCGGCCTGGGCGAACACCTTGAAATCGACTTCGCGCATGAGGTCCGCCACTTCCACCAACTCCAGCGGATTGCGCAGGTCCGGCTTGTCGGAACCGTAGCGCTGCATGGCCTCGGCGTAGGTCAGGCGCGGAAAAGGATTGGGCAGGTCGACGTTCAGGACACTCTTGAACACCTGCCGGATCATGCCTTCCATCATGGCCGTGATGTCGGCTTCGTCGATGAAGGACATCTCGATATCGAGCTGGGTGAATTCCGGCTGGCGGTCGGCGCGCAGGTCCTCGTCGCGGAAGCAGCGCACGATCTGAAAGTAGCGGTCCATGCCCGACATCATCAGGATCTGCTTGAACAGCTGCGGCGACTGCGGCAGCGCGAAGAAGCGGCCGGGATGGGTGCGGCTCGGCACCAGGTAATCGCGCGCGCCTTCGGGCGTGGCCTTGGTCAGCATCGGCGTCTCGATTTCGAGGAAGCCGTTGCCGTCCAGGTAGCCGCGCAGTTCGCGCGCCAGGCGCGCGCGCAGGCGCAGGTTCTCGCGCATGCGCTCGGTGCGTAGATCAATGTATCGGTAGCGCAGACGGGTGTCGTCGCTGACGTTCTTCTCGTCGATCTGGAAAGGCGGCGTGCGCGCCTCGTTGAGGATCTCGAGGTGCTTGACCAGCACTTCGATCTTGCCGGTGCGGCGCTCGGCGTTGACCGTGCCCTCGGGGCGCAGGCGCACCTTGCCGGTGGCGCGCAGCACGTATTCGCTGCGCGAGCGCTCGGCGGCGGCGAAGGCGGCCGGGGTATCGGGGTCGATCACGACCTGGCACACGCCCTCGCGGTCGCGCAGATCGATGAACACCACGCCGCCGTGGTCGCGCCGATGATGGACCCACCCACAGAGGACGACCTCAGAGCCAACCAGGGTTTCGTCGAGTTCGCCGCAGTAGTGGGTACGCATAGGAAAAGGTGCTGTCCAATCAATGAGCTAAGAACGGGGAGGCGGGCATGATACGGATTGCGGGCGAGCGCCGCAACGACAGCCGGAGGACAGCGCGGGCGCCGCGGCGCCGACTCAGTCGTCGGCGCTGGCGGTGGAAGTCTTGGTCTCGCTCTTGGTCGAAGTCGACTCGCTGCTGGACGAACTGCTGCTCGAACTCGACGACGACTCGCCGTCGCCGCCGCGTGGGGTCTTGGGCTTGCCCTTGAAATCGGTCTCGTACCAGCCGGTGCCTTTCAACTGGAAACCGACCGCCGACACCAGTTTGGTGAGCGCCTCCTTGCCGCAGCTCGGGCAGGTGGTGAGGCGCGCGTCGCTGATGCGCTGCATGACCTCGAGCTTGTGCTGGCAATCCTGGCACTGATATTCGTAGATCGGCATGCTGGTCCCCGTACCGTGAAAAAGAGCGGCGATCATGGCGGCGAATTCCGAAAATTCAAGCGCCACGCGCGGCCGGCGTGTGCGCGCGGGCCGAAATCGCCGGTTTTTGGCCCCGCCCGCCCTGTACGGCCATGGCCGGATTCGTTAGGATTGCGCCCCCTGTCGCCGCCGACAATCCAGTCGCGACAGCGCGATGCCGGCCGCCAGGCCGCACCGCCACTCCAGTTCGCTGGGGCCGTTAGCTCAGCTGGTAGAGCACCGGACTTTTAATCCGAGGGTCGCAGGTTCGATCCCTGCACGGCCCACCACTGCGATATGAAGAGGGCGCCTTTCCCTCTTTGAAGTGATCGGGGCGGCATTGCCGCTCGCCACCTTCTGACGTCGATCCCACCACCACCATCCAGGCGCGGTGGCGCCGTCCTTGTTTGCGGGCAATATAGTAATCATGTGTACCATATGCTAGCGTCCTACGGCGCCGGCAACCGCGGCCGGCACTCAGCAGGGGAGACTCACCATGAAGATCACCGCGGCCGTGGCCCGTGCGGCCGGCCAACCGTTCAGCGTCGAGACGCTGGACCTGGAAGAACCGCGTGACGACGAAGTGCTGGTGCGCATCGCCGGCGCCGGCGTGTGTCATACCGATCTCGTCGCCCGCGACCAGGCCCTGCCGGTGCCCTTGCCGATCGTGCTCGGCCACGAGGGCGCTGGCGTGGTGGAGCGTGTCGGTACCAAGGTCACGGGCCTCGCGCCGGGCGACCACGTGGTGCTGTCGTTCGCGTCCTGCGGACATTGCCACAACTGCGATCACCACGAGCCCGGCTACTGCGCCGAGTTCTTCCCACGCAACTTCGGCGGCGTGCGCGCCGACGGCACGGCGGCCTTGAGCATCGACGGCGAACGCGTCGCCAGCCATTTCTTCGGCCAATCGTCCTTTGCCAGCCACGCGCTGGTGAATGCGCGCAACGCCATCAAGGTGCGCGCCGATGCGCCCCTCGACCTGCTCGGGCCGCTGGGCTGCGGCGTGCAGACCGGCGCCGGCAGCATCATGCAGGCGCTCAACTGCCGCGCCGGCTCGAATGTCCTGATCCTGGGTGGCGGCTCGGTCGGCCTGTCGGCGGTGCTGGGCGCGGTGGTGCAGGGCTGCGCCACCATCATGGTGCTGGAACCCAATGCCGCACGCCGCGCGACCGCGCTGGCGCTGGGCGCGACCCACGCGCTCGATCCGGCGGCGGGTGAGTTGCCCGGACAAGTACGCGCCATCCTGCCGCGCGGCGTCGACTACGTGCTGGATACCACCGGTCGCGCGGATGTCATTGCGTCCGCAATCGGCGCGGTCGCGCCGCTGGCGACGCTCGGCGTGCTCGGTGTGCCGGCGCGCGCCGAGGACGCGGTGCTCAACTTCGACGTCATCGCGCTGCTGGGCCTGGGGCTCACCATCAAGGGCATCACCGAGGGCGACGTCGATCCGGCCACCTTCATTCCGCGCCTGGTCGATTTGCACATGGCCGGCCGCTTTGCCTTCGACAAGCTCGTCACACGTTATCCCTTGAGCGACATCAACCACGCCATTGCCGAACAGCATCATGGTCGCTGCATCAAGCCGGTATTGATTCCCTGAAGACGCGCGATGCCATCGAACGCCGCACAACTGGTCACTGAGCCCGCGCCGCCCGACGATCTCGAGCCCGCCATCGCGCGCACCATTGCCGGCATCCACGCGGCGCGCGCGAGCGGCCCTTACCATCTGCTCGGCGTGACCGATGTCGCCGCGCGGCTGGCGCCGTTCCTCGCCGCGCAGGGCGTGCCGTCACCGCGCATCAGCGAGTTGAAGCGCATGGGCGGCGGCGCTTCGAAGGAGCAGTTCAGTTTCGTGTTGGAGCGCGACGACGGCGCGCCGCGCACCTGCGTGCTGCGCATGGACCCCATGGAAGCGGCCGTCATCACCAGCCGCGCGCGCGAGTTCGAAGCCTTGCGCGCGCTGGCCGGCCGCGTGCCGGTGCCGGAAGCGCTGTGGGTCGATGCCGATGGCAGCCAACTCGGGCGCCCGGCCCTCATCACCGGCTTCGTCGGCGGCGTCGCCAAACCGTCCAATATCCAATCCAACGTATCGGGCTTCGGCACGGTGCTGGGCGCGGAGCTGCGCCAACGCCTGGCGGCGCCGTTCCTGGCGCACCTCGTCGCCATTCATGGGCTGGACTTTCGCGCAGGCGCACTGCCGTCGTTCCAGGCGCCGGACGCCGATGCACAGCAGGCCGCGCGCTGGGCGCTCAACTGGTGGACGCGCGTGTGGCGCAACGACGCCCTCGCCGGCATTCCCTTGATGGGCCTCGCCGAGCGCTGGATGCGCGCGCACCTGCCGGCCGCGCGCGAACTGGTGCTGGTACATTCCGACTACCGCACCGGCAACTACCTGTTCGACGAAACGCGCGGCGACATCACCGCCATCCTCGACTGGGAGCTGGTGCACATCGGCGACTACCACCAGGACCTCGCCTGGATCGGCATCAAGAGCTGGAGTCACGCGGAAAACGGCACCTTGCTGGCCTCGGGCCTCATGCCCATGAACGAACTATGCGCGCGCTACACCGCGCTGACCGGTCGCACGGTGGACGCAGACACGCTGTACTTCTACCAGGTGCTGGGCCTCTACCAATGCGTGGTGATCTGCCTCGGCACGTCGATGCGCGCCGCGCATGAAGCGCACAATCACCAGGATGCGCTGCTCGCCTGGCTGGCCGCCGCCGGTCACGCTTTCCTTGCCGATCTCATGGCACTACTGGAACAGGGCGCGCCGACATGAACCCGAGCGTCGAACTGCGCATACGCAGCATGATGCGGGCGTTGACCGAGGTCGTGCTGCCGGCGGTCGATCCGCACAATTCGCTGGCCCAGGAACAGGCGCGCCTGCTGCTCGGCCACCTCCATGCGCTGGCCCTGCATCATCGTGACGAAGCACGGCTCGACGAGATCAGCGCTGCCGCCATGGCAACGCTGGCGCGCGAGCTCATCGCCTGCAGCGCGGGCGGCGCGCACACCGGCGACGCCACCGAGCGCCTGCGCCAAGCCTTGCCGGCGGCCGACCCGCGCGCACTGTCACACGCGGTCGAAGCGCTCATGGTGGCCTCCGGTATCGATGGTGACGCCGACTTCCAGGCACGCAGCGCGGCGCTGGTGCTGGCCCACGCGCGCACCGACACCTTGCGTGGGCGGGCCTGGTTCAAGGTCATGAACTTCGACGCCGCGCCCGAACAACTGCCCTCCATCGAACAACTGCTGCGCGGAAACGACACGCCATGATCCTGACCAGCGATGCTGAATTTCACACCCCGCCCAGCGACGACTTCCGCTGGTGCGAAACCAATCCCTTCCTGTTCAACATTCCCGAGGCGCGCCTGTCGGGCGTGATCTATCTCGTCACGCGGCCCAAGCTCGGGGTGTGCATGAGCGACATCACGCTGCAGGATCGCTTCACGCGCCTGTGGGACGAACAGCTCTACATCGACAACCAGCAACACCTGCCGTGTCCGGCGTCGTTGCTGGACTACCGGTTGCCGAATGGCCTCTCGGTGCGCGCGGTCAAACCGCTGGAGCACTACGAGGTGCATTACGAGGGCATCGACGACACGCACATCACGCTCGAATTCCGCGCCCTCATGCCGCCTTACGACATGAACGACCCGGCCATGGATCCGCTCGCCGCCAAGCGCATCGACGCCGGCTGGTCGAAGGCCTTCGGCGGTCACTTCGAGCAGACCGGACGCGTCACGGGCGAGCTGGTAGTGCGCGGCCAGCGCCATGTCATCGACTGCATCGACACGCTCGATCGCAGCTGGGGGCCGCGCGCCGAACGCGACAACGCCTGCGTGGTGTGGCTGCATGGCAGCTTCGGCGAAGGCCTCACCATTCACCTCCTGTGCACCTTCGACCCGGCCCGCACGCTGGCCTTCGGCACGCTGATTTCAGGCTACGTGCTGGACGACGGCGCGGTGCACGGGCTGGTGTCGATGGAAGGGCGCAGCGAGCGCACCGGCCAATTGCCCTTGAGTACGGTGGTGTCGGTCACCGACGTGCGTGGCAAGCGCTACACCATGACCGGCGCCGCCATGAACGGCGCGCCGTGGGCGCCCTACCCGTCGCTGGTCTATACGCAGTGCCTGATGCGCTGGAACCTCGACGGCCGCATCGGTTACGGCGTGCAGCAGGATGTCATGAGCCGCGCCTACCTCACCCGCCATCGCGATGCCATGCGCAATCTCGGCGGCGCCGCCCCCGCGGCCCCCCCGCCGGGGGCGGGGGGGGGGCCGCCGCCCCCCGGGCCGGCCGCCGCCCGCGGCCCCCGGGGGCCCCCCCGGGGGGGGGGGGGGGCGCGGCGGGGGGGGGGGGCGGCGCCGGCGGGCCGGGGGGCGGGGCGCCGCGCCCCCCGGCCCGCCGGGGGGGGGGCGCCGGGGGGGCCCCGCCGCCGCCCGCGGGGGCGGGGGCCGCCGGGGCCCGCCCCCGCCCCGGGCCGGCGGCGGGGGGGGCGCCCGCCGGGGGGGGCCGCCCGGGCGGGGGCGGGGCCGGGGCGGGGGGGGGGGGCGCGCGGGGGCCCGGCCGCCGGCCCCCCCGGCCCGCCCGCGGGCCGGGCCCGGGCGGGGGGGGCCGGCCGCGGCCCGGGGCCGCGCCCCCCCCGGCCGGGGCCCCCGCCCCCGCCCGGCGGGCGCCCCCGCGGCGGCGGGGGGCCCCCCCCCCGGGGGGGGGCGGGGCGGGGGGGGGCCCCGCCGGCCCCCCCCGGGGGGGGGGCGGGGGGGGGGGGCCCCGCGGGGGCCCCGCCCCGGGGGGCGGGGGGGGGCGGGGGCGGGGGGGGGGGGGGGGGGGGCGGCGCGCGCCCCGGGCGGCCGCCCGGGGGGGGCGCCGGCGCGGCCCCCGCCCCGCCGGGCCCGCGGGCGCGGGGGCGGGGGGCCCCCGCCGCCCGGGCGGGGGCCCGGGCCGGCGGGGGCCGGGCCCGCCCCCGCGGCCGCCCGGCGCCGGGGGCGGCCCCGCGCCCGGGGGCCGCCGGGCGCGCGGGCCGCCCCCGCGCCCGGCCCGGGCCCGGCCCGCCGCGGCGGGGGCCGCCCTGCGCCGCCCCCCCCGAGCCCACGGCGGCCCCCGCCCCCCCCGGCGCCGCCCGGCCCCGCGCCGCGCGCCGCGCCCCCCCGCGCCCGGCCCCCCCCCCGCGCCCCCCGCCCCGGCGCCCGGCGCGGGCCCCCGCGCGGCGCCGCCGCCCCGCCGCCGGCCCCCCCCCCCGGCGGCCCCCCGGCTGCCGCCCCGCCCCCCGCCGCGCTGCCGCCGCCGCCGCCGGGCGGGGGGCCGCGCGCGGCCGCCGCGGCGGGCGCGCGGCCCCCCGGCCCCCCCCCGTGAGCGCCCCGGGCGCGCCTGGCCGGCAGTCCTGCGCCACGCCGCCGGCGTCACCCCGAACCAGCGCCGGAAGGCTTTGCGAAAACTCGCCGAATCGGCGTAACCGAGCCGCGCCGCGACATCCTGCACGCGCATGCCGGGCTCGCCGAGCAGGCTTTGCGCGCGCGTTTTCAGCGCCGCGTCCAGCAGCGCCTGGTAGGTGGTGCCCTGCACACGCAGGTGGCGGATGACGGTGCGGGACGAGAGATGCAGGCGCTGCGCGACGGTCTCGAGTGAAGGCAGTGCCGGCGGCAGCGCTTGCGCGAGCAGGTCTTCGAGCAGGCGCGACACGCGGGTCGCGACGTCGGCGGTGTCGGTGGTGCGCAGCGCTGATTCGCAACGCGCGAGCGCGGTGCGCCACGCGCCTTCATCGAAATCCACGTTGATTTCTTCACGCCACTCGGCCGGCATGATCAGGGCATTGCGGTCACGCTCGAAGCGCACCGGGCAGTCGAACCACGCCGCGTAACGTTCACGGTAGGCGGGCGCGGCGTGGGCGAACTCGATGCGCGCGGCGGTGGCCGGGCCGTGGCGCACCACCCGCACGTATTCATGCATGACCATGATCGGGATCTCGATGGCGGGCTGCAGCACCGCGCCGAGATCCATCAGCGGCGTCACCTCGCAGCGGAACTCGCCGCCCGCGCGGCGACTGCGCCATTCGAGATAGGGAATGCGGCTCGGCATGTACTTGATGAAGGCGTCGAGGCCATGGCCCAAGGTCGGCGCCGTCAGCCACGCCAGCGTCACGGCGCCGTGGAAGTTCTCGGCCATGCGCTTGCCCCATTTCAGATGCCAGTCGGGCGTCTCGCGCAGCGGCAGGGCGTTGCTGATGCAGCGCAGGTGCTGGCGCACCGTCACCGGGTGGGGGTAGTGGGCGAGTTCGTCAGGTGCAATGCCGGTGCCGGCCGCCAACGTCGCATGGTCATCGAACTCCTGGGCCAGCAGGCGCACATAGGTATTGGCGATGAGGGTGGTCGCGAGGCGGTCGGCAGGGATGGGCTGGGGTGGTTTTGTCATAAATTAACCCCCTGATTGTCATGAATGACGACTGGCTGTCAATGCCAGGGATACCGATACTGCGCCCCCGATCCGGTGGCGCCCCACCGTCGACATGCGATTGAGGAGACAAGCCGTGCAGCAGACATCCGCCCCCGCCGCCCAGAGCCAGGAATTCGACGCCCTCGTGGTCGGCGCCGGCATCGCCGGGCTCTACCAGCTTTATCGCCTGCGCGAGATGGGGCTCAAGGTGCGCGCGTTCGACACCGCCAGCGACGTCGGCGGCACCTGGTACTGGAACCGCTATCCCGGCGCGCGCGTCGATTCGATGTCCTATGTCTACCAGTACTGGTTCTCCGATGAACTGCTGAAGGAATGGGATTGGTCGGAGCGCTTTCCGGCCCAGGCCGAAACCGAGCGCTACTTGAGCCACGTCGCTGACAAGTTCGATCTGCGCAAGGACATCCAGTTCAACACCCGCATCGCCCACGCCCGCTGGGACGACGCCACGCGCCGCTGGAGCTTGGAAACCGAGGCCGGCGAGCGCTTTACCGCGCGCTACTTCGTGAGCTGCTCGGGCATGTTGTCGGCGCCGGTGGTGCCGCCTTTCCCGGGCCACGAGAAGTTCAAGGGCACCATTGCGCACACCGCGCGCTGGCCGCGCGAGGGGCTCGATCTCGCGGGCAAGCGCGTCGGCGTGGTCGGCACCGGTGCGACCGGCATCCAGGTCATCCAGACCATCGCCGCCGAGGTCGCCGAGCTCAAGGTCTTCCAACGCACCGCGCAGTACGCCGTGCCGATGAAGAATGATCGCTACGACGCCGCCGCGTTCGCCAAGTGGCGCGAAAAATACCCGGAGTTCCGCGACAAGGTGCATCACACCTTCGCCGGCTTTGCCTTCGATTTCGAACTGCCGCCCTACCGTTCGCTGACGCCCGCCGAGCGCATCGAAGCGCTGGAGAAGCTGTGGGCCGACGGCTCGCTGTCGTTCTGGGTGGGCGGTTTCACCGAGACCCTGGTCGATGAAGACATCAATGAAGAGATCTCGAACTTCGTGCGCGCCAAGATCAGGGCGCGCATCAAGGACCCGAAGGTCGCCGAGATCCTGGTGCCCACCGCCTACGGTTTCGGCACCTACCGCGTGCCGCTGGAGAACGGCTACTACGACGCCTTCAATCGCGACAATGTCGAGCTCATCGACGTGCGCGCCACGCCCATCGAACGCTTCACCGAGAACGGCCTGGTGGTGAACGGCCGTGAATTCGAACTGGACGTCGTCATCCTCGCCACCGGTTTCGACGCCGGCACCGGCGCGCTGTCGCGCATGGACGTGCATGGTCGCGGCGGCGTTTCCCTGACCGAGACCTGGAACAAGGACATCCGCTCGACGCTCGGCCTGCAGGTGCATGGCTTTCCCAACCTGTTCACGGTCGCCGGGCCTCTCGCGCCGTCGACGGCGTTCTGCAACATGGCCACCTGCCTGCAGCAGCAGGTCGACTGGGTGACCGACTGCATCGCCTTCCTGCGCAAGCACGACAAGACGGTCATCGAGCCGACCGTCGAGAAGGAGAACGAGTGGGTGACGCATCACGATGAAGTCGCCAATGCCACGCTCATGATGCGCACCAACTCCTGGTACACCGGCGCCAACATCGAAGGCAAGCCGCGCCGCCTGTTGTCCTACATCGGCGGTGTCGGCAACTACCGCAAGTTCTGCGACGAGGCCAAGGACAGCAACTACGCGGGCTTCGAGGTGGCGTGAGCAGCGAGGCGCGCCTTGATGTGCGAATAAATTCGCACCTACAGGGCCCCGTCGCGCCGCGATCCGTAGGTGCGAAGCCTGACCCACAAACAGCGCCCGGCGCACGAGTCCGGACAACGCGACGTCCCGTTTGTGGGTCGCCGTCAATCGCGACGGCTTGGCATATTATCCTTGGCAATCACCTGGAGGATGCCCGATGGCCAACGCACCCGATCTCATCGCCACCTACTGGACCCTTGCCGGCCCGGTGCAGCCGCTGGCGGCGCCGGAACTCGAAGCGAGCCCCATCGATTTCCGTACCCGCGTGGCCGCCGCCCAGCGTGCCGGCTATCGCGGCCTCGGCCTCATGCATTCCGATCTCGTGAACGTGCGTCGCCACTACGACTACGCGACCATGCGCGCCATCCTTGCCGATCACGACATGCAGCATGTCGAGCTCGAATTCCTGACCGGCTGGCTGGACGACGATGCCGCCTACCGCGGCGTGCTGCGCGACCTGTGCGAGGCCGCCGAAGCGCTCGGCGCACGACACCTGAAGGCCGGCCCCGACATGCAGGGCAAGGCCTGGCCGCTGGAGCACATGGCGATGCGCTTTCGCGCGCTGTGCGATCGCGCCGCCGCGGCCGGTACCGCCGTGGCCCTGGAAATCATGCCGTGGAGCAACCTGCGCACCATCGATGAAGGTCTTGCCGTGGTGACCGCCGCCGATGCCGCCAACGGCGGCCTGTTGCTCGACATCTGGCACCTGGGGCGCGGCGACGTGCCCTATGCTGACATCGCCAAGGTGCCGGCACATTGGTTGAAGCACGTGGAGCTCGACGACGCCGATGCCGACGTGATCGGCAGCCTGCTGGAAGACACGCTCGACAGGCGCCGCCTGTGCGGTGAAGGCACGCTCGATGTCGCGGCCTTCGTGCGCGCCATCCAGGCCACCGGCTATGACGGCCCCTACGGCGTCGAGATCATTTCCATTGCGCACCGCCAGCTTGCGCTGGACGACGCGGCGCGCGTGTCTTACGACACCGCGTGCGCGCAGTTTGCGTGTTGATGCCGCACGGCGATTCTTATTAAATGGCGCAGCGCTCCGATGCGCTCGTCAGTCCGCGGTTTCCGGGGGGAGAACATGCAGATGCCGGTGGATTCCGCGCTTGCCGATTGGCGCGCGCGTGCGCTCGACTTCGAGCGCGAGGTCAAGCGCGCCATCATCGGCCAGGACCGCTCGCTGCGCCTGCTGCTGATTGCGCTGTTCGCGCGCGGCCATGCGCTGCTGGAAGGCGACGTGGGCGTGGGCAAGACCACCTTGCTGCGCGCCATCGCCCACGTGCTGGGCGGCAATTTCGCGCGCATCGAGGGCACCATCGACCTCATGCCCAACGATCTCGTCTACCACACCTACATCAACGAACAGGGCCGTCCGGCGGTCGATCCCGGTCCGCTGCTGAAACACGGCGAAACCCTCGCCACGTTCTTCTTCAACGAAGTGAACCGCGCGCGACCGCAGGTGCATTCGCTGCTGTTGCGCGTGATGGCCGAGAGAAGCGTGACCGCCTTCAATCGCGAGTACCGCTTTCCGCATCTGCAGGTATTCGCCGATCGCAATCGCGTGGAGAAGGAAGAAACCTTCGAACTGCCGGCTGCCGCGCGCGATCGCTTCCTCATGGAACTCAACATCACCATGCCGGCCGAGCGCGAGCTGCAGCATGCGCTGATGTTCGATACGCGCTTCTTCGATGTCGATGCGCTCATCGACGGCTTGCGCAGCGGCATCCTGCCCTATGCCGAATTGAACGACATCGGCGCCGCCATCCAGCGGCACGTCACCACCACGCCGACCGTCGAGCACTATGCACTGGACCTCTGCGCGGCGACCCGCGCGCCGGCCGACTTCGGCCTCACGCTGTCCGGCGTCGACATGGGCAGGCTGGTACTGTCGGGTGTCAGTCCACGCGGCATGGGCATGCTGATGCGCGCGGCCAAGGTCGCGGCCTGGCTGGCAGGACGCGCGGCGCTGGTGCCGGAAGACATCCACGCGGTGCTCAATGAGACCATCGCCCATCGCATCTTCCTGACACCGGTCTATGAACTGCGCCGCGCCGAGCTGGTGCCGGCCTTGATGCAGCAGCTGGTGGACAGGGTCGCTTCGCCCTGAGCGCACGCGGCGGCGATGCACCCGGCCGAGATCCACTATCGCATCACGTGGCGCGCCAGCAGCCATTTTCCCGGCGCGCATCCCAGCCGCCAGCAGGGCGGCGGCCTGCGCTTTCGCAACCATGCCTCGCTGCTCGACGCGCCCGACCCGCGCCGTTTCGACATTCACGCCAGCCTGCGCGACCCCTACGAGCAGCTCAAGGTACGCATCTACAGCCAGACCAGCACCGTGCCGGTCTACGTCGTCGCCGACCTGTCGGCGTCCATGGGTTTCGTCGGCGCGCGCGCCAAGATGACCACGCTCGCCGCGCTGGTCGCGGCCTTGAGTCATGCCACGTTCCGCGCCGGCGATCGTTTCGGCTTCGTCGGCTGCGGTGACACCGAGGCCGAGCCGTGGCTGCTGCCGGCCACCATGCACCGCGCCGGCGGCCAGGCGCTCGCGAGCGCCCTGCAAGGGTTCGAACCGCGCGCGCCCGATGCCCGCGGCCTGCTGCATGCCGCCGAGCTGCTGGGCGCGCGGCGCGCGCTGGTGTTCCTGGTATCGGATTTCCATTGGCCCGAGGCCTTGCTCGACGCGGTGATGCAATCGCTGGCCTACCACGACGTGATCCCGGTGCTGCTATGGGACCGCGATGAATATGAACGGCTGCCGCGTTACGGCCTGGCGCGGGTGCGCGATCCGGAAAGCGGCCACAGTCGCCTGCTGGTGATGCGGCGCGGCTTGCGCGAACGCATCGCCAGCGCCTTCGCCGCGCGCGAAGCGCACTTGAACGAACGCTTCGCGCCCTACGGCCGCCTGCCGCTCAAGCTCGACCAGGGCTTCGATGCGGACGCCGTGAGTCATTACTTCTATGACTGAGCGGCACGTGCCTGCCCGGCGCCGCACGGCCCATGCCGGGCTCGTTTTGATCGCGTGGCTGTCGTGCGCGCCGCTCGCGAGCCATGCCGCCGATGAGCGCGTCATCGAACGGCTGGACATCACCCAGCCACGTGCTTTCGGCTACCACATCGGTGATCGCTTCAGCCGCGAAGTGACGCTCACGCTGCGCGCGCCCTATGCGCTCGACATGAAAGCCCTGCCGGCGGCGGGCCGCTTCAGCGAATTCCTGGCGCTGGACGCGCCGCGTATCGAGACCACGGCGCGCGATGGCGCGACCGACTACGCCATGCGCTTCGACTACCAGGTGGTGAATGTCGGCGTCGAGGCGGCATCGATTGCCGTGCCCCATCACGAGCTCGTGTATTCGAACGGCAAGGAATCCCTCAAGGCCTTGGTTCCGGCCACGCGCATCACGGTGACGCCGCTACGCGCAAGCGACGATGCCACGCTCGCGGCCGATGCGGCGCCGCGGCGGTTGCACTTCGACGCCACGCCGCTGTGGATGTGCGCGCTGGCAATGGGGCTGTCGGTGCTGGGCCTGGTGTTTATCCACGGGCGTCTGCCCGCCTGGCGCCGCGCGCGGCCCTTCGCGGCGGCCCACCGGCAAGTGCGCGCCGCGCAGGCGCGCGGCTGGCGTGACGAGGATTACAGCGCGGCGCTGCGCGCCGTGCATCACGCCTTCAATGCCACCGCCGGGCACACCGTGTTCGCCGATGCGCTCGACGCCTTCGTTGCCGCGCATCCGCCCTACGCGAGCCTGCATGGCGCGCTCGTCGAGTTCTTCGCACGCTCACGCAGCCATTTCTTTCACGCCGCCGAGATCGAGACGCCGCGCTACTCGGCGCGCGAACTGACGGCCTTCATCCAGCGTTGCCGCGACGCGGAACGCGGCCTCGAATGAACTACGGTCTCGCC
Organism: Pseudomonadota bacterium; assembly: GCA_016719885.1. Taxonomy (NCBI): domain Bacteria; kingdom Pseudomonadati; phylum Pseudomonadota; species Pseudomonadota bacterium. The sequence goes on along the minus strand of JADJYF010000005.1, from coordinate 142,031 downwards.
ACGCCGTGGGCCCTGGCCCTGCTGCCGCTGGCCGTGTTGCCGCTGCTGCGTCATGGCCAGCAGGTGCTGGCCTATTCATCACTGGCGATGCTGCCGCGCGACCGCCTGTCCGATGTCGTCGACATCCTGTTGCGGGTGGCCGCGATGGGCGCGGTGGTGGCGATGGTGCTCGGCATCGCTGGCCTGTTTCGCGCGGCCGAGACCGTCGAGCGTATCGGCCAGGGTGCGCAGACCGTGATGCTGCTCGACAGCAGCGGCAGCATGGACACCGCCTACGCGACCGGCACCGCCAACACCTCGCGCGGCGCGGTGTGGGGCACCTATCTGTCCAAGGGGCAGGTGGCGCGGCGCATGCTCGCCGACTACGTCGCCAAGCGGCCGCAGGACATGTTCGCGCTGTTCGTGTTCAGCGGAAATCCCATCCCGGTGCTGTCGCTCACCGCCAAACAGGATGCCATCCAGGCCGCGATCGCCGCCGGCGGCATCGAGCGCGGTCTCGCCTCGACCGATCTCGGCACCGGGCTCATCCGTTCGCTCGAATACTTCAAGGACCAGCCCTTCACCGGCTCGCGGGTGGTGATGCTGGTGTCGGATGGCGCCGCCAGCCTGACCGTGCCGGTGCAGGACGAGATCCGCAACCTGTTGCGCAAGTACCGCGTGTCCTTGTACTGGTTTTACCTGCGCGCGCAGTTCAGCCCCGGCCTCGACACCGAGCTCAGCGCCGACACCGCCAGCCAGATTGCGCCGGAACAGCTCGTGCACAAGTTCTTCGCCGATACCGGCGTGCCCTATCGCGCCTACTCGGCGGAGAACCCCAACGCCCTGCGTGAAGCAATCGCCGAGGTCGACAAGCTGCAGAACCTGCCGATCCGTTACCAGGACGTGGTGCCGCGGCGGGACCTGTCGGCGCGCTGTTTCGGCGTGGCGCTGGCGCTGGTGCTGGCGCTGCTGGCCGCCAAGCTGGCCGAGGTGCAACGATGGCATTGAAACGCCCCTTCTGCGCACTGCTGCTGGTCATCGCCGTGCTGAGCGGCGCGGGCCTGGCGCGCGAAACGACACGCGCCTGGCAGGCGCGCCATTACAACCAGGCGCTGACCGCCGGCGATTATGCGCAGGCGGCGAAATACGCGGGCGACGCCGGCCGTTTCGCGGCCGCCTATGCACTGCAGCAGGCCGGCAAGTACCAGGACGCGCGCGTCGCCTACGCCGGCCTCGAACACAGCGCCGACCCACGCTTGCGCGGCGCCGTGCTGTACAACATGGGCAACACCTATCTCGAACAGGTGGCCGGCATCGACCTCGCCAAGGAAGCCGATCGCGCCCTGCCGCTGGTGGAACTGGCCAAGAACAGCTACCGCGAACTGCTGCGCGTCGATGCCGGGCACTGGGAAGGCCGCTACAACCTCGAACGCGCCTTGCAGCTGCTGCCCGACGTCGGCGAACAGAAAGTCATGAACGTCGAAGGACGGCGCAGCCCGGTGCGCACCATCAATTCGGTCGACCCCGAAGGCGCGCTGCCGTGAACGCCTGGCGGCGGCCGCAAGTCCTGCTGTTGCTGCTCGCCGTGCTGTTGCTGGCGGCCAGCTTTGGCGCGCCGCGCGTCAATCTCGAGCGTCCGGTCTACCGCTACGTGCTGGTGTTCGACATCAGCCAGAGCATGAACGTGGCCGACGTCGGCGCGGCCGAGGCGCCGCGCACGACTCGAATTCGCCAAGCAGCGCGCGCTGGAAGCCTTGCAGCGGCTGCCTTGCGGCAGCGAGGTGGGCCTCGCCCTGTTCACCGGTCATCGCACCTTTCTCATGATCACGCCCATCGAGCTGTGCGCGAACTTCTCCGAGCTGTCGAACATGCTGGCGCGCATCGACTGGCGCATGACCTGGGAGGAGCGCAGTGAAATCGCCAAGGGCGTGTTCCGCAGCCTCGCGCTGCTGGCCGGCTTCAAGGACACCACGCGCCTGGTTTTTTTGACCGACGGCCACGAGGCGCCACCGCTCAATCCCGATGTGAAGCCCGAATTCACCGGCAAGCTCGGCGCCGTGAAGGGCCTCGTGGTGGGGGTCGGCGGCCTGCAGCCGGTGCCCATCCCCAAGCTCGACGCCGAAGGCAAACAGCATGGCTACTGGCAAGCCGAGGACGTCATGCAGATGGACAGCTTTCGCGCCGGGCAGAATCAACGCGAGGGGCGCGACACCGGCGCCGGCGGCACCGAGCACCTGTCGTCATTGAAGGAGGACTACCTGCGCGAGCTCGCCCGCCAGACCGGCCTCGATTACACGAGGCTCGAATCGAGCGCGGCGCTGGCACGCGCCCTGACCGGCACGACCATGGGCATCGGCCGCGTACAGGCCACCGATATCCGCTGGCTGTTCGCGCTCGGTGCGCTCGTGGCGCTGTGCCTGGCGGTGCTGCGCGTCGGTGACGGGCAGCGCGGGCGGCTTGAGTTTTCCGGATCCCGCCGTTAGCGTGACGCAAGCTTATCCACGCGGCGAGCCCGAACCTTCATGAGCCTTCATCGCAGCGGCGTCATCAGTGGCGTCGGAGAAACGCGCTACTCGAAAGTCTCCGGCAAGAGCGTGCTGGCCTTGCATCTCGAAGCCTCGCTGGCAGCCATCACCGATGCTGGCCTTAGCCCTAAGGACATCGACGGCGTGATCCCCTACGCCGGGCTCGGCACCATCGCCGAGGACTACATCAACAATTTCGGCATCGAGGACCTGCGTTTCTCGGCGCACACGCCGATGGGCGGCGCGAGCCCCATCGCCGCCGTGCAGTGCGCGCTGGCGGCGGTGTCCAGCGGCATCTGTCGCCACGTGTTGATTCCGCTCGCGCGCAACGGCTCGTCGGGCGGGCGCATTTCATCGCTGATGGAAGAAGCGCCGCAGTTTCGCGCGGTCGGTGAGTTCGAATTGCCGGTCGGCGCGTTCGCGCCCGCGCAGCTCTACGCGCCGATGGCACGCCGGCACATGGAACTGTATGGCACCACTTCGCTGCATTTCGCCGAGGTCGCGGTGACCACCCGCCAGCACGCCATCCTGAATGGCCGCGCCATGATGACCAAGCCCATGACGCTCGACGATCACCAGGCGTCGCGCATGATTGCCGATCCGTTTCGCCTGTTCGATTGCAGCCTGGAAAGCGACGGCGGCGCGGCGGTGGTGGTGTCGCGCGCCGATTGCGCGCGCGATCTGCGCCAGCCGCCCATCGCGGTGCTGGGCATCGCCGAAGGCCATCCCGATTCACCGACCGCCATCACGCAGCGCGCCGATCTCGTGCACATCGGCCTCGACAAGGCCGCGCCGCGCGCATTCGCGATGGCGGGCGTCACGCACGACGATATCGACGTGGCCGAGATCTACGACTGCTTCACCTACGTCGTCATCCGCCAGCTCGAGGCGCTGGGCTTCTGCGCGCGCGGCGAAGGCGGGCCCTTCGTGGCGAGCGGCGCCCTGCGGCTCGATGGCCGACTGCCCAACAACACCCACGGCGGCCTGCTCTCGCAGGCGCACATCGGCGGACTCAATCACATCGTCGAACTGGTGCGCCAGCTGCGCGGCGAGGCGGGCGCGGCGCAGATCAAGGACGCCAAGGTCGGCCTCGTGACCGGCTACGGCGACATGGGCGATGGCAGCATCGCCATCATGGCCCGCGCATGAGCATGGACACCAGCATGGACGGACTGCCCGCGCGCCCACGCCCGACGCCCACCGAGGAATCGCAGGGCTACTGGGACGCCCTGTCCGCGCACCGCCTGTGCATTCCAGCAGTGCGCTGACTGTGGCCGGCTGCGGCATTACCCGCGCCCGATGTGCGACGCCTGCTGGAGCATGCGCAGCACCTGGTTCGAGAGCGCGGGACTCGGCACGGTGGTGAGTTGGACCGTCGCCCATCATCCCTTCCATCTCGCCTTCAAGCGCCAGGCGCCCTACGCGCTTGTGACTGTCGAACTCGAAGACGGTGTGCGCATGCATGCGCCGTGGCGCGGCGCGGTGGATAGCCTCGCGCTCGATTTGCCGGTGCGCGTGGTATTCGAGGATGTGGAAGAGGGCCTGACCTTGCCGGCGTTCGTCGCCGCGCCGTGATCAACGGCCAAGCGCGGCCGCTAGAACTTCACGAACTTCACGCTGCACGACTGCCAGGCCAGGAATTTCCAGCCGCTTAGCGTCGCGGTCCAGGCCGCCAGCGAACGCAGGTCCAGGGACTTGCGTACTTTCTCGCCGTTCACCGTCACGTCCACCTCGATATGCGAAGCGCCGATCACCAGCGCCACCTCGCCCAGCAGCTTGACGGTCTGCTCGATCTGCTCGACTTCGAGGTAACGCGTGCGGCCGCTGCGCAGGGCTTCGAGGTAGCTGGCCTTGGTGTCGACCACGCCGGAGGAATGGGTGTAGATCATGTCGTCGTGGAAGAGGTCCGCGAGCGCGTCCAGCGAGTTGCTGGTCATGGCCGCGTAGCGCCGCGTTTCGAGTGCCAAGATCCCTGCCGTATCCATTGCTCCCCCGCTGGTCGTGATGTGGGCGCCAAGCATAACCCACGGTGGGCATGACGACGGGGTGACGGCCTGCGTCAGATTGTGCCGCACCGCATGCCGCGCGACGGACCCGCATCACAAAACCTTGTGCTCGAACTTGAGGCGCGTTCACGCGTCCTGCGAAGCAGTTCCGCGACGCTTTCGGACGCTGTGAAGTGCTGCCCACCGTGCGCACGCTCGCGGCTCGACCGGCGCGCGCTGGCATCGACTTTGCTGCTCCTGACTTGTATTCATCCTTGGCCAGCATACCCATGTCCATGCGTATCATCCCCGCCGTGCTGTCCGTTTCACTGTTGCTCTGCATGAGCGGCGCGCGCGCGGCGATCCTCAACCAGACCTTCCAGAACGACTTCCAGACCAATGGCATTTACCTGTGGTCGACGGATTTTCCCAGCATGCACTTCGAGGGCTTTGCTCTCGGCACCAACATGCAGGCCTGGCAGGCGCAGCTTGACGCGCCCTCGCAGCTCGTCCTGCGCGGCCCGACCGTGGCGGCCGGCGCCGGCCGTTTCGATTTGCGGATGAACTACAAGAGCGCGCCGTTCCGCCTGGAGTGGGCCGAAGTGTTCTTCGACAAGGCCGGCACGGTGGTGCGCGGTTTCGGCACGCTGGCTTTTGACGGCAGCGGCTGGAGCAATTCGAGCTTCGCCAGCCATGTCATCGACATTCCCCTCAATCCGAGCGCGGCGGCCATGCCGTTGCCTGGCTCATGGCTGATGCTGACGTCGGCGGTGGCACTTTTGTGCCTGCGCAAACGTGCGATGGTGTGAGGCGCGCGCGATGACTTATGCTCGACGTCCATCCAGGTACGTCGAAGGTCATCGGTTCCGTGGGAGGCCTGCAAGCATTTTCACCGCTGGTCGTGAGGCGCTGAGCCGTGTGCGGCTTCTGCGCGGTGATTTCCGGCGTTCCCCATTGGACTGAAACCGCCAGCGATGCGGGCGACCGCGACGCCGAGAGTGGTGGCTACGAATGGCGTCTCGCACGCCAACGCCGCCTGGCCATCGTCAACAAGGTGCTTGCATTGCATGGCTGCCGCGTCGCCGACTGGATGGGCGGCGAGCTGCTGGTGTCCAGCCTGCGGGGTCGCACCGAGATGGTCGCCCACCTGCCGCAGGTCTGGCAGGTGGTGGAGAACATTGCGGGGCGGCCCCTCGATCCGCTCGATGCCGAGCTGCTGAGCGCGCTGCGCGCGGCGGCGTCCGATTCATGAGCGGCTATGCCGATCGCTGCCCGGTGGTGGTGGTGACAGGCTTTCTCGGCAGCGGCAAGACCACCTTGTTGAACCGCGCCCTCAAGGATCCCGCGCTCGGCGACTGCGCGGTGCTGGTCAACGAGTTCGGCGAGGTCGGACTCGATCATCACCTGCTGGAAGTCGTGGACGGCAACACCGTGCTGCTGGCGAGCGGCTGCGTGTGCTGCACCATCCGCGATGACTTGAAGAGCGCGGTGCTGGAGCTCGAGGACAAGCGCCTGCGCGGCGAGGTGCCGGCCTATTCACGCCTCGTCATCGAAACCACCGGGCTCGCCGATCCGACGCCCGTCATCGCGACCTTCATGAGCGACGTGTCGCTGCGTCATCGCTTTCGGCCGAGCGTGGTGGTGACCACGGTCGACTGCGCCGAAGGCGGTGCGACGCTGGACGCCCATCCCGAATCGGTCAAGCAGGCAGCGCTGGCCGACCGCCTGGTGCTGACCAAGACTGACATCGCGGGCGAGGCCGCCCTCAGCGCGCTGCGCGCGCGCCTGGCGCAATTGAATCGCAGCGCGGAGCTGCTGTCGGCCAACGACGCCGATTTCGACGCCGCCGCGCTGCTGCGCGCCGACGTCTACACGCCCGCGCACCGCGAACAGGAAGTCGCGCGCTGGTTCGAGAGCGAGCACCCACACGGGCACGCGACCCACGCCAGCGCGCATGCCGACGGCATCCATGCGTTCAGCGTCGAAGTCGACGAAGCGTTGGACTGGTCGGCCTTCGGCGTGTGGCTGACCCTGTTGCTGCACCGTCACGGTGACCGGGTGTTGCGCGTGAAGGGCTTGCTGAACGTGGTGGGGGCGGATACGCCGGTCGTCGTCAACGGCGTGCAGCACCTCGTGCATCCGCCGGTGCATCTCGCGCGCTGGCCCGACGCCGGGCGTCGCTCGCGCATCGTGTTCATCGTCAAGGATCTCGAGCGTGACGTGATCGAGGAGTCCTTGAAGGTCTTCAATTCCCTGTAGGTCCGAATCCATTCGGACATTGAAGGCGAGGCGAGATGCTCTCGTAGCCCTCGAATGTCCGAATGAACTCGGACCTACGGGGCAGAGCCTATTTCGGCGCCGGGTGCTTGGCGCGGTACTCGGTGTTGATGTCGCCCAAGGTCATGAAGCGCACACCGTCGTGGTGACGCATGTGATCGATCAGGCGTTCGACCATCATCAGCATCTGCGGGTGGCCCGAAGCATCGGGGTGCAGGCAGGCGTTGTAGATGCCGTAGTCCATGTTGCGATAGACCCAGTCGAACTGGTCGGTCCACATCTGGCCGAGGTCGCGCGGCGGCACCCAGCCGTGGCTGTTGGGGAATTTCTTGACGAACATGACGGGCGGCGCGTCGTCGAGATACCAGCTGCAGGGGATCTCGAGCAGGCTGGTGAGCGGCCCCGGCACCCAGGGTTTCATCCAGCTGTCGGCGGGCTTGGAGTAATCGATCTTGCTCCACTTGTCGTTGCGCCTTAAGTAATAGGGCGAGTGGTCGTTCTCCATCAGGCTGTGGTCGTACTCGATGCCCTTGGCCAGCAACAGGTCGATGGTGTTGGGGCTCAACTCCCACCACGGCGCGCTGTAGCCCTTGGGCGCCTTGCCGCACAGCTCGACCACCAGGTCGTAGGTCTTGTTGAGCACCGCCGCTTCCTGCTCCTTCGACATCGCCAGCGGGTTCTCGTGGGCGTAGCCGTGCAGGCCGAGTTCGTGGCCGGCCTCGGCCACCATCTTCGATTCGCGCGGGAAGCTCTCGATGGAATGGCCGGTGATGTTCCAGGTGGTGACGATGCCGTACTTGTCGAACAGGTCGAGCAGGCGCGGGGTGCCGACCTTGCCGGCGTGCACGCCGCGCGAGATGTCGCACGGGGAATCCTCGCCGCCGAAGGATCCGAGCCACAGGGACACCGAATCAAAATGCACGTTGAAACAGACCTGGATATCTTTGTCCGCCATTCGAATTCTCCTTGTGGCCAGTGCTGATCGATGTCGCGTGGCCCGCGCCGCGGGCCATTCCACACTAACAATCCGCTACAGTAGTATGCAAGAAGCCGGCGCCTGACCGCGGCTCTCGACAACGTATTGAATTCACTTCAGCGAGGTTCACGCCATGGCCAGAAAGGTTTCGATCGCCGCCTGTCAGTTCGTCATCAAGCCGGTCAAGGATTTCGACGCCTTCGCCGCCCAGAGCGTGAAGCTCTTGGACCAGGCCAAGGGCGCCGACTTGGTGCTGTTCCCGGAGCTGTTCACCCTCGCGCTGTTCACCACTTTCGACGGCTGGCGCAATCGTCCGGTGAGCGAGCTGGTCAAGGTCGACACCTACACCAATGCCTATCGCGATTTCTTCGAAGCCGAGGCCCGGCGCCGCAAGCAGGTGATCGTGGCCGGCTCGCATCTCGAGAAGAAGAAGGGCGGCTACTTCAACGTCGCCTACGTGTACGGCCCCAACGGCCTCATCCACACCCACGACAAGACCCATATCTTCCCGGCGGAGTCGGCGTGGTTCACCCGTGAGGGCGACCGCATGGAAGCCTTCGACCTGCCCTTCGCGCGGGTCGGCTTCAACGTCTGCTACGAGTCCGAGATCCCGGAATGCGCGGCCAGCCTCACCGAGCAGGGCGCCGAGATCATCCTGTGTCCGTCCTACACCTTCACCGAGTACGGCTTCTGGCGCGTGCGCCACTGCGCGCAAGCGCGCGCCATCGAGAACCAGGTGTATTTCGTGCACTGCGCGACCGGCGGCAAGCTGCCCAAGGGCCCGCTGCCCGGCGGCTGGACGCGCAGTTCCATCGTCGGCCCCTGCGACAAGCCGTGGAGCGCGCCCAATGGCGTGATAGCCGAAGCGCGCGCCAACGTGCAGATGGTGCTGCGCGGCTCGGTGGACCTCGACAAGCTGCACGACAACCGTGAAACGGGCGTCGCGCCGACCTATCGCGATCGCCGCCGCCGCGCCGACGTCTATCGCGCCTGGCCGTCGCACCTCGATGCACAGGCGGCGCGCAAGGCCGCCGCGGCCAAGCGTGCCGCCAAGGTGAGGCGCATCGGCGGCTGAGATCGGTGTCAGGCTGAAGCCTGACCCACAAAAGGCGCTGTCCCTGTGGGTCGGACTTCAGTCTGACCCACCATGGAGTGCTGACCTTGTGGGTCGGACTTCAGTCTGACATCCGCCGCGAAGGCGCGAATTAATTCGCACCTACAGGTTTTTCTTCAAGCGCTTCGCGCGCTGACGCACCTCGCCCGCCAGGCGCTGTTTGAACTCGAGGATCCTGGCCTGCAGGCGCGCGTCGCCCGAGGCGAGGATCTGCACCGCCAGCAAACCCGCGTTGCGCCCGCCGCCGATGGCGACCGTCGCCACCGGTACGCCGGGCGGCATCTGCACGATAGACAACAGCGAATCCATACCCTTCAGCGCGCGGCTTTCGACCGGCACGCCGATCACCGGCAATGGCGTGAGGCTCGCGACCATGCCGGGCAGATGCGCGGCGCCGCCGGCGCCGGCGATGATCACGCGCAGACCGCGGCGGTGGGCGTTGCGCGCGAAGCGCACCATGTCCAGCGGCAAGCGGTGGGCGGATAAGACCTCGACCTGGCACTCGAGACCGAACTCGGCGCAGGCCACCACCGCCGCCTCCATGGTTGGCCAGTCGGAATCGCTGCCCATGATCACTGCAACGGTGGGGGTAGCGGCTTTCATGCGTGTCATTCCTCGGCAAAACCCAACAGCGCGGCGCCGCGCTCGGCTCGCGCGCGGGCGCCGTCCTGCGTTTCCCCCAGCGCGGTGATATGCCCCATCTTGCGGCCGGCGGCGACGCGCGTCTTGCCGTAGAGGTGGATGTGAATATCGGGTACCGCCAAAGCGTCGGCAAGCCCCAACGGCCGCCCGGCACCGGCATGCGTGCCGAGCAGGTTGACCATCACCGCCGCCGACGCGCGTAACGCGGTGGAGCCCAAAGGCCAGCCGAACACCGCACGCACATGGTTTTCGAACTGCGAGCAGGCGCAGGCCTCGATGGTGTAGTGACCTGAGTTGTGCACGCGCGGTGCAAGTTCGTTCAACAGCAGGCGGCCGTCCGCCATCACGAACAGTTCGACCCCGAAGCTGCCGACACCGCCGACCGCCGCCACCGCGCGCGCGGCGAGTTCCAGCGCCGCGGCTTCCTGCGCCGAGGGCAGCGCGGCGGGCACCATCACGCGATGGCAGACATGATTGCGCTGCACGGTCTCGGTGACGGGATAGACGACACTCGCGCCGTCGCGGGCGCGCGTCACGATCACCGCCACCTCGGCGACGAACGGACACCATTGCTCGACGTACAGCTCGCCACCCGCGCCACCGAGCCTGTGCCACGCGGCGCTGACATCGGCGGCGCCATGCAGCGTTGCATTGCCCTTGCCGTCGTAGCCATTGCGGCGCGCCTTCAACACCAGCGGCCAGCCGAGCTCGGCCGCCGCGTCGACGACGTGTTCCACGCTGGCCACGGCCCGAAAGGCCGGTGTCGCCACGCCGTGCGCGGTCAACACCGACTTCTGCACGAATTTGTCCTGCACCGCGCGCACGCATGCCGCGCTTGGAAACAAGGGCACGCCCTGTCGCTCCAGCGCGGCGAGACTGCGCGCATCGACGAATTCGTTCTCCAGCGTCACCACGTCGACCTGCGCGGCGAGTTGCGCGAGCTTGGCCGCGTCGTCGCGGTCGCCGAACACGCAACGCGTGGCCAGCGCGCAGGCCGGTTCGTCTTCGTGGGCGGCCAGCACCACCACTTCGCAACCAAGCTGCGCGGCGGCGATGGCGGTCATGCGCGCCAGCTGACCGGCGCCGATGATGCCGAGTCGCGGTGCGTGATGGGCGCGTAGCGGATGCTGCTCGGGCTCGGCGTGAGCCGCGGCTTGCGCTGCCTGACAGGCGCTGGTCATGGCGTTCTCCCGGGCCGCGGTGCACGGCCGTCATTCACTGATGGGCCGACATGCTAGTCGCGCACAGGCCCGGCGCTAATCAGTAAAAGACGAACAAGGATGCAGATTTAATCGACTGGTCCGAAGCCTGGGTGGCCCGCAGCATGTGCTGCGTCAATCACAGGAAGCCGTCATGGACATCGAAATTCAAGCTCATGGTTTTGCCGTCACCGACGCGCTGCGCGCCCACGTCACCAAGCGCGTGGGCGCCGCGATCGCCCCCTTCAAGCGCCACGTGCGGCGCGTCGTCACGCGTCTGGCCGACGAGAACGGCCCGCGCGGCGGCTATGACAAGACCTGCCGCATCGGCGTCAGCGTCGGCGGCGCGCCGGACGTATTCGCGGCGGACACGCGTCCCGATCTGTACGCCGCCATCGACTTCGCCGCCGACCGCCTGGCGGCGGCGCTGGCCCGACGGCTGGAGCGGCGACGCAATGTGCGCCGCCACGGCGCGGTGCGCGCGGCGGCTCCGGCGAATGGCATCGCGCCACGCGACGAAGACGCGCACCCGCCGGCATCTTGAGGCCCTGTCCCATCGGAAATTCTGAAAGGAGATCTTCCATGAAACGCATTGTGTTGTTCCTGGCCACCAACCTGGCCGTGATGCTGACCCTGTCAGTGGTGGCGCATCTTTTCGGCGTCAATCGCTTTCTCGATGCGCAAGGCATGAACTTCGGCGCCTTGCTCGGCTTTGCCGCGCTGTTCGGCTTCGGCGGCGCCTTTTTGTCGCTGGCCATCTCGAAGTGGTCGGCGAAGATGGCGGTGGGCGCACGCGTCATCACCGACCCGGCGAACGCCGCTGAAGCGTGGCTGGTGGAGAGCGTGGCGCGCCACGCGCGCAGCGCCGGCATCGCCATGCCCGAAGTCGCCATCTACGACGCCGACGAAGTCAACGCATTCGCCACCGGCATGCGGCGCGACGACGCGCTGGTGGCGGTGTCTACCGGCCTTTTGCGGCGCATGACCAGCGACGAAGCCGACGCGGTCATCGCCCATGAGGTCTCGCACATCGCCAATGGCGACATGGTGACGCTGGCGCTGATCCAGGGCGTGCTCAACACCTTCGTGATCTTCATCTCGCGGGTGGTGGGCTGGTTCGTCGACCGCGTGGTGTTGCGCAACGAGGAAGGCCCGGGCATCGGCTACTACGTGACGTTCTTCGTGCTGGAACTCGGCCTCGGCATCCTGGCCTCGACGGTGGTCATGTACTTCTCGCGCCAGCGCGAATTCCGCGCCGATGCGGGCGCCGCCGACCTTGCCGGCCGCCAGCGCATGATTGCGGCGCTCGAGCGGCTGCGCAGCGAAAGCGGTGAACTACCGACCCAGGTCGCGGCGCTCGGCATCGCCGGCGGTCAGCGCGGCGGCTGGCAGCGCTGGTTCGCCAGCCATCCGCCGCTGGAGGAGCGCATCGCCGCGCTGCGTTCCAACAGCAGCACGGCCGGTGCGCGCGTCACCACCGCCTGATTGCTGCTTCACCCCCCTTGCGACGCTCGCTGCTCCCGGCGAGCGTCGTTCTTTTTTACACGTCGAGAGCGCTCTTGGCGGTCGCCAGCACCGCCAGCGCGGCGGCATTCTTGATACGCCTTTCGGCGGTGATGGCGTAGTACTTTTCCTTGACCGCGGTCGTGCCGATTTCGCGCACGCCGTATTGCGGCGCGATGTCGAGGGCAATGGCACGCGGCGCGGGAAAGCAACCCAGGCCCTCGGCGCCGAACACCTTCAGCAACGCCGAGTCCTCGAACTCGGCGACAATCAAGGGCGCGATGCCGACGCTCTCGAACCAACGCTCGAGGTCGCGACGCACCAGCGTGTTGGCAGTAGGCAGCAGCATCGGCGCGCCCTGCAGGGAGCGCGGAAAGCCGCGCACGAGTTTGCGCGCATTGTCGTTGCGCGCGAACAAGCTCACCTCGGTCACGCCGAGCAGGTGCGAATAGGTCTTGGTTGCCTGGCTTTCGTCGGAAGCGCGGTCGGAGATCACGACATCGAGGCGATGGGCGGCGAGACTCGCCACCAACTCTTCGTGCTTGCCTTCGTAGATCGACAGGAAGTAATCGTCGAAGGCTTCCACCGCCTTGCGCAGGAAGCGATAGGCGAGCAGTTTCGGCACCACGTCGCTGACGCCGATGCGCAGGCGGCCCAGTCGACCAAGGCGTCGACCATCGAGGATCTCGACCAGCTCCTGGCCAGCGCTGAACATCGAGTCTGCGTATTCGAGCACCAGGTGGCCGGTTTCACTCAGGGACAGGCGCCGGCCACGCCGTTCGAACAGCGGCGAACCGACATAGTCCTCGAGTTTCGCCAATTGGCCGGACAGCGTCTGCGGTGTGAGGTGCAGACGCTCGGCGGCGCGGGTCAGGCTCTTTTCGTGGGCGATGACCCAGAAGTAATAAAGATGCTTGTAGTTGGGGTGCTGCATCATCGACTACGGGATTACTGGCAACAGCACGTGCGAGCGATGCGCCGCGTCATGCAGCACGGTCTGCTCGGCCACCTCGAACGTGGTGCCGGTGGCCTGCTCGCCGCCGGTGTTGAGGTTGCGATCAAAGCGCGGGAAATTGCTCGACGAGATCTCGATACGCAGGCAATGACCGGCCATGAACACATGGCTGCTTGCCCACAGGTCGATGGTGTACTCGTAGACCTTGCCGGGTTCCAGCAAGGTCGGGCGGCTGGCGCTGTCGCGATAGCGCGCGCGCTGGATGCCGTCGACGATGTTCTGCGCATAGCCGTCGGGCCGCACATCGACCAGCTTGGCGGTGAAATCGGTATCACGCGCCGATGACGCCGCGTACAGCGTGACCTTGATCGGTCCGGTCACTTCCAGCTCGCGCTCGAGCGGCGCGCTGGTGTAGACCAGCACGTCGGGACGCATCTCGAGCTCGCGCTGGTCGCGCACGCCGACCGGGATGATCAAGGTGTTGCCGCCGGTGGTCGGCACCGGGTCGGCGGGGTCGTAACGATAATGATCGGCGGGCTCGGCCGCGGGCGCTTCCGGGCTCAGCACGCCGTCACCGCCGCGCGTATTGGCGTGGCCGTCGCTGTGCAGATACCAGGGCGTGTAGCGGGTTTCGGGCAACGGCCATTGGCTGGCGTCGCGCCACTGGTTGCGCCCCATGGTGAAGTACTTGATGGGCGGCTCGTCGTAGATGCCGGTGTCCATGCCCTTCAACCAGTAGTCGAACCAGCGGATCTGGGTCTCGTGCAGATCCATCCATGCATCCGGGCCGAAGTCGATGTCGCCGGTGCCGCCGGTGGTCGGCGTGGTGAACGGGAACAGGTGCGCCCACGGTCCGAGCAGCAGCTTCTGCGCACCGCGCGCTTGCGGCGTCATGGCGTTGGCGCGCAGGCCGTTGTAATGAACGATGGCGTCGTCGAGGAAGATGTCGTACCAGGAACTGACGTGGTACATCGGCAGGTTGATGTTGCGATGCTGGCGCTTGATGTTGATCGGCCACCAGTACGGGCCATCGTCGGGGTGGCTCAAGTAGTCACGCAGGTACGGCGAAGTCTCGGCCAGGAGATCCGCCCACTGCATGAGCGGCAGGCGCATGTAGGCTTCGGTGGTGAGCGGATTGCCGAAGTTGATCGAGCGCAGCAAATCGGGGCGCAGCTTCGGCCACAGCTCGTCCTTGATGCCGAGCCGCTCCATGGTGTTGCGCACCATGAAGATTGCGTAAGGCAGTTGCCAGCCGAGCTGAAAGGCGCCGCCCTGGTACATCCAGCTCGCGTGGTAATCGGCCGCCGCCGACACCGGAAAGGCGCAGCGCAAGGACGGCGGCCGCGTCGGCGCGAGCTGGTACTGGCAGGCGCCGAGATAGGACTGGCCCTGCGAGCCGACCACGCCGTTGGCGTAGGGCAGACGCGCCGCCCACTCGACGGTGTCGTAGCCGTCCTCGCCTTCGGTGATGAGCGGGTAGTACTCGCCTTCGGAAGTGAAACGGCCGCGCGCGTCCTGGATCACCACCACGTAACCGCGCGCCGGAAAGTATTCGTGATCGCCGAAATCGGCCGCCATGTGCTTGCCGTAGGGCAGACGCAGCAGGATGACCGGAAAGCGGCCCTCGGCGTCGGGGCGGTAGATGTCGGCGTAGAGCCTGGCGCCATCGCGCATGATGGCCGGCACGTCCTTTTCCACTTTGATGCGATATTGCGCGCGACTGCCGCTTGCCATGCTTCCCCCTGCTGAATGACCGTGGCGCCGAGCCCGCGCCGCATGAGCGTGTTGCCCGGACTATATACCGGCAAGCTCGGGCGACGATAAGGGCGCGGCGCGTTGCCGGGCGCGCGCGTCAGCTCCTATCATCGTCGGCATCGCGGCGCGGCGCCGGCGCGCCGGACGTCCCCGAGTTTTTTCACGCAAGCGAGGCCAGACGATGTCCGCCATCTTGTTGCACCACTATCCCTTGTCGCCGTTCTCGGAAAAGATCCGTCGCATCCTCGCCTTCAAGGGCCTGCCATGGTGCTCGGTCGACCAGCCGATCATGATGCCCAAGGCCGATCTCGTGGCCCTGACCGGCGGCTATCGCCGCATACCCGTGCTGCAGGTCGGCGCGGACGTCTATTGCGATACCGCGCTGATCGCGCGGCGCCTGGATGCGCTCCATCCCGATCGACCGCTGGTGCCCGCGGCCCAGGCCGGCCTCATCGGCGTGGTCGAGGATTGGGCCGACCACCGCCTGTTCTTTCAATGCGTACCGCCGGTCATCGTGGCCTTGTACGACGCCCTGCCGCCCGGCTTTCTCGACGACCGCGCCGCGATGTCGCCGGCCATGACCAAGGACGGCCTGTTCAAGGCCGCGCCGCAGGCCTGGAGCCAGGCGCAGCTGTCGCTGGCTCGGCTGGAAGCTCAGCTCGGCGACAAGCCCTACTTGTTCGGTGAGCAATTCACGCTGGCCGACGCGGCCTGCTACCACCCGGTATGGTTCCTCAAGAACGACCCGAAGCTGTTCGCCGAGGTGATGGCGAAACCGGCCCTGGCGGCCTGGTTCGCGCGCATCGAGGCGATGCCCAACCCGTCGGTCACCGAGATGAGCGCGCAAGCCGCGCTGGCGGTGGCGAAGAACGCCGCGCCGCTCACGCTGCCGTCAAGCGCGGTGCCCGCGGATCTCGGCTTCGCGCTCGGCGACGAGGTGGCGATCGCGGCAGACGACTACGGCCCCGAGCAGAGCGCCGGCAGGATCATCGCCGTGACCGCCGACACCATCAGCATCGAAAGACAGGACGCGGCGCTGGGCGCGGTGGCGGTGCATTTCCCGCGCGCCGGCTACCGCATCGTCAAACGCTGACGAGCGCGGTCGAGGTATTGCGGGGAAGAGATTTCGAGAGGAGAGCGGCTTCGGCCGCGCATCACGCGGCCGAAGCGGGTTGGCACTTGACTTCAGGCGGCGCGCGGCAGGCTGTCGCGCTGCGGGAGCTGTTCGACGTTGGCCACCGCGTAGGTTTCGGTGGCCGGCTTGCTGGCGACTTGGTCCTGGTGCTTCAGGATCAGGCCGATGTCGTAGCAACGAGCGAGCAGGAAGGAACCGACGGACAGTTGCAGGGCGGTGCGGAACGCACCCATCAGGACCGTTTCGACGGTGGCGCCGGCGAACCACAGTGCGCAGACCAGTGCCAGGCCCGCGCCGACCAGCATCGCCAGGCCGATCATATCGAGTGAGTAGCTAAGCAGATTTCTGTTTTTCATAGGGTGATGTTCCGTTTCTTGCGGCCGGTCTGTGTGCTGCAGCCGGCGTGTTCTTGTGCGTGGAGCAAATATAGTTCGCGCTCATGGCGATACTGTTAAATGGGCCACAAAAGGTCGCCGATTTAACACTGTTTATCGAGTTTGGCGGACCAGTCCACGGGATGCGGGGCTCAAGGTGACCATCAGTCCCAGGCCCGCTTTCCAGCGGAGGCGCATTAGACGCCAGGACGCGGCCTGGCGGCGCTGGAATGCGTCACACAAATTAATGTCGATTGTGTGAAATTGTATCTAGGTGCTGGTTTTTAAAGTATCAGACCAGCGCGGCCCCGTCGAGAACGCGCAGGCGGCAAGGGGCTGCTTCGCTCAGTGACGGTCGTCCATGAGGCGCTGCATGGTGTCCTCGACTTCCTCCAGTCGGGCAACGATTTTCTGCCGTTGATAGTTGCTCAGACCCGGCGATTCGCGGGCGATGCGCAGTTGCTCGGCGGCATAGGGAAACTCGCCGACGCTGAAGTAATACTCGGCCAGCGAGTGATGGGCTTCGGGCTTGTCGCCAAGTTTGGTCTGGGCGTCGGCGAGGAGCTTGTAGAACTTCGGGTCGCGCCGGTCCGACAGGCCGTAGGCGCCGAGCAGATCCTTGGCCTCTTGCGCGCGATCGACCAGCAACAGCGCATTCACGTAGCCGTAGACCGCGGCCCGCGACTCGGGCTTGAGCTGGTAGGCCTTGACGAAGTAGGGCAGGCCGGCGGCATACAAAGTGGCGTGCTGTTCGACCTGGCCGGAGGCAATGAGGAACGCGATGTTGTCCGGGTGCGCGGCCATCAGCTTGGCCAGTTCATTGCGCGCTTTTTCGAAATCACCGGCCTCGTTGAGCGCCAATGCGTAGCCGTAACGATTGGCTTCCTCCGGTTCATCGCCGTGGCGCGCCAGCGCTTCCTGGAAATATCGCACCGCCTGCATCGGATCGGGCTCGGCCATCACCCGCAGCTTGGCTTTCACCAGGTGATATTCGAGGCTGTCGCCCAGCACCTTGGACTGCTTGATCTGCGCCGCGCGGTTACGCGCCTCGGCGATACGATTGATGGTGATCGGGTGGGTGCGCAGGTATTCCGGAATGTAGGCCGGGTCGGTGTAACGCGAGGCACGCTGCATGCGCTCGAAAAACGAGGCCATCATGTGGGTGTCGAAGTGCGCCTCGGTCATGAGCTGGATGCCGAGCGCGTCGGCTTCTTTTTCGTTGGCGCGCGTGAAATTGATCTGCATCTGCTGGGCGGCGGCCTGGCCGGCCATCAAGGCGCCAGCGCCGGCCTGGGGATTGACCGCCATCAGCACCAGCCCCGCCACCATCGACGCGATCATGGGCGCCGACATGTGCGCCATCTCCTCGATCATGCGCGCGCCGTGGCGCTGCGTGACGTGGGAGATTTCATGGCCCACCACCGACGCCAGTTCGCTCTCGTTGGTGGTCTCGAGCATGAGCCCGGTATGGATGGCGACGTAGCCGCCCGGCAGCGCGAAGGCGTTGATCACCGAGCTCTGCATCATGAAAAAGTGAAAGCCGAGCTCGTAGTTGGTGTGTTTGGCCAGGCTCGCACCCAGGTTCTGGATGTAATCCTCGACCTCGTCGTCCGTCACCATCGGCGCCTGGCGCCGAATCTGGCGCATATACTCTTCGCCGAGCCGGTGCTCCTGCTCGGGCGAGATGATGGCGCCGGCCGAATCGCCGATTTCCGGCAGTTCGATCTGGTCGGCCGCGTCCAATGACGCGCTGGCGCCGAGCGCGGCGAGCAGAATGGCGATGGAGCAGTAATTGCGCTTCATTTGGAGATCCGGCGCCCTGGCGCCCCGCTTACGTTAACACAAGGTCGAGGCGTACCCTATGCGGGTCCGCGACCCGACTGTGACTGAACCGCCCCGGCGGAGTTCGCCGTCATGCCGCGAACGCCGGACTTCGAGATTGGCTGCACTCAATACGACGGAACCATGCAATGACTGTGGAGAAACGCAACGCGTTCTACGCGCAATCGGGCGGCGTGACCGCCGTCATCAATGCCTCGGCCTGCGGCGTCATCGAGACCGCGCGGCGCCACGCTGATCGCATCGGCACCCTGTACGCCGGCCGTAACGGCATCATCGGCGCACTGACCGAAGATCTCATCGACACCTCCCAGGAATCCGCTGCCGACATCGCGGCCCTGCGCCATACGCCGTCCGGCGCCTTCGGCTCATGTCGCTACAAATTGAAGGGGCTGGACAAGAACCGCGCCGAGTACGAGCGGCTCATCGAGGTGTTCCGCGCCCATGACATCGGCTATTTCTTCTACAACGGCGGCGGCGATTCCCAGGACACCTCGAACAAGGTCGCCGAGTTCAGCCGCGCGCTCGGCTATCCGCTGACCGCCATCGGCATTCCCAAGACCGTCGATAACGACCTGCCCGTCACCGACAACTGCCCGGGCTTCGGCTCGGTGGCCAAGTACGTGGCGGTGTCCATTCGCGAAGCCGGCTTCGACGTCGCCTCGATGGCCAAGACCTCGACCAAGATTTTCGTCATGGAAGTGATGGGCCGCCACGCCGGCTGGATCGCGGCCGCTGGCGGCCTCGCCGCCACCACGCCGGGCGCCGCCCCGCACCTCATCCTGTTCCCCGAGATCACGTTCGACGAGGCCGACTTCCTGGCCAAGGTCGACGCCTGCGTGAACACCCACGGCTATTGCGCTGTCGTGGTGTCGGAGGGTCTGCGCAACGCCGAAGGCCAATTCGTCGCCGAGGCCGGTACCCGCGACGCCTTCGGCCATGCCCAGTTGGGCGGCGTGGCGCCGGTCATCGCCCAGCTCATCAAGGACAGGCTCGGCCACAAGTTCCACTGGGCGGTGGCGGACTACCTGCAGCGCGCGGCGCGCCACATCGCCTCGAAGACCGACGTCGAGCAGGCCTATGCTTTGGGCCGCGCGGCGGTCGAGATGGCGCTGGCCGGGGATAACGCGGTCATGCCGACCATCGTGCGCGTGGCCGACGAGCCCTATCGCTGGGAGATTGGCAAGGCCGCCTTGAGCGAGGTGGCCAATGTCGAAAAGAAGATGCCGCGCGATTTCATCACCGCCGACGGCTACGGCATCACCGAGGCCTGTCGCCGCTACCTCAAGCCCCTCATCCTGGGGGAGGACTACCCCCCCTATGTCGACGGCCTGCCGCAGTACGTGACTTTGAAAAACGTGGCGGTGCCGAAAAAGCTGGCCACGGGTTTTGCCCTCGCTTGAAAGCCAAGTACAATCGGGCGCGCCCATCGTTGGGGAATGACGGGCCTTAGCGGCTGATATCGGCCGATTCTTCGCATAATTTAATTCACAGCCATCCTTAGCTGAGGGGTTCTCTCATGTCTCCACTCTGGTTTTCCATCGCCTGCGGCGTGTTCGCCGTGGCCTACGGCCTCTGGTCCGTGACCTGGATCCTGGCCCAGCCGCAAGGCAATGCGCGCATGATCGAGATCGCGACTGCCGTACAGCAGGGCGCAAGCGCCTATCTCAACCGTCAGTACACCACCATCGGCATCGTCGGCGTGGTGTTGTTCATCGGCCTGTGGATGGCCTTGGGCTCGCTGACCGCCATCGGCTTCGCGATCGGCGCGGTGCTGTCGGGCGCCACCGGCTACATCGGCATGAACATCTCGGTGCGCTCCAACCTGCGTACCGCTGAAGCGGCCAACAAGGGCATGAACGCCGCCCTGCAGGTCGCGTTCCGCGGCGGCGCCATCACCGGCATGCTGGTGGTCGGCCTGGGCCTGCTCGGTGTGGCCGGCTATTACGCCTATCTCACCAACGGCAACCCGGAAGCATCGCTTGCACCGCTGGTCGGCCTCGGCTTCGGCGGTTCGCTGATTTCCATCTTCGCCCGTCTCGGCGGCGGCATCTTCACCAAGGGCGCCGACGTCGGCGCCGACCTGGTGGGCAAGGTCGAAGCCGGTATCCCGGAAGACGACCCGCGCAACCCGGCCGTGATCGCCGACAACGTCGGTGACAACGTCGGCGACTGCGCCGGCATGGCCGCCGACCTGTTCGAGACCTACGCGGTGACCGTGATCGCGACCATGCTGCTCGGCCACCTGGCGGCATCCGAAGTTGGTCCCAACGGCGTGGTCTACCCGCTGGTGCTCGGCGGTGTGTCCATCATTGCCTCCATCATCGGCACGTTCTTCGTCAAGACCGGCGAAGGCGGCTCGATCATGGGCGCCCTGTACAAGGGCCTCATCGCCGCCGGCGTGATCTCGGCCGGCGCCTTCTACTACGTGACCAACGAAATGATGACCGGCTCGAGCTACGGCGCGATGCCGATCTTCATGTGCGCGATGGTCGGCCTGGTGCTGACCGCGGCGCTGGTGTGGATCACCGAGTACTACACCGGCACCCAGTACGGCCCGGTGAAGCACATCGCGAACGCCTCGGAAACCGGCCACGCCACCAACATCATCGCCGGCATCGGCGTGTCGATGAAGGCCTGCGCGCTGCCGGTGCTGGTGATCTGCGCCAGCATCTTCTTCTCCTACAAGTGGGCCGGTCTCTACGGTATCGCCATCGCCGCGACCTCGATGCTGTCCATGACCGGCATCATCGTCGCGCTGGACGCCTTCGGCCCCATCACCGACAACGCCGGCGGTATCGCCGAGATGGCGGAACTGGACGAGAAGATCCGTGGCATCACCGATCCGCTGGACGCGGTCGGCAACACCACCAAGGCCGTCACCAAGGGCTATGCGATCGGCTCCGCCGCGCTCGCTTCGCTGGTGCTGTTCGCCGACTACACCCATGAGCTCGAAACCCACCTGCGTGCGGCCGGCAAGCTCGCGGCGGACGTCGGCGTCGACTTCCTGCTGTCCGATCCGGCCGTCATCATCGGCCTGTTCATCGGCGGCATGGTGCCTTACCTGTTCGCCGCCATGGGCATGGAAGCGGTGGGTCGCGCCGCCGGCTCGGTGGTGGTGGAAGTGCGTCGCCAGTTCAAGGAGATCCCCGGCATCATGGCCGGCACCGCCAAGCCCGATTACTCGCGCGCGGTGGACATGCTGACCAAGGCCGCCATCAAGGAAATAATCATCCCGTCGCTGCTGCCGGTGCTGGTGCCGATCGTCATCGGCTTCACCCTCGGCTACAAGGCGCTGGGTGGTCTGTTGCTCGGCACCATCATCACCGGCCTGTTCGTCGCCATCTCGATGACCACCGGTGGCGGCGCCTGGGACAACGCCAAGAAGTACATCGAAGACGGCCATTGCGGTGGCAAGGGTTCGGAAGCCCACAAGGCCGCCGTGACCGGTGACACCGTCGGCGACCCCTACAAGGACACCGCCGGCCCCGCCGTCAACCCGCTGATCAAGATCATCAACATCGTGGCGCTCTTGATCGTGCCGTTGGTGGTCTGATTGATTTGCCCCGCCCATCGCAGGATGGGCGGGGTTTCCCCCCGCCAGGCCGTGGGTCCGACTTCAGTCGGACGAACCTGCCCCGCTCCTCTTCTCCGACACACCCACGAAATGTCCGACTGAAGTCGGACCCACAGCGGGTGGCGCACATTCGACCTTAGCGCAACGCGTGCCGCACCCCGACCCGCTCGAGCAAGGTCACTGTCTCGCACAGCGGCAAGCCGACCACCGCGCCATAGCTGCCATCGATGCGTTTGACGAGCGCGCCGCCCAGTCCCTGTATGCCATAGGCGCCGGCCTTGTCAGCGGGTTCGCCGCTGTGCCAGTAGGCAGCGATGGTCGCGTCGTCGAGCGCGCGGAATTCCACGCGCGTCCTCACCACTTCGCTGTGATGGCGGCCATCGACACTGACCACCACCGCCGTCATCACTTCGTGCCAGCGACCCGACAGGCGCGTGAGCATGCGGCGCGCGTCGTCCTCGTCACTCGGCTTGCCGAAGATCTCGCCATCAACGGTGACCGTGGTGTCGGCCGCCAGCACCACCGCGCCGGGCGCCAGGTGTTCGCCGCCGGCGCGTGCCTTGTCGCTCGCAACGCGCAGCACGTAGTCGGCGGGCGCCTCACCCGCATGCTGCGATTCATCGACCTCGACGTCGACCAGCACGAACTCGACGCCCACGAGACGCAGCAGCTCGGCGCGACGCGGCGAGCGGGAAGCCAGATGCAACATGCGAGGGATTCTCTTAGGGTCGGTGATAGGGATGACCGGCGAGGATGCTCGCCGCGCGGTAGAGCTGTTCGGCGATGACGACCTGCACGAACAAGTGCGGCAAGGTCAGGCGTGACAGTGACCAGCGTTCGGCCGCGCCGTCGACGAGCTGCGTATCGAAGCCGTCGGCGCCGCCGATGGCAAGCGTCAGGTGCTTGTGCCGTTCGCGCCATTGGCCGAGTCGCTGCGCGAGTTCGACACTGCTCCAGTGTTCGCCCCGTTCGTCGAGCACAACGAAATGGGTACCGGCTTTCAGTGCCGCCTTGATGCGCGCGCCTTCATCGCGTCGGCGCACCGTGCTGTCGACGCCGTCGGCGCCGGGATTGAGGTAACGAAAGTTGAGTTCGTCGCTGCGCTTCAGGCGCCTTGTGTAGTCGGCACAGAGCTCGCTGACCCAGGCCGGCGGGCGGCGGCACACGCACAGCACGTCCACCACCATGGTCGAGGACCGCTACGCCTGGCCCGCTTCGATTTCGATGGGCGCGCGCTGCTCCCAGAGTTTTTCGAGCTGGTAGAAGGCGCGGGTCTCGGCCTGCATGACGTGCACCACCACGCCGCCGAGATCGATCAGCACCCACTCGCTTTCGCGTTCGCCTTCGATGCCGATGCGGGTATGGCCGAGTTCGCGCGCGGTTTCCATGACGCGATGGGCGAGCGCCCGCACCTGTCGCGATGAGCGGCCGGAGGCGATGATCATGTAGTCGGTGATGACGGTCAGCTTGCGCACGTCCAGCACGCGGATGTCGACCGCCTTGCCGTCATCGAGCGCCGCCGCCACACGCTTGGCGAGATCGGCCAGGGCCTTGTCTTCTTTTTTGCTCATGGGAAATACAGCGAGTGTTCGGTGATGAGGTCGTCGACGGACTCCGGCACCAGGTGCCGAATGCTACGGCCGGCGGCGCGACGCGCGCGCAGTTCGCTGGACGCGATCGGAAGCAGGGGGATATCGAGAAAGAACACCCGGCCGGCGCACGTGTCATGGAGTGCATCCACGTGCGCAGCCTGCGCATTCGCGACCAGTTCGTCAAGCGCGGGGTCGTGGGTGGTGCCGATGTCGGGCCGCGATGCCACCACGATATGGGCGAGCGACAACACCTCGTCGGCGCGATGCCAGCGCGGCAGACCATGGTAGGCGTCGAGCCCGATGAGCAGCACCAGCGAGCGCTCGGGCCAGCGTGCGCGCATGTGCGCCAGGGTGTCGACGGTGTAGCTCACGCCGCCGCGCTCGATCTCGCAACGATCGACCACCAGCGGCGGACGCGCCGCCGCTTCGAGCATCGCCGCGCGCATCGGCGGCGACGCGACCGGCGCGTCGCGATGGTAGGGCAGGCACAGGGGAATGAGCCGTACGTGGTCGAGCGCGAGCGCCTCGCAGGCTTCGATGGCGAGGCGCAGATGACCGTTGTGCACGGGGTCGAAGGTGCCGCCCATGAGACCGATGGGACGCAGGGCGGCGCGCGCGCCGGCCGCCGCGCTCATCGCCCGCCGCTCCCGCCCATGGACTCAGGCGCGGATATGGCCGTCTCCCAGCACGATCCACTTCTGCGAGGTGAGGCCTTCGAGACCGACCGGGCCACGCGCATGGAACTTGTCAGTGCTGATGCCGATCTCGGCGCCGAGGCCGTATTCGAAACCGTCGGCGAAACGGGTCGAGGCATTGACCATCACCGAGCTCGAATCGACCTCGGCGAGAAAGCGCCGCGCATTGACGAAATTCTCGGTGACGATGGCATCGGTATGCTGCGAACCGTAGCGCGCGATGTGATCGAGCGCGGCATCGAAACCGTCGACCACGCGCACCGCGAGGATGGGCGCCAGGTACTCGGCGTACCAGTCGTCTTCGCTGGCTGCGATGACCTTGTCATGGAGCGCGCGACTGCGCTCGCAGCCTCGCAGTTCGACGCCCGCCTCGTGCAGCGCCGCGAGGATGGCGGGATAGAGCCGCGTCGCCGCGGCGGGCGTCGCGAGCAGGGTCTCCATGGTGTTGCAGGTGCCGTAGCGCTGGGTCTTGGCGTTGACGGCGATGGCCAGGGCCTTGGCGGCATCGGCGCTGTCGTCGAGAAACACGTGGCACACGCCATCGAGATGCTTGATGACCGGCATGCGCGCCTCGCGGCTGACCCGTTCGATGAGGCTCTTGCCGCCGCGCGGCACGATCACGTCGACGTACTTGTCCTGCGCGAGCAGCGCGCCCACCGCCGCGCGGTCGGTGGTGGCGATGACCTGCACGGCGGTGGCCGGCAGCCCGGCCTGTTCGAGGCCATGGTGCACGCACTCGGCGATGATTTGATTCGAGCGCAGCGCTTCCGAGCCGCCGCGCAGGATGGCGGCATTGCCGGATTTCAGGCACAGCGCCGCGGCGTCGGCGGTCACGTTGGGACGCGCTTCGTAGATGATGCCGACCACGCCCAGCGGCACGCGCATGCGCCCGACCTGGATGCCGGTCGGACGGAATTCGAGATCGGTGATGCCGCCGATGGGGTCGGCCAGTGCCGCCACTTCGGCGACGCCAGCCGCCATGGCCTCGATGCGCGACGGGTTCAGCGTCAACCGTTCGACCATTGCCTCATCGAGACCGCCGGCAGCTTCGACGTCGGCGCGATTGGCGGCGAGGATGTCGGCGGCCTTGGCGCGCACGCGCGTGGCGATGGCGAGCAACGCGGCATTCTTGTCGGCGCTGGTGGCGCGCGCCATGGCGCGGCTCGCGGCGCGCGCCGCGCGCGCCACGCCCTCGACGTAGGCGCCGACCTCGTCGCTCCTGGCGTTCAGTGATGTGATTGTTTCAGCCATGCCCATTCCTAGAGCGTGCGCATGAGGCCATCGATGCCCCGCGCGCCGCCCATCTTCATCGTCAGAATTTCGATCTCGTCCCAGGGCTCGCCGCTGCGCGCACCCTTGACCACGGTGTCGATGAAATTAGCGTACGCCAACAAGTGCATGAGGTCATCCGTGCCGAGCCGTGACAGCATGCGTTTCATCATGCCGCGGCGGTTGCTCCATACGCGATATTGCTCGAGCGCGGCGTCCACCGGCGTGCCGCGCGCAACGCTGTGGGAAATGCCGGCCAGCTGGCGCAGTTCGCGGCCCAGCGCCCAGTTGAGCAGCAAGGGCTCGGTGCCTTCCTCGCGCAGGCCGCGAATGATGCGCAGCGCGCGCGCCAAGTCGCCGGCCACCACCGCGTCGGCCAGTTGAAAGACATCGTAACGCGCGCTGTCGCGCACCGCGCCCAGCACGTCGTCCTCGCCGATGAGATCGGCATCGACCAACAGGCACAGCTTTTCCACTTCCTGAGCGGCGGCCAGCATGTTGCCTTCCACGCGGTCGGCGATGATTTCGGCGGCGGCAGGCGCCAGGCGCTTGCCGAAACGCGCGGCGCGACGACCCAGCCATTCCGGCAGCGCGGCGCCGCGCAGATCGCGGCTCGCCACGCACACCGCGTGGCTCTCGAGGGCCACGAACCACTTGGCCTTTTTCATCGTTCCATCGGGCTTGCCGGCGCTCACCACCACGATGTCGTCGGCCTGGCCGCGGCTCGCGAGCTGTTCCAGGATCTCGGCGCCGGCCTTGTCGGGTTTGCGTTCGCCGAGCCGGATCTCGAACAGGCGGCGGCTCGCGAACAGCGACATCGCGTTGCCTTCGTCGGCCAGCGCCTGCCAGTCGATACCGGTCTCGGCGTCGAACACGCGCCGCTCTTCGATGCCGGTTTCGAAGGCGCGCTTGCGCACCGCGTCGGCGCATTCCATGAGCTGCAGGGGTTCGTCGCCGTGAAAGAAATACACCGGCGCCAGCGGCTGCGCGCGCAGCCGTTCATGCAGACGCTCGGCGCTCAGTTGCACGGGCGTCAGCCCTTGGGGTCGGCGCGCGGCGCCTTGGCGGCCGGCGCCGGCAGGTCTATCGATTCGAGGCGGAAGATCAGCGAGGTGGCGGCCGTTTCCGCGAGATCCTGCTGCACGGTGTTGTCCTGCTCGACGGTGCCGAGCAAGGAGCCTTCGTCGAACACGTAATCGAGCTGGAAGGTCAGCGGTTCGCGCGGCACCAGCAGCTTGCCGTCGCCCGAACGCACGGTGAAATGCGCGAGCAGGCCCAGCTCGATTTCGCGCACCTTACCGGTGCCGGGGTCGACCGACAGGATGCGACGCTCGTAACGCTCGTCTTCAATCTCGATCACCAGGTCGGCATCGGCACGTCGACGCACCACTTTCAGACCGCGGTTGTAGAGCTCGTGACGCACCGCGATCAACACCCGTTCGGCGTCGTCGCCTTTCAGGTAGACCTTGCGGAAATTGTGCGTCGAAGCAGGATTGGAACCGCGCAGGTACCAGCCACCGCAACCGTTCAAGCTGAGCGCCAGCAACAGCATCAACAGGGCAAGGCGGGCGCGCTGCGACATGCTTGCTTACTCCGCCACCACCACGTTCACCAGCTTGCCGGGCACGACGATGATCTTGCGCATCTGTTTGCCGGTGACGAAACGCTGCACGTTGTCGTCGGCCAGCGCAATGGCTTCACAGGTGGCCTTGTCGGCTTGCGCCGGCACGCTCACCACCGCGCGCTTGCGACCGTTGACCTGCACCACCATTTCGACCTCGTCGCGCGTCAGCGCGGAAGCATCGGCCTTGGGCCAGGCCACCTGGCTGAGTTCGTCGTCGTGACCGAGCGCCTGCCACAGCACCGCCGTGATGTGCGGCACGATGGGCGCGAGCAGCAACACCACGGTGGTGAGACCCTCCTGGCGCACCGCGTGGGCGGCGGCGCTGTCGACCGTCATGCGCGACAGGTGATTCAACAATTCCATCACCGCCGCGATGGCGGTGTTGAATTTGTAGCGGCGGCTGACGTCATCGCTGACCTTGACGATGGTCTCGTGGATGTGACGACGCACGGTCTTGAGTTCGTCGGTGACGCTGCCGGCCTCGCCCGGCACGCCCTTGGCGGCGTGCTCGGTGACCTGGCGCCACAACGACTTCAGGAAGCGGAACTGGCCTTCGACCGCCGAATCGGACCACTCCAGCGACTGGTCGGGCGGCGCCGCGAACATGGTGTAGAGGCGCACGGTGTCGGCGCCGTACTTGTCGATCAGGGCCTGCGGATCGATGCCGTTGTTCTTCGACTTCGACATCTTCTCGACCGCGCCGATGGTGACCGGCAGGCCGTCGGCCTTGGCGCGGGCGCTGATGGCGCGGCCCTTGGCATCGAGCTCGACGTCCACCTGGGCGGGATTGAAGTACTGCTTGCGGCCGTTCTCGCCGTCGCGGAAATAGGTCTCCTTGCACACCATGCCCTGGGTCAGCAGGCGCTTGAAGGGCTCGGCCGATTTCACCAGGCCGGCGTCGCGCATGGCCTTGTGGAAGAAGCGCGCGTACAAGAGGTGCAGCACCGCGTGCTCGATGCCACCGATGTAGATGTCGACCGGCATCCAGTAGTCGGCGCGTGCGTCGACCATGCCGGTGCTGGCATCGGCGCAAGCGAAGCGCGTGAAATACCAGGACGATTCGAAGAAGGTATCGAAGGTGTCGGTCTCGCGGCGCCCCGGCCGGCCGTCGGGCAGGGTCGCCTGGGTGAAGGCCGGCATGCTGCGCAGCGGCGAGTTGACGCCTTCCCAGGCGACGTCTTCCGGCAGCACCACCGGCAGGCGCTCGGGCACCTCGGGCACGACATTGCCGTCGGCGTCGTACAGCACCGGGATCGGACAGCCCCAGTAGCGCTGCCGCGACACCAGCCAGTCGCGCAGGCGGTACTGGGTGCGCCGCTCGGCGCGGCCCTGGCCTTCGAGGCGGGTGGCGATGGCATCGAAGGCCTGGTTGAAATCGAGGCCATCGTATTCGCCGCTGTTCACCAGCACGCCGTGCTCGGTGTAGGCCTCGCGTTCGATGTCGACGGCGGCGCCGTCCAGCGGCCGCACCACCTGGCGGATCGGCAGGGCATTGCGCTGGGCGAATTCGTGGTCGCGATCGTCGTGGGCCGGCACCGACATCACCGCGCCCGTGCCATAACCCATCAGCACGAAATTGGCGACCCACACCGGCAGCGGCGCGCCGGTCAGGGGATGGTCGACCGTGATGCCGAGCGGCAGGCCGCGCTTTTCCATGGTTTCCAGGATCGCTTCCGAGGTCGACTGGCGCTTGCATGCTTCCAGCAGCTCGGCGACCTGGGCGTCGCGCGCCGCGGCGGCCACCGCCAGCGGATGCTCGGGGGCAACCGCCATGTAGGTCGCGCCCATCAGCGTGTCCGGACGGGTGGTGAAGACTTCCAGGTCACCCGTGCCATCGGAGAGGGCGAAGCGGATCAAGAGGCCCTGGGAGCGACCGATCCAGTTGCGCTGCATGGTCTTGACCGCTTCCGGCCACTCGTCCATGCGGTCCAGTTCTTCCAGCAGCTCATCGGCGTAGGCGGTGATGCGCAGGAACCACTGCGGGATCTCGCGCCGCTCGACCGGTGCGCCGGAGCGCCAGCCGCAGCCGTCGATGACCTGTTCGTTGGCGAGCACCGTCTGGTCGACCGGGTCCCAGTTCACCACCGCGGTGGCGCGGTAGATCATCCCTTTCTCGTAAAGCTGGGTGAAGAACCACTGTTCCCAGCGGTAGTAGTCCGGGTCGCAGGTGGCCAGCTCACGGTCCCAATCGTAGGCGAAGCCCAGGCGCTGCAGCTGGCCGCGCATGTAATTGATGTTGTCGCGCGTCCACTTGGCGGGCGGCACGTTGTTCTCGATGGCGGCGTTCTCGGCCGGCATGCCGAAAGCGTCCCAGCCCATGGGCTGCATCACGTTCTTGCCCTGCATGCGCTGATAGCGGGCAATCACATCGCCGATGGTGTAGTTGCGCACATGGCCCATGTGCAAGCGCCCGCTGGGGTAGGGGAACATGCACAGGCAATAGAATTTTTCCTTCGCAAGGTCCTCGACCACCTTGAAGGTCTGCTGGTCGCGCCAATGGTCCTGCACGACCGGCTCGATGCGCGCCGGTTCGTAACGCTCGGTCAGGAGTTCGCGCTTCAATTCTTGGCGCACGCTGCAATGCCCTTCTGCTTGGAAATCGGATGAACCTGCGCCGGTCGTCACCCCGCATTGGGCAGGATGAGGCGGGGATTTGCAGGGCCGGTGAGCATACAGGAGGGCCATTTTCGGCGCAAAAAAGATGCCGGTTCCGCTGCGGAACCGGCCAAGCCCCGGCGTACCGAGGAGGGTTGGGGGATTGCTTTACTTGGCCGAGGCGGCCGTCACGCGCTCGCGGTTCTTGTCCAGCGTCGCGGCGCCGATGCCCTTGATCTGCAGCAGGTCGTCGACGGTCTTGAACGGGCCGTGGGCTTCACGATAGTCGACGATGGCCTGGGCCTTGGCCGGCCCGATGCCGACCATGCCGGCGGCGAGCGCCTCGGCCGAGGCGGAATTGAGATTGACCGGCTCGGCCGCGCTGAGGGCGCAGGACAGGGCCAGCATGAAAATCATGATCAGACTTCTGAGTGTGGACATTCCATGTCTCCTTTAGGATTCCCTTGGGCTGTGCGACTGGCGGGCTTCGTCCTGAAGCCGCCCGGCACGAGGCCAGCATAGGCAGCGCGACCGCGCGTGGCGAGCCGTGACCGGGCGCGGCGACGGGCCTCGCACCGGGATTTTTTCCCGGCGATGCCAGCGCACGACGCAGCGGCGGGTGACGGCGCTGCGCTAGACTCGTGGCAATTTCACGGCATCGTCATAAATTCCACGTACAAATGTCACGCAATCAACGGGAACAGACGCACAGCGAGCCGCCATGAGCGCCAACATACTCATCGTCGAAGACGAACCGGCCATCCGCCAGATGCTGGGCTTCACCTTGGCCGGCGACGGCTACCAGTTCACCGAGGCCGGCGACGTCGAGCAGGCGCAACAGGCGATGGGCACCCTGACCCCCGATCTGATCCTGCTGGACTGGATGCTGCCCGGCATCAGCGGCGTGGATTTCGCGCGGCGCCTGAAGCGCGACCCCAAGACCAGCGCCATCCCCATCATCATGCTGACCGCGCGCGGCAGCGAAAACGACAAGGTCAAAGGCCTCGACACCGGCGCCGACGACTTCATCACCAAGCCGTTCTCGACCCGCGAATTGCTGGCCCGGGTGCGCGCGGTGATGCGCCGCGCCCACACCGGCGGCGAGCAGGACGTCATCGAGATGGGCGCCATCAAGCTCGATTCCCAGACCCACCGGGTGCTGGCCAACAACCGCCCGGTGGAACTGTCACCGACCGAATTCCGCCTGCTGCAGTTCTTCATCACCCACCCGGAGCGGGTCTATTCGCGCAACCAGCTCCTGGACAGCGTGTGGGGCAACCACGCTTATATAGAAGAGCGCACCGTCGACGTGCACATCCGCCGCCTGCGCAAGCTGCTCGAGCCCTACGGCTGCGAGGCCTACATCCAGACCGTGCGCAGCGTCGGCTACCGTTTTTCGGTGCTGACCGAGTAAGGGCCGCAGGCTGACGGCCGGGGGCGCTTCATCCGGACCACCGAAAGGGCGATAATCCACCCACACTTCTCGAAGGTCTCCCCTTATGCAGCAAC
Source organism: Pseudomonadota bacterium (assembly GCA_016719885.1). Classification (NCBI taxonomy): domain Bacteria; kingdom Pseudomonadati; phylum Pseudomonadota; species Pseudomonadota bacterium. The sequence goes on along the minus strand of JADJYF010000005.1, from coordinate 110,912 downwards.
GCGATGCCTGGCGCCTTGCCGCACTCTTCCTGGCCGCGCTGCTGGTCGGCACGCTGTTGGGGCGCACCAAGTGGTGCCTGCTGCTGGCCGCGGTCGGCTACATCGTGTGGATGCATACCAAGCTCGAACTGCTGCTGTCGTGGATGCGCGATCACAAGACCCACGAGCCGCCCGAGGCGCCCGGCGCCTTTGAAGAGCTGTCGCTGGAAATCGACTACCTGCGCGAGCGCCACAAGAAGCGCAAGAAGAAACTCGCCAGCTACTTGAAGCAATTCCAGCAGGCCACCCGCGCCCTGCCCGATGCCACCGTGGTGCTGGATGCACACAACGAAGTGCGCTGGGCCAACAACGCCGCGCGCCGTGATTTGGGCGTGCGCTGGCCGGAAGACGTCGGCCAACGCGTCACCAACCTCGTGCGCCTGCCGGCGCTGCGCGCCTTCATCGAAAAGGCCGAGGAAGGCGAGGCCATCGAGATCCAGAGCCCGACCGACACCAAGCGTTATCTCTCGGTGCTGCTCGCGCCTTACGGCCGCGACCAGCAGCTGCTGGTGGCGCGCGACGTGACCCAGCTGCATCGCGCCAACGAGATCCGTCGCGATTTCGTCGCCAACGTCTCCCACGAGCTGCGTACGCCGATCACGGTGTTCCGCGGTTACCTCGAAACCCTGGAGGCGCAGGCCGACCAGGCGCCGCCGGCGTGGCGACCGGCGCTCACACAGATGGCCGCCCATTCCGAGCGCATGCGTCAGCTGGTCGAGGAATTGCTGCTCTTGTCCAACCTCGAGCGCGAGGATCGCGTGCCGCAGCCGGAAGTGGTCAACGTTTCGGAGCTGGTGGCCGACGCCCACGCCCGCGCGCGCGAGCTGAGCGAGCAGCGTGAACATCTCTTTTCACTGGAAATCGACCCACACCTGCGCCTGCGCGGCTCACGCAGCGAGCTCTACAGCGCGTTTTCGAATCTCATCTTCAATGCCGTGCACTACACGCCGGAACGCGGCGTCGTCCGCATCCGCTGGTATGGCGACGACAGCGGCGCGCATTTCGAGGTGGAAGACAACGGCATCGGCATCGGCCCCGAGCACATCGAGCGCCTCACCGAGCGCTTCTACCGCGTCGAACAGTCACGCGTGCGCAGCGCCGGCGGCACCGGCCTCGGCCTCGCCATCGTCAAGCACGTGCTGGTGCGCCACAACGCCACACTCCACATTGAAAGCACGCCCGGCAAGGGCAGCCGCTTCCGCTGTGATTTCCCGATGAGTGAAGTGGTGGATGTGCGGGAAGAGCAGGCGCCGCGGGTGCGCGACGCGGGGTAAGCGTCGCTCAAGCCAGTAGGTGCGAATTCATTCGCACATTACAAACCGAAATGTTGCGCATTGCCTGGCCATGAATGTGCGAATGAATTCGCACCTACAGAGGCGGATTCGCGTATTCATTCCGCGTCGCGGCGTAGCTCCTGCTCGACCTGCTCCAGCGCCACGTGCCGCACGTCCTTGCCTTCCACCAGGTAGATGACGTTCTCGCAGATGTTGCGCGCATGATCGCCGATGCGCTCGAAGGCGCGCACCGACAGCACCGCGTCCAGCACGCGCGTGATGGAGCGCGGGTCTTCCATCATGTAGGTGATGAGATAGCGCATGATGGCGTCGGTCTCGGCGTCGATCTCGCGGTCTTCCTGGGCGATCCTGAAGGCCGATTCCGAATCCATGCGCGCGAAGGCGTCGAGCGCGGCGCGCACCATGCGGCGCACGTGATGGCCCATGGACAGCATGCCCATGTAATAGGAGCTGATGCCGCCCGAGCCGCGCAGGTTCAACACCAGGCGCGCGATCTTCTCGGCCTCGTCGCCGATGCGTTCGAGGTCGGTGATGGTCTTGCTGACCGACAGCACCAGGCGCAGGTCGGTGGCGGCGGGCTGGCGGCGCAACAGGATCTCGGTGCAGTCGTCGTCGATTTCGACTTCCAGCGCGTTGACCTTGAAGTCGTTGACCGCCACGTATTCCGCTTCGTCGAAATCGCCCTTGGCGAAACACTCCAGCACCTTGTGGATGTGCTCCTCGACCAAGCCGCCCATCGCCAGCACTTTGGAGCGGATGTCCTCCAGCTCCTTGTCGAACTGGTGGGAGATGTGGTGGGTGAGGCGCGACATGGTCATCGTTGGCTTACTCCGATGGTGGCGGGGCCACCCTGGCGGCTTCGAAAATCGAAAGGCTCACGACCATTGGCGGCCGGGCCCGAACTCAGCCATAGCGGCCGGTAATGTAGTCTTCGGTCTGTTTGCGGCGCGGCGTGGTGAAGACCGTCTTGGTCTTGCCGAATTCAATGAGGTCGCCCATGTACATGAAGGCCGTGAAGTCCGACACGCGGGCCGCCTGTTGCATGTTATGGGTGACGATGACGATGGTGTAATCCTTCTTGAGCTCGTAGATGAGTTCTTCAATCTTGAGCGTCGAGATAGGATCCAGCGCCGAGGCCGGCTCGTCGAGCAACAACACTTCAGGCTCGATGGCGATGGCGCGCGCAATCACCAGGCGCTGCTGCTGACCGCCCGACAGGCCGAGGGCGCTGTCATGCACGCGGTCCTTCACTTCGTCCCACAACGCGGCGCCACGCAGCGCGCCTTCCACCGCCTTGTCCAGCACGCGACGGCTCTTCACGCCCTGGATGCGCAGGCCGTAGGCGACGTTCTCGTAGATCGACTTCGGAAACGGATTCGGCTTCTGGAACACCATGCCGACGCGGCGGCGCAGGGTCGCGACATTGACCTCCGGCGCGAAGATGTTCTGACCGTCGAGCAGCACTTCGCCTTCGACACGCACGCCGTCGATGAGGTCGTTCATGCGGTTGAAGCAGCGCAACAGCGTCGATTTGCCGCAGCCCGAGGGGCCGATGAAGGCGGTGACGAAGCGTTCCGGGATGGTCAGGTTGATGTCGTGCAGCGCGCGCTTCTGGCCGTAATAGAGATTGAGGCCTTTGACCTCCAGGCAATCGCGCGGCTCGGCCGGCCGCTCCTGCACGCCGTCGTCCTTGCGCAACGCGCTCTTGATGTCCACGCCATGGGTGGGAGTGCTGCCTTCTTTGCCCGGCTGTCCCTGCATGGTTTCGATGTCACGATCAGGTTTCGGCGGCATTGTACTTTTCTCGAAGCCGGTTGCGAATGGTGATGGCGGCCAGGTTGAGCGCGACGATGAGCAGCACCAACAGCAGCGAAGTGGCGTAGACCAGCGGGCGCGCCGCCTCGACGTTGGGGCTCTGAAAGCCGACGTCGAAGATATGGAAACCGAGATGCATGAACTTGCGGTCGAGATGCAGGAACGGCAGGTTGCCATCCAGCGGCAGGGCCGGCGCGAGTTTGACCACGCCGACCATCATCAAGGGCGCGACTTCGCCGGCGGCGCGCGCCACGGCCAGGATGAGGCCGGTCATCATGGCCGGTGTCGCCATCGGCATGACGGTGCGCCACAGGGTTTCGGCCTTGGTCGCGCCGAGCGCCAGGGATCCTTCGCGGATGCTGCGCGGAATGCGCGACAAGCCTTCCTCGGTCGACACGATCACGACCGGCACGGTCAGCAGCGCCAGGGTCAGTGACGACCACAGGAGGCCGGGCGTGCCGAAGGTCGGCGCCGGCAGGGCTTCGGGAAAGAACGCCTGGTCGATGGTGCCGCCCACGAAGTAGACGAAAAAACCGAGACCAAATACGCCGTACACCACCGACGGCACGCCGGCGAGGTTGTTGACGGCGATGCGGATGATGCGCGTCAACAGGCCCTGGTGCGCGTATTCGCGCAGGTAGATGGCGGCGATCACGCCGAAGGGCGTGACGAACACCGACATCAGGAGCACCATCATCACGGTGCCGAAGATGGCCGGGAACACGCCGCCCTCGGTATTGGCCTCGCGCGGTTCACTGGCGACGAACTCGTAGAGCTTGGACAGGTAATGTTTGAGCTTGGCGGGCAGCGGCATGGCGTTGGGCCGATAGGCGCGCACGATGTCGTAGAAGCGCACTTCGCTGGCCACGCCGTTGACGGTCTCCAACAGCAACACGTCGCGCCCGGCGTCCTGGTTGAGCTTGGCGAGTTTCTCGGCAAGGGCGGCATAACGGGTGTTGAGCGCGTCACGCTCGGCGGCGATGTCGGCCAGAGGCGCGCCGCTGGTCACGCCGTCCAGTTCCAGCTTGCGGGTCTTGAGACGCAGACGCTCGAGCCCATAGTTGATGGCGCCCATCTGTTCGCGTTCGATGTGGGCGATATCCTTGCGCAGGGCTTCGCCGCGGGCGATGCGCTTGCGCATCTCCGGCCACGGGCTGCCGTCGATGGTGAGCGGCTTGTCGCCCTCGCGTATGCCTTTCACGAAGCCGTAGAAATTGCCCCACTCGCGGCGCTCGATCACCACCGCCTTGCGTGGGTAGGCGATGTTCGTGAATTCGATGTCGTTGAACCACTGGAAGTCGAAACCGTTCAAGTTGCGGTTGCCGACTTTCAGCAACAGGCGTTTCACGGTCTCGCGCCCCTCGGGCACCGCCACGCCGTTGTCCTTGAGACGCGTCGCCGACACCGTCTCCTCGTCGACGATTTCGCCGAGGGCGTACTTGGCTTCGCCGCCCGTGAGTTCGAGGCGCGCCACGTCCGACGGCCAGAAATGGCCCATGCCGCGCACGGTGATGAGGAACAACAGACCGAACACCATCACCAGCGAGAAACTGACGGCGCCGGCTGTCAGCCACACACCGGGCGAGCCGGACAGCCACCACTGGCGCAGCGGCGCGACCTTGTTGGACGAAGAGCTGGCGTTCACAGGCTGGAGTACTTCTTGCGCAGGCGCTGGCGCACCAGCTCGGCCATGGTGTTGACGATGAAAGTCACCAGGAACAGCACCATCGCGGCCAGGAACAGCACGCGGTAGTGGGAACTGCCGACTTCCGATTCCGGCATCTCGACCGCGATATTGGCCGACAGCGCACGCAGGCCCTGGAACAGGCTGATGTCCATGATCGGCGTATTGCCGGTCGCCATCAGCACGATCATGGTTTCGCCGACGGCGCGGCCCATGCCGATCATGATGCCGGAGAAGATGCCGGGGCTGGCGGTCAACAGCACCACCTTGATGGCGGTCTGCCAGGGCGTCGCGCCCAAGGCCAGCGAACCCATGGTGAGGTGACGCGGCACGCTGAACACCGCGTCTTCACTGATCGAGAAGATGGTCGGAATGACGGCGAAGCCGATGGCGATGGCCACCACCAGCGAATTGCGTTGGTCGTAACCGATGCCGTAATTGATGTTCAGCCAGTGCGTCACGCTGCCGTCGAAGAACAACACTTCGAGCGCGCGACCGAGCATGAAGTTGGCCCAGATCGCGAATATCACCACCGGCACCAGCGCCAGCGCTTCCCAGCCATCGGGAATGAGCGCTTTCACGCGTTGCGGCAGGCGGCCGACGAAGTAGGCGAACAACAGCGTGGCGGCCGGCACGATGGGAATGCACAGCAACACGCCGAGCAGCTCGCGTTCCACCAGCGGCGCCAGCCACAGGCCGGCGAGGAAGCCCAGGATCACGGTCGGCAGGGCCGCCATGAGTTCGATCGAAGGCTTGACGATGCGCCGCATGGGCGCGCTCATGAAGTAGGCGGTGTAGATGGCGCCGAGCACCGCCAGCGGCACGGCGAAGATCATCGAGTAGATGGCCGCCTTCAAGGTGCCGAAGGCCAGCGGCGTGAGGCTGAACTTCGGTTCGAAGTCGTTGCTCGCCGACGACGACTGCCAGATGTAATCGGCACGCGCGCGGTTCTCGTACCAGATGGCATTCCACAGCGCCTTGAACGACACCTCGGGGTGCGGATTGTCGATGGCGAACAGCGCGATCTTGCCACCCTTCGAGGCCAGCACCGCGGCGTTGGCGCGCGGCGCCATGCTGCTTGCGGCCACCTCGTCGAGACCGCTGGCGACGGTCACGAGGTGACGCTCCGCGGTGGCGTGATACAAGCCCAGATTGCCCTTGGCGTCGATGGCGAGGAAACCCTTGCGGAAATACTCCGGCGCGATGGCGCTGACGCCGGCCGGCAGGGGCGCGAAACGGCGTACGCGTTTGAGCTGCGAATTGTTGTGCTGGTCGCGCACCGGGAACCACTGCGCGAGATTGCCCAGATCGTCACCGATGACCAGCGAAATACCGCCCGACAGGAAGCTCATGGCGGTGATGTGCTGAGCGGCGCCAATCACGCTGGCGCGGTCCACCAGCTGTGGCTTGTTCTTGTTACGCACGTCGAAGTAGCTCAGCACGCCGTCGCTGCCGGCGAGGTAGAGCTCGCGCTGCTGGGTGTCGAGAGCGATATGCGTGACCTTGCTGCCGTCGACGTCGAGTTCGGTGCGCGTCACCTCGACGCTGGTCGACTCGTCGAGCATGGAGGTCTGCTTGGTGGCATTGACCAGTACCACCTTGCCCTGCGCGCTGACCGCTGCGATGGTCGCTTCCTCGTCGGAGGCCTGGCCGGTGACGAGGCGGATGGCGTCGCCGGCGGCGGTGGCCTGCAGCGCCTCGTCGCCGAAGGGATAGCCGAGCTTGGGCGTGATGACGCGGGTCTGGCCGTCGAAACGCACTTCGAAACTGACCTGCGCGACGCCGACCTTGCCGTCGGCGGTGCCGGCCACGTAGACATGGCTGACCGGGTCGCCGGCCGCCACCGCGCTGACCTTGCCGGCGCCGGCTGCCAACAGTTCGCCGCTGGCGATGGCGCTGCCGTCGGCGGCCTTGAAGAACTGGTAGTGACCGTCGGGCGCGATGGAGAAGCCGGTCTGGGCGTATTCGTCGAGCGCAATCATGGCGGGCGCGCCGGCGCCCTGTTCGAAACTGGTGGTGGGCTTGACCGTGGCATCGCGGAACAGCGGCAGCACCACGTACAGCAGGTAAAAGAAAATCAGCAGGATGGCGACGATCACCGAGATGCCGCCGACGGCCATGACCGCCGCGAACAGGCGGTCTTTCAACAGCCGCCAGCGCTCGCGGGAGGACAGGTCAGCGCGGTTGGCGGGGATCACGGGCGCCTCGTCACGGGCCACGGCGACAGGCACCGGCGGTCACGGCAGGAGGCAGGCGCGGGGCCTGACCGTCGGATCTCGGATGGCTGTGACATACAAAGGCCGCTTGCTTGCGGGGTGGACCGGGCGAGCCCGATTGTTGGCGAGATTTATTACAGTATCGTGACAAACATGACAACGACCGGCGGCGCGGCCGGCCGCGATCATTTCTCCGCCGCGATGTAGCAGATCCAGCCGGCGTCGGCGTCGGCTTCTTCGACGGGCGTGAAGTCGCCGCTGCCGGTCTCCTCCTTTTCGTCCCAACCCTGCCAATAGACGGTGGTGCGGCGGAAGCCGGCCTCGGCCAGCAGTTCGCGGATCTCGGGCAGCGTCCACAGGCGCCATTCGTAGCTGAAGGCCTTTTTGAGCTTGGAGCCGTCCGGAAAGCTGAAATGGATGTGGCACACGAAATGGCCGTTGACCGGGTTGTAGCTGGCGTGCTCCCAGGTGTAGGTGAAGCGCTTGTGCTCGGTGTGCTCCTTCAGCACCCGGAACGACTCGTAGCCGCCGAAGCAGTCGAGGAACATCACGCCGTCGTCGGCGAGGTTGGCCAGTGCACGCTTGAAGTAGGCGCGCAGCTGGGCGCGCTCGCGGAACAGCCAGTAGCTGAAGTTCATGGCCAGCAGGATCTCGACCGGCTCGCCGCCGGTCTTCAGCACGTCGCCCTCGACCAGGGTCAGGCGTCGGCGTTGCGACGGCGTCAGCTTGGCGACGTGGTGGTCGCGGCCCCAGCCCAGCACTTCGGCGTCGAGGTCGACACCGACCGCGCGATTGGACGGCCGGCGCCGCACCCATTCGCAGGAGGTATTGGCGGTACCGCAGAAATCCTCGCGCAGCGTCGTGGCGCGGTGGCCGCGCAGGCGTTTGAACTCCGCGTCGACGAAATCAATCTCATGTTCGACGCATTGCACCGACTCTTCATATAGCGCGTGCCGGTCGGCGCGTTCGGCCATGGTCGGCTTGCGTGCCTTGATGGCGCGGCCAGGAGTTTTTTTAGCAGTGGTTTTGACCATGATCAGATGCCGCCCGCGTGCGCTTGCAGTGCTGTGGAAAGGCGGGCGATGATAATGACTCGACCGTCAAAATGCACCCCGGCCGGCCCTTCCCCACTTTGAAGCGCGCGCGAGCACCAATTTCCATGGACGCGAAAGCGCTGAACATCGGCGACCCTGAGCTATACATCAACCGCGAGCTGTCCTTGCTGGAGTTCAACCGGCGCGTGCTCGAGCAGGCCAAGGACGACGGCAACCCGCTGCTCGAGCGTCTGAAGTTCCTGTGCATCGTCAGCAGCAATCTCGATGAGTTCTTCGAGATCCGCGTGGCGGGGCTGAAGGAGCAGGTGGCCTTCGCGGCCGGCCAGAGCGGGCCGGACCAGATGTCCGCCCAGGAGCAATTGCGCGCCATCAGCGCTGGCGCCCATGCCCTGGTGGCGGAGCAATACCAGGTCTTGAATGAACGGCTGCTGCCGGACCTGGCTGACGAGAACATCCATTTCTTGAAGCGCGGTGAATGGAACGCCCGCCAGGCGGCGTGGGTACGACGCTATTTCAATCGCGAGCTGCTGCCGATGCTGAGCCCCATCGGGCTCGATCCATCGCACCCGTTTCCGCGCATCCTGAACAAGAGTCTCAATTTCCTGGTGTCGCTGGAAGGCACCGATGCATTTGGCCGCAACAGCGTCATCGCCATCGTGCAGGCGCCGCGCTCGCTGCCGCGCGTCATCAACATCCCCGAGGAATATGCCAGCTGCCCGCACGAGTTCGTGTTCCTGTCGTCGATCATCCACGCCCATGTCGACGACATCTTTCCGGGCATGGAGGTCAAGGGCTGCTACCAGTTCCGCGTCACGCGCAACAGCGATCTGTTCGTCGACGATGAGGAAGTGGACGATCTGCTGCAGGCGCTGGAAGGCGAGCTCCATCAGCGTCGCTTCGGCGATGCCGTGCGCCTGGAAGTCGCGGCCGAATGTCCGGCCCAGATGGTGTCCTTGCTGCGCCAGGAATTCGATCTGCAGGACCCGGACATCTTCAATTGCAACGGCCCGGTCAATCTCACGCGCCTGATGGCGGTGTTCGACATGATCGAGCGGCCCGATCTCAAGTTCCCGTCCTTCGTCCCCGGTCGCCCCACGCGCCTGCCCCAGGGCAGCGACATGTTCGATGTGATCCGCCGCGGCGATGTGCTGCTGCACCATCCCTTCCAGTCCTTTGCGCCGATCACCGATTTCCTGTACCAGGCCGCGCGCGACCCGGCGGTGCTGGTCATCCGCCAGACGCTGTACCGCACCGGGCCCGATTCACCGGTGGTGGAAGCGCTGCTGGAGGCGGCGCGCAAGGGTAAGGAAGTGACGGTGGTCATCGAGCTCAAGGCGCGCTTCGACGAAGAGGCCAACATCGAACTCGCGACGCGCCTGCAGGAGGCCGGCGCGCACGTGGTGTACGGCATCGTCGGCCACAAGACCCACGCCAAGATGATCCTGGTGGTGCGCCGCGAGGGCAAACTGTTGCGCCGCTACGTGCATCTCGGCACCGGCAACTACCATCCGCGCACCGCGCGCCTGTACACCGACTACGGCCTGTTCACGTGCGACAACGCCATCGGCGTGGACGTGCAGAAGGTCTTCCACATGCTGACCGCGCCGGGTCGCGCCGGCAAATTGAAGAAGCTGCTGCAATCGCCCTTCACCATGCACAGCACCATCCTCGAGCTCATCGCACGCGAGACGCGCCGCGCGCGCTCGGGCCTGCCGGCGCGCATCATCGCCAAGATGAACGCGCTGTCGGAAGTGCAGACCATCAATGCGCTGTACGAGGCCTCGCAGGCGGGCGTCAAGATAGATCTCATCATCCGCGGCGTGTGCGCGCTGCGCCCGGGCATCGCCGGCATCTCCGAAAACATCCGCGTGCGCTCCATCGTCGGGCGTTTCCTCGAACACGCCCGCGTGTTCTATTTCCACAACGACGGCGACGACGAGATCTACCTGTCCAGCGCCGACTGGATGGGACGTAATTTCTTCAATCGCATCGAGACCTGCTTCCTGGTGGAGGACAAACGCCTGCACCAGCGCATCTTGAAGGAATGCATCAACAACTACCTGGCCGACAACACCCGCGCCTGGTCGCTGCGCAGCGACGGCACCTATGCGCGGGTGAAAACCAATACCGCCCAGGTGCGCGACGCGCAGCAGATCCTGCTCGAGGATCTGTCCGGAGCGTGAGCTTGCTGGTGCGAATGAATTCGCACCTACTCTGAACGCTGAGCGTTGATCTTGGCGTGATGGCGGCCTTGAGGTAGAGCGCTTCCTGCTCGAGGTCCGCGCGCGTCAGGGCGTGGGCGTCGAGCCAGCCATGGGCAAAGCGCAATTTCAGCGTGCCGTTCTCGACGCTGGCCTCGACCTGGCTCAAGGCCTCTTCGCTGCGGCGCCGGTGTACCAGGCAGGCGATGCGCAGCAGCACACCGAGGCGTAGCACGCGCTGCTGCTGCGTCGCCGGCAGCCTCTGCCAGTCCGCCAGCGGTACTTTGCGACGGTGGCCACGCACCAACGCTGCGAGGCGCTGCTGCTCGCCGGTCGCGAAGCCCGGCATGTCGAGGTAGGTCAACAGGTAGGCGCCGTGCTTGTGGTACTGGCTGTGGGTGACCGACAGCCCGATTTCGTGCAGCGCGGAGGCCCAACGCAGCAGGCGTTCGTTGTCTTCGCCCGCCACGCCCCACGGCTGCGCGACCTGGCGCAGCAATTCGATGGCGGTGCTCTCCACGCGCAGGGCCTGCGCGCGGTCGATGTGATAGCGCGACGCGAGTTCGCCCACCGCGCGCTCGCGCACGTCTTCCTGGTGGATGCGGCCGAGCAGGTCATAGAGCAGGCCTTCGCGGATGGCGCTGTCGGACACGCGCATGCGCGAAATGCCGAGCGCGTCGAAAATCGCGCACAGGATGGCGACGCCGCCGGCGAACACCGCGCGCCGCTCGTCGGGCAGGCCCGGCATGCTGAGCTTGTCGACGTGGCCGGCGGCCAGCACCTGCTGCTTCAGGCGCTCGAGTTCGCCACTGGTGATGCCGTCCTGGCCGCCGCCCTGCTGCCGCAACACGTCGCCCACCGACATGATGGTGCCCGAGGCCCCGATCACCGACTGCCAGCCGATGCGCCGGTAGCTGGTCTCGATGGTTTCGAGCTCCTGGCGGGCGGCCAGCTCGGCGGCCTTGAAGCGCGACGCGCTGATGTGGCCGTCGCCGAAATACTGCTGGCTGTGGCTGACGCAGCCCATGTGCAGGCTTTCCATGTACAGGGGGTCGAAACGCCGGCCGAGGATGAATTCCGAGCTGCCGCCGCCGATGTCCACCACCAGGCGCACGTCGGCATCGTCATCGAGGCCATGGGACACGCCGAGATAGATGAGGCGCGCTTCCTCGGTGCCGGTGATGACATCGATGCGATGGCCGAGCAAGGCCTCGGCGCGCGCCAGGAAGCCGGCGGTATTGCGTGCCTTGCGCAAGGTGTTGGTGCCGACCACCCGCACCGCTTCGCTCGGCAGGCCGCGCAGGCGTTCGCCGAACTGCGCGAGGCAGCTCATGGCCCGTTCGACGGCGGCCGGGTCGAGCTGGTTGTCGGCGCCGAGTCCCGCGCCGAGCCGTACCGCGCTGCGGATGCGGTCGACGATGCGGAAATGGTCGCCGACCGTGTGCGCCACGATCATGTGAAAGCTGTTCGAACCGAGATCGATCGCCGCGATGGTCGCTGGACTGGCGTTGCTCATGAATCGATCGTCGACTGTGGGGCGGGGCTGCGGGCGCGATTATACTTGCCAGCCTCGAGCTGTATATGTGGGGCAACGAGCCATGAGTGAAGTGGAGATCAAACGCGCGACGCCGCCGCAGGCGTGGCGCATCCTCGGCGCCGACAGCCATGCGGTGCTGATCGATGTGCGCAGCAAGGTCGAGTTCGACTACGTCGGCCATGCCGCCGGCGCCATCAACGTGATGTGGAAGGATTACCCGGACTGGAAGGAAAATCCGAATTTCGTGGCGGAGGTCAAAGCGGCCTTGAATGCCCACGGCGGCGACCGCGGCGACCGGCCGATACTGGCCATCTGCCGCAGCGGCGTGCGCTCAATGGCGGCGGCCAAGGCGCTGGCGGCGGCGGGCTACACCAATCTCACCAACGTCGAGGAAGGCTTCGAGGGCGACAAGGACGCACACGGCCACCGCTGTTCGGTGGCGGGTTGGCGCTTTCATCAGCTGCCCTGGGAACAGACCTGACGCAGCGCCCCGCACTGCCAGCATTGGCTGAACTGCGGTTCGAGGCGCTCGCCGCAGTCAGGGCACAGCCACGCTTCACCTGACGCCCCATCCTGGGGCAAGGCGTCGGCAATCAGGCGCCGCGCGCGCGGCGCATCGTCCTCGTCCAGCACCCACACCTGCGGCCAGCACTCGTTGACCGGCAGTTCGCCGAGCGCGCCGGTCAGGTACTGGTTACGCAGCAGGCAGGGGATGCCGGCGGCCTCCAGCACGGACAGCACGAGGCCCGCCGAGACCGGATCGCTGCTGGTGTAGACACGTTGCACGGCCGATGCTTTGCCCTGGAAGGGGGATTGATCAGTATAATGCCGCGTTTTTTCCCTGGCGGAACTCCCGACCCGCCACTCCGACCCCCCGCCCAGGAAAGCTGATGTCATCCCAGAATCTTCGCAATATCGCCATCGTCGCGCACGTCGACCACGGCAAGACCACCCTCGTCGACGAGCTCTTGAAGCAGTCCGGCACCCTCGACAGCCGCCGTCCCGACGCCGAGCGCGTGATGGACAGCAACGCCATCGAAAAGGAACGCGGCATCACCATCCTCGCCAAGAACACCTCGCTGGTGTGGGGCGAACATCGCATCAACGTCGTCGACACTCCCGGCCACGCCGATTTCGGCGGCGAGGTCGAGCGCATCCTGTCGATGGTCGATGCGGTGCTGCTCTTGGTCGACGCGGTCGATGGCCCGATGCCGCAGACACGCTTCGTGACCCAGAAAGCTTTCGCCCAGGGCTTGAACGCGATGGTCGCCATCAACAAGTGCGACCGCGAAGGTGCGCGCCCGCACTGGGTACTGGACCAGACCTTCGAATTGTTCGACCGCCTCGGCGCGACCGATGCGCAGCTCGACTTCCCGGTGGTGTATTGCTCGGCGACCCAGGGCTGGGCGCGCCGCGAACCGCACGGCCCCGAGCAGGACATGAAGGTGCTGTACGAAACCATCATCGAGCATGTCTCGCCGCCGCGCACCAGCGGCGCCGATGGTCCCTTGCAGATGCAGATCTCTTCGCTCGATTATTCGAGCTATGTCGGCGCCATCGGCATCGGCCGCATCACGCGCGGCGTGCTGACGCCGTCGCAGAGCGTCACCGTCATCGACCGCGATGGCAAGAGCCGTCGCGGGCGCGTGCTGGAAGTGCTGGGCTTCCAGGGCTTGAAGCGCGAACAGCGCGAGCGCGCTGAAGCCGGTGACATCGTGTGCGTGACCGGCATCGAGGATCTGCGCATTTCGGACACGCTGTGCGATCCGGCGCAGCCCGAGGCCTTGCCGTCGCTGTCGGTCGACGAACCGACCGTCAGCATGACCTTCGAAGTGTCGGATTCGCCGTTCGCCGGCCGCGAAGGCAAGTTCGTCACCAGCCGCCAGATCATCGAGCGCCTGGAACGCGAGCTCATCCACAACGTCGCGCTGCGCGTGGAAGACACCGGCGACCCGAAGTGCATGCTGGTGTCGGGGCGTGGCGAACTGCACCTGTCGATCCTCATCGAGAACATGCGCCGCGAAGGCTTCGCGTTCTGTGTCGGCCGCCCGCAGGTCATCGTCAAGGACATCGATGGCCAGCCCCACGAACCTTTCGAGCAGTTGATCATCGACGTGCCGTCGGAATACCAGGGCACGGTGATGGAACGACTCGGTTCGCGGCGCGGCAATCTACTCAACATGCTGCCCGACTCCAACGGCCGTGTGCGTCTCGATTACGTGATCCCGGCGCGTGGCCTGATTGGTTTCCGCACCGAGTTCCTGACCGCCACCTCCGGCACCGGCATCATGACCCACAGCTTCGAGGAATTCCGGCCGGTGGTCGGCGGCACCATCGCGCCGCGCAAGAATGGCGTCCTGATCTCCAACGGCGACGGCAAGGCGGTGGCGTTCTCGTTGTTCAACCTGCAGGAACGCGGGCGCATGCTGGTCAAGCCCGGCGACGACATCTTCGAGGGCATGATTGTCGGCATCCATTCACGCGACAACGATCTGGTCGTCAACGCCATGAAGGCCAAGCAGCTCACCAACGTGCGCGCCTCCGGCAACGACGAGAACATCCTCCTGACGCCGCCGGTGCGCTTCGATCTCGAGCAGGCGCTGGAATTCATCGAGGACGATGAGCTCGTCGAAGTCACGCCGCTCGCCATCCGGTTGCGCAAGCGTGAACTGAAGGAAGTCGATCGCAAGCGCACCTCGCGCAAGGCCGAGAGCGCCAACCCCGAGAACGCCGCTTGATAGCACTCATTCAGCGCGTCACGCACGCTGAAGTGGTGGTGGCCGGCGAGACCGTCGGCCACATTGAACAGGGCCTGCTGGCGTTCATCGGCGTGCAGCGCGGTGATGGCGACAAGCAGGCCCGGCGCCTGCTCGAGCGCTTGCTCGACTACCGCGTGTTCGCCGATGCCGACGGGCGCATGAATCTCTCGCTGCGCGACGTCAATGGCGGTCTGTTGCTGGTGCCGCAGTTCACGCTCGCCGCCGACACCCACAAGGGCACTCGCCCGAGCTTCACGCCGGCGGCGCCGCCCGATACGGGCCGCGCCCTGTTCCAGCAGCTGCTCGAGCTTGCGCGCGACGCCCATGCACCGGTCGCGAGCGGGCGCTTCGGCGCCGACATGCAGGTCTCGCTGACCAATGACGGGCCGGTGACGTTCTGGCTGGAAGTGCCGCCGACGGCGCCTGCGCCGCGTTAGACCCCGCGCCGCCACGCCCGCTTCGGTAATTGCGCTGCCTGACGGGCGGTGACAGTATCGGGCGCAAACCTCAAGGGGAGATACCATGGCACGCACTCGATTCGGCGCGTTTCTCGCGCCCCACCATCCCATAGGCGAGAACCCGACGCTGCAATTTCAGCGCGACATCGCCCTCGCCCAGCAGCTCGACCGCCTCGGCTACGATGAATTCTGGTGCGGTGAGCACCATTCCACCGGCTGGGAAGTGATTGCCTCGCCGGAGCTGTTCCTGGCCGCCGTCGGCCAGTGCACGCACAACATCAAGCTCGGCACCGGCGTGGTATCGCTGCCCTACCATCATCCTTTCAATGTCGCGCAGCGCATCGTGCAGCTCGATCACCAGACCAATGGCCGCGTGATCCTCGGCACCGGCCCCGGTGCGCTGCCGTCGGATGCCTACATGCTCGGCATCGATCCGCTCACCCAGCGTGATCGCCAGGACGAGGCGATGGGCGTCATCAAGCGCCTGCTGGCGGGCGACGAACGCTTCTCCTACGAGTGCGACTGGTTCACCTTGAAGGACGCGCGCCTGCAGCTGCTGCCGGTGCAGGAAGAAGTGCCGATGGCGACCGCGTCGATGATCAGCCCCTCGGGCATGACGCTCGCCGGCAAGTACGGCTGCGGCGTGCTGTCGCTGGGTTCGATGTCGACCACCGGCCTCGCCGCGTTGCCGACGCAGTGGAGCTTTGCCGAGGAATCGGCGAAGAAGCACGGCAACACCGTCGACCGCCGCAACTGGCGCGTGGTGATGTCCTGGCATATCGCCGAGACCCGCGAACAGGCCCGCGAGGAAGCCAAGCACGGCCTCATGCGCTGGCATAACGAATACATCGTCGACACCCTGATGCGGCCCGGCGAGAAGAAGTACGCGACGCCGGACGAAGCGGTCGATCACGTCGAGTCCATGGGCCTCGCCGGCGCCTCGCTGATCGGCACACCGGACGATCTGGTGGCGTCGATTCGCCACATGCAGAAGATCACTGGCGGCTTCGGCACGGTGCTCGGTTTCGTGCACGACTGGGCCAATCACATCAACACCGCCAAGAGCTGGGATCTCGTGATGCGCTACGTGGTGCCGGAAGTGAACGGCATGCTGGACGCCTATCGCGCCTCGCAGCAGCACGTGATCCAGAACCGCGAGATCTTCGAGCGCGCCGGTGAAGCGGTGATGGCCAAGATCATGCAGAACGAGCGCGCGGCGGCGGCGCTGCACGAACCGCAGGGCACGGCGGCATTGTCGTCGCACAACGCGCCGGATCTGCGCAAGTACCAGGACAAGTCGGCGGGCTGAGGCGCACGCCGTGCGGGCGGCCGCTGTGAACACACGGTCGCCGGCAGTCTTGCCGTGAAGCTCTACATCGACCGCGTCGCGTCGCCGCTAGGCACGGTGCTGGTGGTATCGGACGGCAGCCATCTGCGCGCCCTCGACTTTCACGATTACGAGACACGCATGCAGCGCCTGCTGGCGCGCCATTACGGTGAAGTGACGTTGCAGCCGGCGCGCGATCCGGGCGGCGCCAGTGCCGCGGTGGATGCCTATTTCGCCGGCGATTTCCAAGCCCTCGATGCGTTTCCCGTCGCCACCAACGGCACCGCGTTCCAGCGCATGATCTGGCGCCACCTGCGCGAGATCCGCGCCGGCAGCACTTCGAGCTATGGTGAACTCGCGAAACGCATCGGCAATCCGGCGGCATCGCGCGCCGTCGGTCTCGCCAACGGCGCCAATCCCATCGCCATCGCGGTGCCCTGCCACCGCATGATCGGCGCCAATGGCGCCCTCACCGGCTACGCCGGCGGCCTGGAACGCAAGCGCTGGCTGTTACGGCACGAAGGCGCCTTGCTGGAGTAGCCCGCCGCTAGGCGCGCCTGGCCTCGTACACCTGCTCATCGGGTCGCACCATGCGCGCCGCGAAATCATCGATGGTGTGCGGCCACTGCGTGACGTTGCGACCCGAGTCGGCGTTGTAGTAGTTGCCGCAGTTGGCGGCCCACACGTCGACCGCCTTGATCTCCTGCTGCATGGAGTCGTTGTACTGCCGCTCCGTTTCCGGCTTGAGGTCGATGAAAGCCAGCTGCTCGCGTTCGAGCCGCTTGATCTGGCGCAGGATGTAATCGACCTGGATCTCCAGCATCGAGATGATCGAACCGTTGTTGGTGTTCGGGCCGTAGAGCATGAACAGGTTCGGAAAGCCGCTGGTGGTGATGCCGAGATAAGCTTGCGCGCCGTCGCTCCAGGCATCGTCGAGGCGCACGCCGTTGCGGCCCGTCACGGCGATGGCCGACAGGTACTTGGTGACCTTGAAGCCGGTGGCGAGGATGACGGTATCGACTTCGCGTTCCTTGCCATCGGCGGTCACCACGCCGGTGGCGGTGAGACGCTCTATCTTGTCGGTGACGAGTTCGACCTGCGGCAGGTTGAACACCGGGTAATAGAGATTCGAGAACAAGGGGCGCTTGCAGCCGAAAGGATGGGTCGGCGTCAGCTTGCGGCGCAGCGCTTCGTCCTTCACCACCGCGATGTTGTCGAGTGCTGCTTGCGTGTATTCGGCCTGCTTGGCCGGGTCGCTGAACAGGATGAACTCGTTCAAGTCCTTGTAGATCTGCGCGCGCAGTTCGTGGATGGCGTTGGGATCATGCTTGAGATTGGCCAGCACCTCGGGCGAATAGGGCGCGTCGTCCTTGGGCGCCACCCAGTTGGCGGTGCGCTGGAAGATGTGCAGCTTGCCGGTCTTCTCGGCGATCTCGGGAATGAACTGCACGGCGCTCGCGGCGCTGCCTATCACCGCCACGCGCTTGCCGGAAAGATCGTAGCCGTGGTCCCAGCGCGCCGAATGGAACATCTTGCCGGCGAAGGCGTCGAGCCCGGCGATGTTCGGCATGTCGAGCTCGTTGAACATACCCATGCCCGACACCAGTACCGGCGCGCGGAACACCTGGCCGTCGGCGGTCGCCACTTCCCAACGCGCCTGGCTGTCGGCCCAGCGCGCCGAGCGCACTTCGTGTTCGAAGCGGATGTAGGGCTTGATGCCGTACTTGGTCGCCACGAACTCGAGGTATTCGAGGATCTCGGCCTGGCCGGCATAGGGCCGTGTCCAGTCGCGCTTCAATTCGAAGGAATAGGAATACAGGTGGGATTTGACGTCACACTCGGCGCCCGGGTAGCGGTTGTGCCACCAGGTGCCGCCCACGCCCGCAGCCTTCTCCAGCACCACGAAATCCTTGATGCCGGCTTCCAGGAGCTTGATGGCCGTGCACATGCCGCCGGGGCCGGCGCCGATGATGATGATGCGGGTGTCGTGCTGCTGGTTGCTGGCCATCGTCGAAAGATCTCCTTAAAGGGCGTTGCCGGGAGCCCTCGATGGTAGCAAGCGTGGCGACGAGGCTTTAATTCCCCATTTGGCGTGCGGCGGCGGATACGAAAACGGGGCCCGTGGGCCCCGTCGTGCCGGACGAACGGCGACGCCGCCGCTCAGTCTCGGCCAAGCTCGGCGAGCAGCGCCGCGACATCCTCGCGGCTGCCGAGGATCACCGGCACGCGCGCGTGCAGCGACTCGGGCTCGAGGTCGAGGATGGGCAGCTGGCCGGTGCTGCCGACGCCGCCCGCCTGTTCGAGGATCATCGACATCGGGTTGGCTTCGTACATCAGGCGCAGCTTGCCCTTGGGCGCCTTGGCGGTCGGTGGGTAGAGGAAGATGCCGCCCTGCAACAGCACGCGGTGCACGTCGGCGACCATCGCCCCCGCGTAGCGGCTGCCGTAACCCGATTGGCGGCAGTGGGCGAGGAAGCACTGGTAACCGGCCGGGAAGGAATCGAGATTGGCTTCGTTGACCGAGTAGGTCTTGCCCTTGGCCGGCATCGCGAGGCGCTCGGCCACGCGCAGGAAATTACCGACCGTCGGTTCGAGCACGAACATGTCGACGCCGTTGCCCAAGGTCATGACCAGCACGGTCGAGGGGCCGTACAGCACGTAGCCCGCCGCCACCTGGCGGCGCCCGGCCTGCAGGCGGGTTTCCTCGCCCTGCGCCAGTTCGTAAATCGAGAAGATGGTGCCGACCGCGCCGCCGACGTCGAGATTCGAAGAGCCGTCCAGCGGGTCGAACAGCACCGCGTAGCGGCCGCCGTGGGCGGGCAGGCCATCGATGAGCATCAGTTCGTCGTTCTCTTCCGAGCCCAGCACCATCACGCCTTCGCGCGATTCGAGCTCACGAATCAACAGCTCGTTGGCGATGACGTCCAGCGCCTGCTGCGATTCGCCCTGCACGTTGAGCTGGCCCACCGCGCCCAGCGCACCATCGAGCCCGGCGGTGCGCAGCCTGGCCGCGATGCCCTTGGCCGCGCTCGAGATGGCCGACACGATCCACGACAGCGAGCGCGCGGCATCATCACGCGAGGCGCGTTCGGCGGCGAGCAGGCAACTTTGCAGGGACGGGGGATTGGGCTGGGAACGCAATTGAACGACGGCGGACGCGGGCGAGGCCATGGCGGGATCGTCTCCTTGGGCGGATGGTTGTTGGGTCATGGCTAGCGATTGTCGCGATGCAAAATTAAATCTCCGTGAACCGTACTGCAAAACATGATTCTTTACGATTTCCGCAAGCTACGTTCATGACCTGCCTCAACGCTGGAGGTCGAGCACTGCCTCCGCCATCCAATCCAGGTCGGCGCGCCAGTCGGCCGCGGGATCGAGGGCCGTCGACGGCCGCAGCACGAATTTGCTCAGGCCCGCGTCCAGGTGAGCGGCGACGAGGGCGCGCAACTTGAGGGTGCCGACCGCCACGATGTCGGTCAGGTCCTGGTCCTCGCGCCGCGCGCGCAGCGCACCGATCGCCGCCTCGGGCGGCTCGTGGCGCGCCACCGGGATACTGATGCCGAAATGCTCGGGGTCGATGTGGCGGCCGAGCTCGGCGGCGCGGCGCTCGATGGCCTGGCGCGCAAGTCGCGCTTCCTCGGGCTTGACCACCGAGGTCAGCCAGCCATCGGCGGCACGCGCCACACGCTCCAGCGCCACGGGCCCCTTGCCGCCCAGCCACACTTCGAGCGGCTCTTGCAGCGGCCGCGGTTCGAGAGTGAGCGCTTCGAAACGCGCGCCCTGACACTCCGCGGTAACGGCCTCACCGCCCCACCAGCGGCGCAGCATGGCGAGGATGCGTTCGAGTTCGAGGCCGCGATCGCCACGCTCGTAGCCCAGCGCCAGGCGCTCGGGCGCCGTGCCCAGTCCCGGCACGAACGACAACAGCAGGCGCCCGTTCGACAGCCGGTCGAGCTGCGCGAGCTGCTTGGCCAGCCACAATGGATTGCGACCCAGCGGCACGATATTCGCGCCGAGCTTGAGGCGCCGCGTGCGCGCCGCCGCGTAGGTCAGGTGCAGCAAGGGGTCGCCCTGGGCGCCGAGCGGAATATCCGACAGCCACAGGGTGTCGAAGCCGAGTCCTTCGCAGCGCTCGAGGTAGTCATCGAAGGCGCGCTCGGTGAGGGCCGAGGCGGGCGGGGTGACGGCGAAGCGTATTTTTTGCGCCTGCTTCATGTCGGCCATCCTTCATCCGTCGCAGCCACTTCGACAGGCGGGTCATGACGCGCCATAGTGCCTTTTCCTTGCAGTCCTTTTTGATGGAGCCATCGTACCAGTGACATGACCAGCGCGATGAAACACCTGCTGCTCGTCCATCACTCCCAGACCGGCAGCACCGCCGCGCTGGCGCAGGCGGTGCTGGACGGCGCGCGCGACGACGCCATCAGCGGCGTCGAAATACGGGTGGCCTCGCCGCTGTCGGCGGATGCCGAGGACGTGCGCTGGGCCGATGCGGTGATCCTCGGCACGCCGGAGAACTTCGGCTACATGTCGGGCGCGCTGAAGTACTTCTTCGATCGCATCTATTACCCCTGCCTGGATCACACCCAGGGCCTGCCCTATGCGCTGGTCGTCAAGGCCGGCAACGACGGCGCCGGCGCGCTGGCCAGCGTGCGGCGCATCGTCACCGGCCTGCGCTGGCGCGAGGTGCAGGCGCCGGTGATCGTGAAGGGCGATGTCAATGCCGAGGGCCTGGCCGCGTGTCGCGAGCTCGGCATGGCGCTCGCCGCGGGCCTCGAAGCAGGATTGTTCTGATGGTCCTGACGCGCAGTCGCGCGCCAGGCCGTAGAATGCCCGCAAGACAGGTAGCGAGAACGCGCCCATGACTCTCGAAATTGCGGCACGCGTGCCGACGCCCGCGGCCGACGAGTACAGCGGCGATTTGCGCAAGACCGCCCTCGATCCGAACTTCTGGTACCCGCTGGCGCGCTCGCGCGATCTGAAACCCGGCAAGATGCTGGCGACGCGTTTCGCCGGCGAGCCCATCGTGCTGGCCCGCACCCGCGCCGGCCAACTGCTGGCGCTGGAAGATCGCTGTGCCCATCGCCAGGTGCCGCTGCACGTCGGCGTGGTGGCGGACAACGCCATCCGCTGTGGCTACCACGGTTGGGAATACAACGCCGAGGGTCGCTGCGTGAGCGTGCCCTACCTCGATCGCTGCAGCATGAAGCCCAACAACGTGCGCCACTACCCGGTGCGCGAAGCCTATGGCCTGTTGTTCGTGTTTCCCGGCGATGCGACGCGCGCCGCCGACAGCGCCTTTCCGGCCATTCCCTCGGCCAGCGATCCGGCCTACAAGACCCGTTATCTCGACCGGCAGGTGGGCTGCCATTACTCGTTCATGCATGAAAACCTCATGGACATGAATCACCAGTTCCTGCATCGACGCCTGATGGGCGGCATCAAGACCGTGTTCCTGGGCACGCGCGTGGGGCCGAACTGGGCGGAGACCGATTACACCTTCCACCGCGCCAGCGGCCGTCAGCCGCTCGGTGAGAAGTTCATGCTCGGCAAGCGCCCCGAGAGTCGCCCCGAGGAACGGGACCTCATGACCATCCGCACCGAGTATCCCTACCAGACCCTGAAATTCTGGACCGCCGGCAGCCAGCATCCGGCCCTCGATCTATGGAACGTCTACATTCCTGTCGACAAGGATCAGCGCAGCAACCACACCTTCGGCCTCATGATGATCCGGCGGCCCGGCATGAAAGTGCTGCTCGACATCTTCTGGCCGTTCATCGTGTGGTTCACCAACGGCATCTTCGCCGAGGACCGCTGGATCTGCGAGCTCGAACAGGCCGCTTTCGACGCACAGGGCGAGGACCGCAACCAGGAGATCTTTCCCGCCATCCGCAACCTGCGCAAAGTGCTGGCGGACAACGGCGTGGCCATGGGGTGAGGATTTGATTGGCGCATGATCTCTGTGGGTCAGACTTCAGTCTGACAGGGCACAGCTTCTCGGCTGTCAGACTGAAGTCTGACCCACAAAGGAAAACACCGGTCAGCCCGCCAAGCCCAACCAATCCCTCGGCTTCAAAAAATCCGTATACAGCTTTTCTTCCGCCGAGCCCGCCTCGGGCGTCCATGCGTAACGCCATTTCACCAGCGGCGGCAGCGACATCAGTATCGACTCGGTGCGCCCGCCGGTCTGCAGGCCGAACACCGTGCCGCGGTCATAGACCAGGTTGAATTCGACGTAGCGGCCGCGGCGATAGAGTTGGAAGTCGCGTTCGCGTTCGCCGTAGGCGAGACTGCGGCGACGTTCGACTATCGGGGCATAGGCCTCGAGGTAGTGGTCGCCCACCGACTGCATGAAGGCCAAGCTCCTGGCAAAGCCCCATTCGTTCAGATCGTCGAAGAACAAGCCGCCCACGCCGCGCTGCTCGCCGCGATGCTTGAGCACGAAGTAATCGTCGCACCATTGCTTGTAGCGGTCATACACGTCGGGCCCGAAAGGCGCGCAGGCGTCGCGCGCGCACCGGTGCCAGGCAACCGCGTCTTCCTCGAAGCCGTAATAAGGCGTCAGGTCGAAGCCGCCACCGAACCACCATACCGGCGCCGCGCCGGGCGCCTCGGCAACGAACAGCCGCACGTTGGCGTGGGAAGTCGGCACGTAGGGATTGCGTGGGTGCACCACCAGCGACACGCCCATGGCGCGGAAGCCGCGCCCGACCAGTTCCGGGCGCCGCGCGGTGGCGGCGGGCGGCAAAGTGCTGCCCCGCACGTGCGAAAAATTGACGCCGGCCTGCTCGAACACGGCGCCCTCGGTCAGCACGCGGGTGCGACCGCCGCCGCCCTCGGCGCGCGTCCACAGGTCTTCCTGGAAACGCGCCGCCCCGTCCAGGCCTTCGAGGCCGGCGCAGATGCGGTCCTGCAAACCCCGCAACCACGCCTCGACGCCCTCGATCGCGCCGTCATCAATCGTGTCGGTCATGCTGTCATCCCGCCGCGCCGTAGGCCAAGCGCGGTCGATTCTGTTAAGGTAGCCGGCGCCTACTGAAGCCAATCCACCGAAGTTTTACCGATGACCGCTCGCACCGCCCGCATCTCGCGTGACACCAAGGAAACGCAGGTCACCGTCAGCGTCAATCTCGATGGCACCGGCCACGCGGCGCTGGCGACCGGCATTCCGTTTCTCGATCACATGCTGGACCAGGTCGTGCGCCATGGTCTCATCGACCTCGACATCAAGGCCAATGGCGATCTCGTCATCGACGCCCATCACACCGTCGAGGACATCGGCATCACGCTCGGCATGGCGGTACAGAAGGCGCTGGGCGACAAGCGCGCCATTCGCCGCTATGGCCATGCCTACGTGCCGCTGGACGAAGCGCTGTCGCGCGTCGTGATCGATCTGTCGGGACGGCCGGGCCTCGAATTCCACGTCGAGTTTCCGCGTACGCAGGTCGGCAGCTTCGACGTCGACCTGTTCCATGAATTCTTTCAGGGTTTCGTCAACCACGCCATGTGCACGCTGCATGTCGACTGCCTGCGCGGACGCAATGCGCACCATATCATCGAAACCGTGTTCAAGGCCTTTGGCCGCGCGCTGCGCATGGCGGTGGAAGCCGATGCGCGCATGGGCGACGCGCTGCCGTCGACCAAGGGCGCGCTGTAAGTCACAGGCCGGCGGGCTCATCCATGTCGATTGTTGCCGTCATCGATTACGGGAGTAGCAACCTGCGCTCGGTGGTGAAGGCGCTGGAGACCGTCGCCGGCAGCCGTCACCGGGTGGTGGTGGCGGAAGACGCCGCCACCGTCGCCAATGCCGACCGCGTGGTATTCCCGGGGCAGGGTGCGATCGGCGACTGCATGGCGCGCCTCAACGACCACGGCCTCACCGACGTCATCCGCGAATGCGCGCGCACGCGACCGTTCTTCGGCATCTGCCTGGGCTTGCAGTCGCTGGTCAGCCACAGCGCCGAAGACGGCGGCACCGCCTGCCTCGATATCTTCCCCGGCGAAGTGCGGCGTTTCCCCGACCACCCGCCGCCCGCCGCCGATGGCAGTCCGCGCAAGATCCCGCACATGGGCTGGAACCAGGTGAAGTGGACGCGCGAGCACCCCGTCACCCACGGCATCGCCAGCGATACGCGCTTCTACTTCGTGCACAGTTATTACGTGGTGCCGGAAAACCCGGCGCTGACCTTGGGCTACACCGATTACATTCAGCCCTTCACCGCCGCGCTCGCCAGCGGCTACGTGATCGCCACGCAGTTCCATCCCGAGAAGAGCGCCCATGCGGGGCTCAAGCTGCTCGAGAACTTCCTCGCCTGGGATGCCGTGGGCGGCGAGTAGGCCGTCCGCCGCGCCATTCCCCCTTTGAGTAGGCTTCCCTGCGCCAGCGCCCTGGCGCAGGCTTGGCGCTTTGCAATGCCAAGGGGAGATGGACCATGCGCGTGCCGACGCTCGATGAATATTCGCAGAAGTACGACTACCTCAAGTTCGAACGCGAGGACGGCATCCTGCAGCTGACCATGCATACCGGCGGCAGCGATCTCGAGTGGGGCTTTGCACCGCACCAGGAACTCGGCTATGCCTTCGCCGATATCGCCAGCGACCCCGACAACAAGGTCATCATCTTCACCGGCAGCGGCGACACCTTCATCCACCGCGAAGATCTCGGCGGTGGCGGCGTCACGGCCGAGGTGTGGGCCAGCCACGTGCTGCCCGATGCCAAGCGCCTGTTGATGAACCTGCTCGAGATCCAGGCGCCGATGATCGCGGCCGTCAACGGCCCGGCCACCGTGCATGCCGAACTCGCGCTGCTGTGCGACGTGGTGCTGGCCGCCGACCATGCCATCTTCCAGGACGCACCCCATTATCCCAGCGGCCTCGTGCCGGGCGATGGCGTGCACGTGGTGTGGCCGAAGCTCTTGGGCCTGAACCGCGGGCGCTACTTCCTCATGACCGGCCAGGAACTGTCGGCGCGCGAAGCGCAGGAGCTCGGCGTCGTCAACGAAGTCATGCCGCGCGCCAAGCTGCTGCCACGCGCCTGGGAACTGGCGCGCAAGATCCGGCAACGGCCCGCCGTCACCACGCGCCTGACGCGCGAAGCGATGCTGATGGAGGTCAAGCGCGCCATGCTCGAACAGCTGCCCTACGGACTCGCGCTCGAAGGTCTCGCCGCCTGCGATTACTGGCCGACGGAATTCGCCAAGGAAAAACTGTGAGGCGCGCGCGCATGATGACCACCGAAGTCATTGCCGCTGACGTGATGCGCCAAGCATCATGACGCATCCACCCCAGGGGAGACAGACCATGTTCATGACCACCCGCAGCGCGCCTGAACTGGCGCTCGCGCTCGCATTGCTGAGCTACACCGCGTGGGCCGCGCCGGCCGACGACAAATCGACCATCATCACGCCGCTCATGGAACAGCCGCTGGCATCGCGCGCCGCACCGGTGGCCAGCGTGGTGACCGTCGAGTACGCGCCCGGCGCCAGCACGCCGTCTCATACCCATCCCGCCGACACTTTCGTCTACGTGCTGGAAGGCGCAATCGAAATGCAGGTGGCGGGCGGCGAGCTCAAGACGCTGAAAGCGGGCGACACCTATTACGAGAAGCCCACCGACAGGCACGTGGTGTCACGCAACGCCAGCAAGACCGACAAGGCGCGCTTCCTGGTGATGTTCGTGAAGGACAAGGAAGCGCCGGTGCTGGTGCCGGACGAAACCGCCAAGCATCCCTGAGGGCCGCGCAGTGAAAGAGCCCTGGCAACATCATCAGCGCAACATCCACGGCTTTCGCATGCACTACGTGACGGCGGGCAGCGGCTATCCGCTGGTGCTGCTGCACGGCTGGCCGCAGAGCTGGTACGAATGGCGCAAGGTGATCCCGGCATTGGCCGAACACTACACCGTCATCGCGCCGGACCTGCGCGGCCTCGGCGATTCCGAGAAGCCCATGAGCGGTTACGACAAGCGCACGCTCGCGAGCGATGTGCGGGAACTCGTCACTGAGCTCGGCTACGACAAGGTCGGCGTGGTCGGTCACGACTGGGGCGGTTCGGTGGCGTTCTACTTCGCCTACGACAACCGCACGCTGGTCGAGCGCATGCTGATCCTCGACATGATCCCCGGCCTCATCAAGGCCGGCGATGCGTTTCCGCTCGAACTCGCGCTCAAGATCAACCACGTGTTCTTCCACGGCGGCAATCCGGACTGGGCGGCGATGCTGGTCAGTCAGAATGTCGATGCCTACCTGCGCCGTTTTCTCACCACCCTCGACTTCAACTACAGTCCGGCGGTGTTCAGTGAGGAAGAGATAGCCGAGTACGTGCGCGTCAATTCCATTCCGGGCTCGATACGCGCGGGCTTCCAGTGGTATGCGACGGGATTGCGCGAAGACGCCGTCAATCTCGCCAACGCCACGGAGAAATTGACCATCCCGGTGGCGGCCTATGGCGGCGCGAGTTTTCTCGGCAACGTGGTGCCGTTCTGGACACCGGTGGCGGAACGGGTGGAAGGCCATGCCGTGCCGGAATGCGGGCACTTCATTCCCGAGGAACGGCCGCAGTTCGTGATCGACGCCGCGCTGAAGTTTTTCGCGCCCTTGAACAACGCGCACACGTGATGACGGAAGACTACGCCGAGCCTGAACCGACGCGCGCCGAAGTCGATGCGCTGGCCGGCGCCACGCTGCTGGAATTCGGCAGTCCGTTTTGCGGTCATTGCCTGCGTGCCCAGCCGCTGCTGGCGACGGCGCTGGCGTCGCATCCGCGCCTGCGCCATATCAAGATAGCCGACGCGCGCGGGCGCCGGCTCGGGCGCTCGTTCGCCATCAAGCTATGGCCGACCCTGGTGGCGCTGCGCGATGGCACGGAAGTGGCACGCGTGGTGCGCCCGCAGGACGTCGATGTCATCGCGGCTGCGCTGCTCGCGCTCGACGACGGGCCTCCGCCATCCTGATCGGCGTCGCCTCGCGGCCGATTGCGGAACCGCGCCACGCCTTCACAGTTGTTCACATCGAGGTCTCGAGCCGGCGCTTGAGCGGCGCCGCGCATCGCTTCGATACTGCGGTCGTCACCCGGAATAAAAATCACGGCCGGGAGGGAGAAGAAAAATGATTCGCAAGCAAGCTATCGCCGCGCTCGCCATGCTGGCCGGCGCCCACATCGGCGGCGCCGAAGCCGCGCAGGTGTATTCGCAGAATTTTGAATCGGGCAACGCGGGTGTCGAGTGGTCCGGTGGCGGCTCGGTGCAGACCAGCGCGGGCCTCGGTGCTTTCGGCTTCGGCGAGCTGCACCTG
This sequence comes from Pseudomonadota bacterium, assembly GCA_016719885.1. Taxonomy (NCBI): domain Bacteria; kingdom Pseudomonadati; phylum Pseudomonadota; species Pseudomonadota bacterium. The sequence goes on along the minus strand of JADJYF010000005.1, from coordinate 83,236 downwards.
CGTAACGAGGGCAGCAGTGCCTCGGTGCTGACCCTGAGCAATCTTGCCGCGCATACCGAACTCACGTTCACATTTTCGATGGCGATGTGGGACAGCATCGATCTCGGCGACCACTTCGTGATCGCGGTCGATGGCACGCCGGTCTACAGCAGCAGCGACTTCGGCAACTATTTCCCGGTCGACAACATCAGCCATGGCCCCGGCACCCACATCAGCCAGGGTTTCACCGACTTCGTCACGCCCAACTACGGCTACAACGCCGGCTTCCGCGACGCCGCGCGCGAAGCCGCATTCACGCTGGCGCACTCGGCAAGCTCGGTGGTGATCAGCTGGCAGTATCCGAACACCCAGGGCGGCAGCGATGAATCCTTCGGACTCGACAACGTGGTGGTCAGCACCAACGCGTCGCCGGTGCCGCTGCCAGGTTCCGTGACCATGCTGGGCTTGGGTGTGGCAGGCCTGGCGGCGCTGCGCAGACGTCACGCCTGAGATGGATCCCCTGCGGGTGCGATTTCATGCGCACCCACAGGTCGACATGCCAACGCTTAGTTGCGCTCTTCCCTCGCCACGGCGCGATAACCGATGTCACGGCGGCAGAACATGCCGTCCCAATGGATGCGATCGACGCGTCGATAGGCCGCTGCCTGTGCCTCGCTGACACGCGCACCGAGCCCCACCACGCACAACACGCGACCGCCATGGGTCACGCACTCACTGCCCACGCTGCGGGTGCCGGCGTGAAACACCTTGCTGTCGGCATCATCGTCATCCAGGCCGTGGATGACCTGGCCCTTGGCGTAGTCGTTGGGATAGCCGCCGGCCGCCAACACCACGCCGACCGTGGCGCGGTCGTCGAATTCGAGCACCACCTCCGCGCCGCGACCCTCGAGTAGATCCAGGCAAGCGCCGACCATGTCGGTCTTCAAGCGCATCATGATCGGCTGCGTTTCCGGATCGCCCATGCGGCAATTGAATTCCAGCACGCGCGGCTGGCCGGCGCCGTCGATCATGACGCCGGCGTAGAGAAAGCCCTGGTAGGGGCGACCATCGGCGCGCATGCCGGCCAGGGTCGGCGCGATGATGGTTTCCATGATGCAGGTCGTCATCGCTGCGTCGACCACCGGCGCCGGCGAATAGGCGCCCATGCCGCCGGTGTTCGGCCCCTGGTCACCATCGTCGCGCGCCTTGTGGTCCTGCGAAGATGCGAACGGCACGGCGGTCACGCCATCGGTCATGACGATGAAGCTCGCTTCCTCGCCGGCCAGGAACTCCTCGACCACGATGCGCGCACCGGCATCGCCGAAGGCGTTGCCCTCGAGCATGGCGCGCGCGGCGTCACGAGCTTCCTCGTGGCTGCGCGCCACCACCACGCCCTTGCCGGCGGCGAGTCCATCGGCCTTCACCACCACCGGCAGCGCGTGCGCGTCGATGTAGGCCAGCGCCGGTTCGAGCGCGGTGAACACTTCGTAGGCAGCGGTCGGAATGCGGTGGCGTTTGAGGAAATCCTTGGTGTAGGCCTTGGACGCTTCGAGGATGGCGCCCGCTTGACGCGGACCGAAGCATTTCAGACCGGCGTCTTCGAACGCATCGACCACGCCCAGCGCCAGCGGCGCTTCCGGCCCGACGATGGTGAGTCCGACCTGCTCGCGTTTGGCGAGCGCAACGAGGCCGGCGACGTCTTCGGCGCCGACATCGACATTGCGTACGCGCGCTTCACGCGCCGTGCCGGCATTGCCCGGCGCCACCAGCACTTCGCTGACGCGCGGTGATTGGGCGCACTTCCAGGCCAGGGCGTGCTCACGGCCACCGCCACCGATGATCAGGACTTTCATCTGTGTTCCTCGCGCCGCGCGCCGTGGGATGAGCTCAATGGCGGAAATGGCGTTCGCCGGTGAAGACCATGGCCATGCCATGTTCATCGGCGGCGGCGATCACCTCGTTGTCACGCATCGAACCGCCCGGCTGTATCACCGCGCGTATGCCGGCCGCGGCCGCTGCGTCGATGCCGTCACGAAACGGAAAGAACGCGTCGGAGGCCATCACCGAGCCCGTCACTTCCAGACCCTCGTCGGCGGCCTTGATGGCGGCGATGCGTGCGCTGTACACGCGGCTCATCTGGTTGGTGCCGATGCTGATGGTGCGCTTGTCGCGCGCGTAGACGATGGCATTGGATTTCACGCACGCCACCACGCGCCACGCGAACAGCAGATCCTCGAGTTCCTGCGCGGTGGGCGCGCGCTTGCTGACGGTCTTCAGATCACCGAGCGTCAGCAGCTGCGCGGCGACGTCCCTGTCCTGTACCAGCAGGCCACCCATCACGCGCTTGTATTCGAGCTGCCGATGGGGCACGGCCGGAAACGCGCCGACTTCGAGCACGCGGATATTGGTCTTAGGCGCCAGCACCGCGTGGGCATCGGCCTCCACGCTCGGCGCGACGATCACTTCCACGAACTGCCTGTCGACGATGAGCTTGGCGACCGCCGCGCTGAGCGGGCGATTGAAAGCGATGATGCCGCCGAAGGCCGAGGTCGGGTCGGTGGCATAGGCGAGCTCGTAGGCGGTCTCGATATCGGCCGCCTCGGCCACGCCGCAGGGATTGGCGTGCTTGACGATGCAGCATGCCGGTTCGCGGTAGGAACGCACGCAGTCGAGCGCGGCATCGGTGTCGGCGATGTTGTTGTAGGAAAGCTCCTTGCCCTGCAGCTGCTTCATCGCCGCCAGCGTGCCGGGCGGCGTGATGTCATCGACGTAGAAGGCGGCGGCCTGGTGCGGGTTCTCGCCGTAGCGCAGGGTCTGGGACAGACGCCCGTGGATGTGCAGATCGGCCGGAAAGGTCGGCGCTTCGCGCGCGCCGAGATAAGCGGCGATGGCGCTGTCGTAGGACGCGGTGTGGGCAAAGGCCTTGGCGGCGAGACGGTAACGGCTGGCGTCGCCGATGCGGCCATCGCGCTCGAGTTCATCGAGCAGGCCCGCGTAGTCGGCCGGGTCGCATACCACGCACACGCGCACATGGTTCTTGGCCGCCGCGCGCAACAGGCTGGGTCCGCCGATGTCGATGTTCTCGATGGCTTCGGGCAGCGTGCAATCGGGTTTGGCGATGGTCTCGCGAAACGGGTACAGGTTGACGACGACGAAATCGATGTTGTCGATACCGTGCGCGGCGAGCGCCGCGTCATCGACGCCGGGGCGCGCGAGGATGCCGCCATGGATGCGCGGATGCAGGGTCTTCACGCGACCGTCCATCATCTCGACCTGGCCGGTGTGCGCCGACACGTCCACCACCTCGATGCCGGCCTGGCGCAGGCTGGCGGCCGAGCCACCGGTGGACAGGATGCCGAAACCGTGGCGGACGAGGCCACGCGCAAGTTGATCGAGGCCTTGTTTGTCTGAAACGCTGATCAGCGCCCAACGACGTGCAGTCATGATGATTTGTTCAGTCCGTACTTGTGCAGCTTGGTGCGCAGGGTCGCGCGATTGATGCCCAGCACCTGGGCTGCCTTGGTGATGTTGCCGCGCGTTTCGCGCATCACGATCTCGAGCAGGGGCTTTTCGACCTGGGCGATCACGAGTTCGTAGAGTTCAGCCGCGGGCTGGCCGTTCAGATCCGCGAAATACCGTTGCAGGGATAGTCGCACCTGCTGCGCCAGCGGTTGCTCGGCGACCTGGGCGGATGTGCGGGCGACATTCATGCGGCTTGCTCCCATGCCTTGTCCGCGCCGAGCGCGTCCAGCCAGGCGAGTTGTGCTGGGGCGGTCTCGATGCGGTTGAATTCCATTTTGTAGATTGACGCGAGAGCGGCGGCGTCGAGGTACCAGCCAACGTGCTTGCGCGCGATGCGCAGGCCGGCGTGTTCACCGTAATGCGCATGCAGGGCTTCGACGTGTTCGCGCGTCACCGCCAGCCGTTCGCCGATGCCCGGCGCTGCCCACGGTTCGCCGCCGCGTGCCGCCTTGATGGCGGCGAACAGCCACGGGTTGCCGTGCGCCGCGCGTCCGATCATGAGGCCGTCGGCGCCGGTTTCCGCCAGCACGCGCGCGGCGTGCGCGGGACTGGTGATATCGCCGTTGGCGATCACGGGAATGCGCACCGCGCGCTTGATGGCGGCGATGGTCTGGTATTCCGCCGGTGCGCGATAGGCGCAGGCACGCGTGCGGCCATGCACGGTGAGTGCCTGGATGCCGGCCTGCTCGGCCAGCTGCGCAATCACGACGCCATTGCGTTCGGCGGGGCTCCAGCCGGTGCGGATTTTCAAGGTGACCGGAATGCCGACCGCCGCGCACACCGCGGCCAGGATGTTCGCGACCAGCGCTTCATCGCGCAGCAGGGCCGAGCCCGCCGCACGGTTGCACACTTTCTTGGCGGGGCAGCCCATGTTGATGTCGACGATGTCGGCGCCGAGATCGGCGGCGCGGCGCGCGGCGTCGGCCATCATGCGCGGCTCGCTGCCGGCAATCTGGATCACGCGTGGCGAGATTTCGCCATCGAGTGCAAGCCGCGTGCGGGTCTTGTCGGTGTGCCACAGGCGTTCGTCGCTGGTCACCATCTCGGCCACCGCGTAATCGGCGCCGAAGCGACGGCACAGGGCGCGGAACGGTTTGTCGCTGACACCCGCCATGGGCGCCAGGATCACCGGATCAACGAATAGGTGACGACCAATGTTCACTCTGCGTCCAGCGGCTGCGCTCGCATCTGCGGTTGGCGTTCGATGCGAGTGGTAGCGACAGCAAGGCCAGCACGCAGGGTTCTGCATGACGACATGGGCAACCCCCTCGCAATGAGTTTCGCGACGTGGCACGTCTAGGTGCGCGCTCTGCATCGCGAGCGGCGATGATAGCCAGATTGGGGACGGCGAGAAAGGGTTGACGAGCCCGCCATCGGCGCTCGAAAACGGCTCACCGCCAGCGCGCCGCCGTGCAGCATGCGCGCCAGCATTGGCCATGGCCGCCCGGGACACGGATTTTCAATGACCTGCTGTAATGACCTGCTGTGTTGACGCACCAAGGTGGACCGCGACGCGGCGTGGCGTCGCCACTACATGAAGGTGAATTCGAAGCTCACCGCGTTGCTGGCCTTGCCCGCCAGTTCGAGCACGATGTAGACCGGCCGCGCCGACGGCATGCCCTCGGCGATGTCGATGCTCTGGTCGAGATACTCGCTGGGCTGGAAGCGCCGCGCCGACAGCACGTTGCCGGCCGCGTCGCGCAGGCGCAGATCGATGACCGGGTAGGGACTCGGTGACTTGGCGTCGTTGACGATGGTGGCGTTCACCAGCAAGGCATCGCGATAGTTCGGATGCTCGCGCACATCGCGCGCCACGAGGCGCACGCTCGAAGCGCTTTCACGACGTTCCAGGCACGGCAGACGCGCACACAGCGCATCCACCAGCAATGCCGCCTGCGGCACTTCGGCGAGCAATGCCTGGCGTTCGATGAACGCCACCTGCAGGGCGGCGAAGGCCGCGAGCAGCACGCCGAACAAGGTCCACAGCACACCACGCCAGGCCGCCGGCCGTGGCTTGTCCTTCAGCGCCGCGAGATCGTCGAGCAACACCGCGGGAACGTCGTCTTCCGGCGGGCGCGGACCGGTGTGATCTTCATCGTCGGCATCATCGAGATTGATCACGGCATCGTCGTCGCGCGCCACCAGCAGCGGCAGGCCGCTGGTGTCGATGGCCGGCGCGGACGACGGTGCGCGGTGGTGCGGATCGGTGTCGTCGCGCTCGTCATCCTCGTCGTCCGCGAGTTCATCGTCCGCCGCACGCACGACCGCCGGCGACGGCGCGGCGCTTGCGGCACGCGGCGCCGGCGCATCGTCATCCGGCGCGGAGAAATCGAAGTCGGAAATATCCAGCTCGTCGAGCTGCGTGGAGACCGGGCCGATGTCGAGGCTGTCGGCCGGCTGCTCGGGTTCGGGCAATTCGATCTCGGCGGCGCGCGCATCGACCCGCGGCAGTTCGTCGCCAAGGTCGACTTCGGCGGGCGGCGCAGGCAAGTCGTGGTCCGCGGCCGTGGTGAACGCTGCGCCGGACGACGCGGCCGTCGTCACCGCGAGACTCACCGGCACCGCGGCCGCCGTGGTGATGGTCGGCTGGGCGTTGCTGATGCGTGCGGGCGCCAGGCTGGTAGTGGCGACGACGCTGACGAAGCGGAGAGGCGCAGCGCGCGTCTCCGCTTCGGCAGCCGCTTGCGCTTCGGCAGCCGCTTGCGCTTCGGCAGCCGCTTGCGCTTCGGCAGCCGCTTGCGCTTCGGCAGCCGCTTGCGCTTCGGCAGCCGCTTGCGCTTCGGCAGCCGCTTGCGCTTCGGCAGCCGCTTGCGCTTCGCTGATGCGTGGCGGCGCGGGGGCGACCGGCGGCGGCGGCGCGTCTTCTTCGATCAAGGACGACAGCGCATTGAATACATGTTCGCAACGACCGCAGGTGACGAGGCCATTGGCCACCGACAGTTGTTCGGCGCGCACCCGGAACCAGGCGAAACACTGCGGGCAGCGGGTCAGCACGGCACGACGCTCAGCGGCGGGTGCCGCACAACAGGGCCCAGTCGCCGCGCACGCGCGGCGCGTCCATCGCGAAGTTGCCTTCGTAGGCCGCCAGCACGTGGGGCACCTGGGTGGTGAGCAGGCCCGACAGCGCGATGCGCCCGCCATGGGGCACGAGGCGCGCGAAGCGTGGCGACAAGGCCAGCAGCGGCGCTTCGAGGATGTTGGCGATCAGGGCGTCGGCCGCCTGTTCGAGAAGATTTTCCGGGCGCCCGACGCGGATGCGATCGGCATAGCCGTTCAAGGCGATGTTCTCGCGCGCCACCGTCAGTGCATCGTCGTCGATGTCGACGGCGTCGACGTAACTCGCGCCGAAGCACGCGGCGGCGAGCGCGAGGATGCCGGAGCCACAGCCGTAGTCGATGACGCGCGCGCCGCCGATGCCTGCTTCGCCGGCCAGCCAGTCGAGGCACAACGCGGTGGTCTCATGGGTGCCGGTACCAAAGGCACGGCCCGGATCGAGCCGCAACACGTGGCGCGCCTCGGGCGGCGGCTCGCACCAGGTCGGACACACCCACAGGTCGTTGGCGAAGCCTTGCGGCTGCCAATGATCCTTCCAGGAATCGGCCCAGCTTTGTTCGACCAGTTCGGTGAACACCGGGTTGGCGTCGGGCGCGATGAACGGCGCGAGACGCGCGAGCAGGGCATCGCGATCGGCCGTCGCTTCGAACAGGGCGGTGACCGTGAAGGTCTCCCATTCGCGATCGTTCGGTACGCCCGGCTCGCCGAATACTTCCGTGTCACCTTCGCTGGTGGTGATGGCGCTCGCGCCCAGGCCTTCGAGCACGCTTTCCAGTTTCGCGTAATCGCGCGCCGGCGCGCGCAGGCGCAATTCCACCCACTCGCTCATGGCGCCGCGCTGTGCCATCGGGCGATGGTGTTCAGACCAGCCCCAGCTTGCGTTCGAGGTAATGGATGTCGGTGCCGCCGCCGATGAAGGCGGCGTCGGCCACCAGGTCACGGTGCAAGGGCACATTGGTCTCGATGCCTTCGATGACCATTTCCATGAGCGCGTTCTCCATGCGCTTCAAGGCCGCGCCGCGCGTTTCCGCGTGGCAGATCAATTTACCGATCAGCGAATCGTAATAGGGCGGCACGGTGTAGCCGGCATAGATATGCGAGTCGACGCGCACGCCGGGACCGCCGGGCGGATGGTAGACCGAGATGCGGCCCGGCGAGGGCCGGAACGTGTAGGCATCCTCGGCGTTGATGCGGCATTCGATGGCATGGCCGTTGGGCTTGACGTCTTCCTGGCGCACGGTGAGCTTTTCACCCGCCGCCACCATCAGCTGCCATTTGACCAGGTCGATGCCGGTGACCATTTCCGTGACCGGGTGTTCGACCTGGATGCGGGTGTTCATTTCAATGAAATAGAACTCGCCGTTCTCGTACAGGAACTCGAAGGTGCCGGCGCCGCGGTAGCCAATCTTGCGGCAGGCTTCGGCGCACAGACCGCCCATGCGCGCGCGTGTTTCGGCATCGATACCGGGCGCCGGCGCCTCTTCGATGATCTTCTGATGGCGACGCTGCATCGAACAGTCGCGCTCGCCGAGATGAATGACGTTGCCGTGATTGTCGGCCAGCACCTGGAATTCGATGTGGCGTGGATGCTCGAGAAATTTCTCGAGGTAGACGTTGTCGTTCTGGAATGCGTTCAGGGCTTCGCGCTTGGTCAGCGCGATGGCGTTGCGCAAGGACGCTTCGGTATGCACCACGCGCATGCCGCGTCCGCCGCCGCCGCCCGAGGCCTTGATGATGACCGGGTAACCGATGGCGCGCGCCAGCGCGATGTTGTCCTGCACGTCGTCGGTCAATGGCCGACCGGAGCCCGGCACGCAGGGCACGCCCGCCTCCTGCATGGCGCGGATGGCGGACAGCTTGTCGCCCATCAGGCGCATGGTGTCGGCGCGCGGGCCGATGAACACGAAGCCGCTCTTCTCGACGCGCTCGGCGAAGTCGGCGTTCTCCGACAGGAAGCCATAGCCGGGATGGATGGCGACCGCGTCCACCACTTCGGCGGCGGCGATCACGGCCGGGATGTTGAGATAGCTGTCGGCGGCGGCGGCCGGCCCGATGCACACCGATTCATCGGCGAGCCGTACATGTTTCAGGTCGCGGTCGGCGGAGGAATGCACGGCGACGGTCTTGATGCCGAGATCCTTGCAGGCGCGCAGCACGCGCAGCGCGATTTCGCCGCGGTTGGCGATGACGACTTTGTCGAACATGGGCGGCTCAGGAGATGACGAACAGCGGTTGTTCGTATTCGACCGGGTGGCCGTTGTCGGCCAGGATCGCGCTCACCACACCAGACACTTCGGCCTCGATGGGATTCATGATCTTCATCGCTTCGATGATGCACAGGGTATCGCCGACCTTGACCGCCTGGCCGACCTTCACGAACGGCGCACTGTCCGGCGACGGCGCGAGGTAGAAGGTGCCGACCATCGGCGACTTGATGATGTTGCCGGCCGGTTCCGGCGCGACCACGACGGCGGCCGCGGCCGGCGACGCCGTCGGGGCGGCGCTGGTCGCCTGCATGGGCATGGCCATCGGTTGGTAGGCCATCACCGGTCCGCGGCTGATGCGCACCGATTCCTCGCCTTCCTTGATTTCGATTTCGGCGACGCCCGATTCCTCGAGCAGCTCGATGAGTTTCTTGACTTTTCTTATATCCACCATGGGTCCCCTGAGTCGCGTTCAGTGACGCGGCTGCGATGCTTGAATCAACGAGTTGGCGCGCCGCTCACGGGCGCGCCAGGTAGTGGTCGGCGGCGCGCAGGGCGAGCTCGTAGCCCTGGATGCCGAGCCCGGTGATGACGCCGACCGCGATGTCCGACAGGTAGGAATGCTGGCGAAAGGCTTCCCGCGCGTGCACGTTGGAGATGTGCACCTCGATGAACGGGATGGCCACGCCCAGCAGGGCGTCGCGCAACGCGACGCTGGTATGGGTGTAAGCGCCGGGGTTGATGACGATGAACGCGACCCCTTCGCCGCGCGCGGCGTGGATACGGTCGACCAGCGCGCCTTCGTGATTGTGCTGGAAGCTGGCCAGCTCGTGGCCGAGGGCGCGGGCCACCTCGCCGCACTGGCGTTCGAGATCGGGCAAGGTCGTGGCGCCGTACACGCCGGGCTCGCGGGTGCCCAGCAGATTCAGATTCGGGCCGTTGATGACCAGCAGTTTCGACACGCGGTGGCTACCTGACATCCCGCCAATCCGGGAGGCGCGAAGCTACCATACATGGCCGCGAGTTGCGACCGCGTTTGCGGATTTTAGCGGCGAGTTGTGCCGCTACTGCCCATTCTCGGCCGACTGCGCGAGATAGCCTTCGAGGGTCTTGGCGGCCTCCGCGGCCTGCCACTCGCCCTGGTGCAGGGTCAGCACCTTGCCGTCCCGTCCGACCACCACCGTGAACGGCAACGCGCCTATCTGGTTGCCGAGTTGGGTCATGAAACGCGCCACGTCCTGGTCGCCCAACAGCACCGGGTAGTTGATGGCGTGGTCCTTGAGGAAAGGCTGCACGGCGGCGACTTCATCGAGGGCGATGCCGACGAATTGCAGACCTTGGTCACCCAGGCGCTGCTGCAAATCGACGAACGCCGGGATCTCCTTCAGGCACGGCGGGCACCAGGTCGCCCAGAAATTCAGCACCACGAGCTTGCCTTGCCACTGCCTGAGGGGCTGCGACTTGCCGTCGACATCGACGAAGGACCAGTCGAACAGCGCGGTCGGCGCGGCCTGGGTGGCCGGCGCGGGCGCCGCGGTGGCCAGCGCCTGCGCACGTTCGAGTTGCGCACGGGCGCTGTATTGATGCACGGCATAGCCGGCCGTCGCGGCCAGCACTGCGAGGGCCGCGAAGCCAAGGTGGGAAGGTTTCATGGTCGGGTCGCGCCGAGTCGGTCCAGGTGTCCGTTGAATTCCGAGGCTTCGACGAAGCCGGTGACGCGATTGTTGCGCAGTTCCTGGCCATCGGTGAAGAACAACACCGCCGGCGGGCCGAACAGGCCGTAATGCTCGAGCAGGGCCTTGTCGTCGGCCGAACCGGCGGTCACGTCGGCGCGCAGCAATTTCAGGCCCGTCAGGCGCGGCGCGACGTCGGAATGGGCGAAGGTCTGTTTCTCCAGGTGCTTACATTCGATGCACCAGTCGGCATAGAAATCGAGCATCACCGCCTGACCGGCGCTGCGCGCATCGGCCAGCTGCTGCTCGACGGCGGCCAGCGAATCGACCTTGACGAAGGCCGTCTCGGCGGTGGTCGCGGCATTGGCGCGCGCACCGGCGAGCGGCGCCAGCGGCTGCAGCGGATCGTCGCCGCCGGCGGCCGCGCCGATCACGAGCGTCACGCCGTACACCAGGCTGGCCAGGCCCAGCCCTTGATTGAAGCGCTTCCATCCGCTGGCGTGCTCCGCATGGCGGTCCAGGGCGCCGAGAAACACGGCCGAACCGATCAGCAGCAGCGCCCACAGCGCCAGCGTCGCCGGGCCCGGCAGGATGCGCGACAGGAACAGGATGGCGACGCCCAGGAACACCACGCCGAACACGCGCTTGATGTTCTCCATCCACGCGCCGACCCGTGGCAGCAGGCCGCCGGCCGAAGTGCCGAGCGCGATCAAGGGCAGGCCCATGCCGAGGCCGAGCGCGAACAGCGCGCTGCCGCCGACCAGCGCCGAGCCGGTCTGGCTGATGTAGGCCAAGGCGCCAGCCAGAGGCGGCGCCACGCACGGTCCGACGATGAGCGCCGACAAGGCCCCCATCACGCCGACCCCGACATAGCTGCCGCCGCGCTGGGCGCGGCTCATGCGATCGAGACGGGTCTGCAGCGCGGCCGGCAATTGCAGTTCGTAGAAGCCGAACATCGACAGCGCCAGGGCCACGAACAAGAGGCTGAAGGCGACCAGCACGGCCGGCTTCTGAAACGCCGCCTGCAGGTTGTGACCGAGCAGGCCCGCCGCCACGCCGGCCATGGCATAGGTGGCCGCCATCGCCACCACGTAGACCGAGGACAGTGCGAATCCGCGCATGGCGCTGACCGGCTGCTGCTGACCGATGATGATGCCGGACAGGATCGGCACCATCGGCAGCACGCAGGGCGTGAACGCGAGCAGCAGGCCGAGGCCGAGGAAACTCACCAGGGTCAGGGCCAGGGAACGGTGTCCGAGTTCGGCGGTGATGCGATCGGCGGCGCCTTGCTCGCCGCGCGCGGCCGAGGCGTCACCCTGGCTGTTCGCCGCCTGGCCGCCATCGCCACCGGCAACGCTGCCATTGGCGGCGGGCGCGGCGCCCTCGGCCTCGCCGCTGAAGGCGACTTTCTTCTTGATTGGCGGGTAACAGATGCCGTCCTCGGCGCAGCCCTGGTAGCGGACCTCGGCCTCCAGCATCTCGCCGCCGGCCGGGCGCGCGCTGATGGGCACGCTCACCTCTGCCGCATGCTTGAAGATCTTGACCGCGCCGAACTCCGGGTCCTGCTTGGTCTCGCCTTCCGCAAGGCGCGCCTCGCCGAGCACCAGGCCTGGCGTCGCGGCCGTCACCTTGAACTTGTCGCGATACAGGTAATAGCCCGGTTGAATGTCCCAGCGCAGCACCAGGCGGCCGTCGGCGGCGCTGCTCTCGGTCAGGACGAAGGCCTGGTCCGGCGGCAGGAAATCACGCTGACCGGCGAGCTTTTCCGGCTTGGCCAGCGCGTCGAGCTGGTCCAGCACGCCCGCCGGCGCGGCGCCGGCGAACAATGCCAGCAGCAGCATCAACAGGGCGAAACGGCGTGGTTTATCCATTGCAAATAGGCTTCCGACCCGGATGCGATAGGGACTGCTATCACCTCGGGGAGTTCATAGGGGTGCTCGCTCAACCACAGCTGTTCGAGCGCGGCATAGGCGCCGGTGGTGGTCTTGGCCATCAGCACGATTTCGTTGGCGCGCTCCAGCGCACCTTCCCACACGTATACCGATTCCGCGCCGGGCAGCATGGTCACACAGGCCGCGAGACGCTGGCTGACGGCCGCTTCCGCCAGCCGATTGGCGGTCTCGCGGTCCGGGACCGTGCACAGGACGACGATGGCGGTTGCGCTGACGGTCATCGCAGGCGACCTTCGAGGGGCATGCTGCTATTGTAATCCGCCGCCCCGGCCCCAGCTAACCTGTCCATGCCCGTGTTCGTCATTCTGCTGCTGCTCTTCATCGGCCTGCCGACGGTCGAGATATACGTGCTGATCAAGGTCGGCCACGAAATCGGCGCGCTGTGGACCATCGTGCTGTTGTTCGCGATAGCGGCGCTGGGCAGCGCGCTGTTGCGACTCGAGGGCCTGGCTACCTTGCGCAAGGTGCAGGCCGCCATGGCGCGCGGCGAAGTGCCGACCGCCGCCATCCTCGACGGCCTGGTGCTGGTGGTGGCCGGCGTGTTGATGGTGACGCCGGGCTTCGTCACCGACCTGTTCGCCTTCCTGTTGCTGCTGCCGCCGCTACGCCGCGTGGTCGGGAACGTGCTGGCGGGTCGACTCATGATGCGCGTGCAAGGCCACGCCGCTGGTGGTCCCCGGGCATCCGGTCCGCAGGTGCTGGAAGGGGATTACCGGGTGGAGCGGGATCCTTGATGACCGGGCGACGGGTGGCTCCCCCCCCCCCCCCCCACCTGTGGGTCGACTTCCCTGACATCGCTGCCGCTGCATGAATCGGCCCCTGGGGCGCATGTGCGAATGAATTCGCATCTACAGGGCGCTGAGCTTGGCCGCCGCGGCGCGCAAGGTGTCGTCTTCCTTGCAGAAGCAAAAGCGCACGTAGCGCTGCGCCGGCGGTGACTGGTAGAACACCGACATCGGTATGGCGGCCACGCCGATGTCCTTGGTCAGCCACTCGACCATGCGCATGTCGTCGAGGCTCGACACCGCACTGTATTCGGCGAGCTGGAAAAAGGTGCCGGCGCTCGGCGTCAAGCGAAAACGTGATCCGGCCATGGCGGCCAGGAACAGGTCGCGCTTGCGCTGGTAGAAGGCCGGCAACTGGTCGAGGTGTTCGGGATGGTGGGCCATGAAATCCGCCAGCGCATATTGCAGGGGCGTGGCGGTGACGAAGGCCACGAACTGGTGCACGCGTTTGAATTCCACCATCAGGGCCGGCGGCGCCACGCAGTAGCCGGTCTTCCAGCCGGTCACATGAAAGGTTTTGCCAAACGAGAATATCGCGTAGCTGCGCGCGGCGAGGCGCGGCACGCGCAGCACGCTGCAATGGGGCTGGCCGTCGAACACCAGGTGTTCGTAGACCTCGTCGGAAATGACGATGAGGTCGTGCCGTTCGGCGATGTCGAGCAAGGCGCGCAGATCGTCCGCGTCCAGCACGCTGCCCGAGGGATTGTGCGGTGAGTTGACCATGATCATGCGCGTGCGCGGCGTGATCGCGCGCTCGACCGCCTGCCAGTCGATACGATAGGCGGGCGCGGCGAGCACCAGGTGCACCGGCACGCCGCCGGCGAGGCGCACCGCCGGGTCGTAGCTGTCGTAGACCGGGTCGAACATGATGACCTCGTCACCTGGCCGCACCACCGCGTGCACCGCGCAGAAGATGGCCTCGGTCGCACCGGGCGTGACGGTGACCTGGGTGTCGGCGTCGATGCGGTGGTCGTAGAAGCGCTCGACCTTGGCGGCCACCTGCGCGCGCAGCGGGGCGATGCCGGCCAGCGGCGCGTACTGGTTGTGGCCATGCGTGGTGTACCAGGCAAGGCGCTCGGTCAGCGCCGCCGGACCGTCGTAATCGGGATAGCCCTGCGACAGGTTGATGGCGCCATGGTCGGCCGCCATCTGCGACATGATGGTGAAGATGGTGGTGCCGACATCCGGCAATTTGCTGATCAGACGCGGCGTGCTGCTCATGACGGTGTATGAAACTTTGATGGACAATGCCGCGCAGGCGGCGCGCGGCGAATTTCGAGTTTCACCGCCACGGCGCGATAGATCAACCGCGATGGCGAAACGCGACACCTGTGGAATGACGGCATGAACGAACTGGCGGCACTGCCCGCGATACTCGGCGACGACACCGCGCGCCTGCTCGAGCGCTTCGACGACGCGGCCGGCGCGGCGGCGGCCGACGCGCTCGCCGGCGACCTGCGCGCGCGCCTCGGGGCGGCCTTCGCCAAGAGCCTGTTCGTGGCCGAGTACGCCATTCGCCGGCCGGCCGAGATGCTGGCCATGATGGCCGCGCCCGACCTGGGCGTGGCACGCACGCGGGCAGACTACGACGCGCTGCTCGACGCCGCGCTCGCGACTTGCCACGACAGCGCCGCCGCCAAGTCCGCGCTGCGCATTCTGCGGCGCGCCGAAATGGTCCGCATCGCATGGCGCGACCTCGAGCTCGGCGTCGACGTCGATACCATCATGGGCGAACTCAGCGCCTTCGCCGACGCGGTGGTGACGCGCAGCGTGCGCTTTGCACAGGACGCACTCGCACCGCGCTTCGGACGCGCCTGTGACGAGCACGGCCAGCCGCAAAGCCTGCTGGTGCTGGGCATGGGCAAGCTCGGCGGCGGCGAGCTCAACTTCTCGTCGGACATCGATCTGCTGTTCATCTACGAGAACGACGGCGAAACCCGCGGCGGGCGCAAGGACATCGAACACCAGGAATATTTCGACCGCGTCGGGCGCGAGCTCATCGGCCTTTTGAATGACAAGACCGCCGACGGCTACGTGTTCCGCGTCGACATGCGCCTGCGTCCTTTCGGCGACAGCGGGCCCTTGACCAGCAGCCTGGCCGCCATCGAACACTACTACGCGCTGCATGGGCGCGATTGGGAACGCTATGCCTTGATCAAGGCGCGCGCGCTGTGCGGCGACGAACGCTGTCGGCTGGCACTGGAAGCGCTGGTGAGACCGTTCGTGTTCCGACGCTATCTCGATTTCGGCGCGCTCGACGCGCTGCGTGAAATGAAAGCGCTGATCGATCGCGAGACCAGCAGCACCGCGCTCAATGACAACGTCAAGCGCGGACGCGGCGGCATACGCGAAATCGAATTCACCGGCCAGCTGTTCCAGTTGACGCGCGGCGGCCGCGAGGCGCGCCTGCGACAGCGCGCCCTCATGCCGACGCTCAAGGCGTGCGCGGAACTCGGCCTGCTGGAAGCCGACGAGGTGGCGACGCTCAGTGCCAGTTACCGCTTCCTGCGCATGGTCGAACATCGTCTGCAGCAGGTGCGCGACGAACAGACCCACAGCCTGCCGCGCGACGATAAGGAACGCGCGCGCATCGCCTTCGCCGCGGGTTTTGCCGACTGGGATGCGCTGCAGGCCGAATTGAACCGCCATCGCCACGCCACCCGCGCGCTGTTCGCGGCGCTGTTGAAACCGGCCGGCGCGCCCGATGAAGACGCCGCCGCCAGCGTCAGCGTGTGGGAGAGCCTGTGGCAGCAGGCCAGCGAAGACGAGCCGCTCGGCGCGCGGCTGGTGGAACTCGGTCGCGCCGACAGCGCGGTGCTGGCTGAGCTGGTGCTCGCGCTCAAGGCCGAACGCTTCCAGGCGCGCTTGAGCCAGCACAGTCGTGCGCGCCTCGATCGCATCATGCCCACCCTGCTCGAGTGGGCGTGCACGCGCGCGCTCAAGGACGAAACCCTGCAACGCGTGGCCGCGCTGCTGCGCGCGGTGGCGGGCCGCAGCGTGTATCTCGCTTTCCTGGCCGACAACCCCGATGCGCTGGCGCGCCTCATCGAACTGTTCGCGGCCAGCGGCTGGATCGCGCAGCAGATCACCCGTCATCCGCTGCTGCTCGACGAACTGCTGGACGCGCGCACGCTGTACGCGCCACCCGACCAGTCACGACTGCACGCACTGCTGGCCGAACAACTCGGCGAGGCGGTCGATCTGGAAGTGGCGATGGAAACGCTGCGCACGTTCAAGAACAGCCAGGTGCTGCGCGTGGCGGCCAGCGACATCACCGGCCAGTTCCCGATAGCCGAGGTCAGCAACCAGCTCACCTACATCGCCGAGGCCTGCGTCAACGCCGCGCTCGCGCTGGCGTGGCGCGATCTCGTCGCGCGCCACGGCGAGCCCGGCTGCATCGAGGGCGACAGGCGCCGCACGGCGCACATCGCGGTGGTCGCCTACGGCAAGCTCGGCGGCTGGGAGCTCGGCTACGGGTCGGACCTCGATCTGGTCTTCCTGCACGACAGCCACGGCGAGGATCAGCGCACCCAGGGCGAGCGCGCGGTGGAGAACAACGTGTTCTTCAGCCGCCTCGTGCAGCGCCTGATCCACATCCTTGCCACGGTCACGCCGTCCGGCGCGACCTACGAGGTGGACACGCGTCTGCGGCCCAGCGGCGCGGCCGGTCAGCTGGTCACCAACTGCGAAGCTTTTGCCAGCTATCAGCTGCGCGAAGCGTGGGTGTGGGAACACCAGGCGCTGGTGCGTGCGCGAGCGATTGCGGGTGATGACAGGCTCGCCGCGCGCTTCGGCGACATCCGTGCCGAGGTGCTGGCGCGGCCGCGTGATGGCGAGGCGCTCAAGCGCGACATCGTCGAAATGCGCGAGCGCATGTGCAAGGAGCTCGATCGCGGCAATGCCGCGAGCTTCGACTTGAAGCACGGGCCCGGAGGTATTACTGACATTGAATTTATGGTGCAATACGCCGTCCTTCGGTGGGCCGGCGCACATCCGTCGCTGCTCGCCTGGACCGACAACCTGCGACTCCTCGAGACTATCGCTGACCTGGGTTTGCTGCCGGCCACGCTGTGCCGCGGCCTGCACGATGCCTATTTCGCCTATCGTGCCGAGCTGCACCGCTGCGCCTTGCAACAGATAGACGGGCTGGTGGATGCCCACGTGTTTCAAGCGCAGCGCCAGGAAGTCCGCGAGATCTGGAACACCGTCTTAAGTCCGCAAGCACACGCAGGAGAGAGCACATGAGTTACGCCGATCGCGATGGAGTGATCTGGATGGATGGGGCGCTGGTCCCGTGGCGCGACGCCAACGTCCATGTATTGACCCATTCGCTGCATTACGGCGTCGGCGCGTTCGAAGGCATCCGCGCCTACAAGACCGCCAAGGGCACGGCCATATTCCGCCTCGACGATCATGTGAAGCGCTTCTTCGACACCTGCCACATTCTCGAGATGAAGATGCCCTTCACGCACGAACAGGTGGCCGAGGCCTGCATCGCCAGCGTGCGCGAGAACAAGCTCGAAACCGCCTATATCCGCCCGCTGGCTTTCTACGGCTCGGAAGGCATGGGCCTGCATGCGCAGAATCTCTCCACCCACGTGGCGGTTGCCGCGTGGTTCTGGGGCGCCTACCTCGGCGCCGATGCGCTGACCAAGGGCATCCGCATCAAGACCTCGTCCTACACCCGCCACCTCGTCAACAGCGTGATGGCCCACGCCAAGGCCTGCGGCAACTACATCAATTCGATCCTCGCGCTGCAGGAAGCGGCGCGCGACGGCTACGACGAAGCGCTGCTGCTCGATGCCGACGGCATGGTGGCCGAGGGCAGCGGTGAGAACATCTTCATCGTGCGCCGTGGCAAGCTCTACACGCCGTCCCTGACCTCGGTGCTGGAAGGCATCACGCGCGACACCGTCATGCAGATCGCGCGCGAGGAAGGCATCGAGGTGGAAGAGAAGCGCATCACCCGCGACGAGGTCTACATCGCCGACGAATGCTTCTTCACCGGCACCGCCGCCGAGGTCACGCCGATCCGCGAACTCGACAATCGCCAGATCGGCAAGGGCTCCATCGGGCCCATCACGCAGAAGCTGCAGGGTATCTACCTCGACCTCGTCGAAGGCCGGCGCAAGTGCCCGCCGGAGTGGCTCACACTGGTCAAATGAAACGCGGCCGGCGCGCGGTGCTGCCATGAATCGCGCGCTGGTGGTGTGGCAATGGACCGACGGCAAACGCGGTCACGAACGCCAGTGCGAGGGTTTGCTCGAAGCCCTCGCCGCCCGAACTCCCCTCGAACATCATCGCCTGCCGGTACCGGTCTCACCGTTGACGCGGCTCATCGACGTCGCGCGCGGCGTGCTGCCGGCGTGGCGGCATCTGCCCGCGCCGCACCTGGTGCTGGGCGCCGGGCGCGCCTGTGTGCTGCCGATGCTGGCCACGCGCCGGGCACGCGGCGGACGCACGGTCTACCTGATGCGACCGCAGCTGCCGACCGCCTGTTTCGACCTGTGCATCGTGCCGCGCCATGATGGCCTGCGCGCCGGCCCGCATGTCGAAGTCAGCGAGGGCCCGCTCAACCCGATGCGCGCGGGCGCGGAGCGCGATGCGACCCTGGGCGTGGTGCTGTTGGGCGGACCGTCCGGCCATCATGGCTGGCACACGGAGGGACTGCTCGCGCAGCTCGCCGTGTTGCTGCGCCACGCGCCGCGCATGCGCTGGGTGGTGAGCGACTCGCGGCGTTCACCGCCGGAGCTCGGCAACGCGCTGGCCGCATACCCGGGCATCGAGTTCCACAGCCATCGCGATACGCCCGTGGACTGGTTGCCCGGGCTCCTGGCGCGCGCCGCCGAGGTGTGGGTGAGCGCCGACAGCGTGTCGATGATCTACGAAGCCTTGAGCGCCGGCGCGCGCGTCGGGGTACTGGAGGTGCCGGCGCGGCGCGACGATCGCATCACCGCGATTGCGGCGGATCTGCATGCGCGCGGCCTCGTCATGAAGCTGTCCGACCAGGCCTCGTTGCGGAACCACGAGCCGCCGTTGCTGCGCGAAGCAGATCGCTTCGCCGATCTCATCCTCGCGCGCTGGCCGCTGGCGGTCACGCCGTCATGACGCGCCGGCTGACAGTCATGCAGTTGCTGCCGCAGCTCGATGTCGGCGGCGTGGAGCGAGGCACCATCCAGATTGCCGAGGCGCTGGTGGCGGCCGGCCATCGCGCGCTGGTGGTGAGCGCGGGCGGCCGCTTGGTGCCGGAACTCGAGGCCTGCGGCGCCGAGCACCTGACGCTTGCGATCGGCGAGAAGCGCCTGTCGACCCTGCGTTTGATCGGCAAGCTGCGCGGCTTGATATTGGAACATGGCGTCGACGTGGTGCACGCGCGTTCACGCCTGCCGGCGTGGATAGGCTACCTCGCGCTGCGCGCTCTGCCGGCGTCGCATCGTCCGGCGTGGGTGACGACCGTGCACGGGCCCTACAGCGTCAATCGCTATTCACGCATCATGGTCAGCGGCACGCGCGTCATCGCGATTTCGGATTTCATCCGCGACTATGTCACGCGCAACTATGCCGAGGTCGATAAGGCGCGCATCACCGTCATTCCGCGCGGCGTCGATCGCGCGCTCTACAGTTACGATTTCAAACCCGACGCGACGTGGATGGCGGCATGGCGGGCGCAGTACGGCGCGCTCGCGGGCCGCGCGCTGCTGATCCTGCCGGCACGCCTGACGCGCTGGAAAGGCCAGCTCGATTTCATCGAGATGATGGCGCTGCTGCGCCAGCGCGGGCTGGCGGTGCACGGTCTCATTGCCGGCGCCGCCCATCCGCGCAAACGTGCGTTCGAAGACGAATTGCGCGCACGCGTGGCGGCCCTGGGCCTGAACGACGACGTGAGTTTCCTCGGGCAGCGCAGCGATCTGCGCGAATTGCTGGCTGTCTCGACCATCGCCTGTTCGCTCACCACCGAGCCGGAGGCCTTCGGCCGCACCACCATCGAAGCCCTGAGTGTCGGCACGCCGGTGGTGGGTTACGACTATGGCGGCACGGCGGAGATCCTCAGCCACTGTTTCCCGCACGGCCTGGTGCCGAAGGGCGATGTGGGCGCCGCCGCCGATCGCGTTGCCGCGCTGCTCGCCGATCCTAAGCCCGTGCCGCGCGAGCATCCTTACACGGTCGAAGCGCTGCAGCGTGCGACGCTCGCGGTCTACGCCGAGGTCGCGAGCCAGGGACGCGCGTAGTCGTAACCGAAGTGATGGCGCAGGCAGCGGCGCGTGGCGGCCGCGATGAAAGCGTGGTCGTCCATGCTGTAGCCGGGCTGCGCCTGCTCGCCGTCCACGCGCACTGCGCCCGGCGGCCGCCGCGGGTCGTCGCGTGCCGCCATGCTGCGTTTATCCGACTGGGCGACACCATGTCCGATAGCGTCGCTCGACAGCTCGAGCGCGAAGAAGGCGACGACACGTGCGAGTTCATTGGTGGTCGCGGCCTGCAGGTCTTCGTAACGCAGCACCATCACGTTATGCGGCGCGCGGGCAGCGGCATCTCCCCACGCGTTCAGAAAGCGCAGCGTCCACCACAGGTCACTGTTGTAGGCGCGCCCGCGCACGTCGCCGCGCACGTAGGTGGAGAAATCGACGCCGTAACGTTGCCGCCATTTCACGTAGTTCGACGCCAGCGAGGCGCGCAGGTCGCGCACCAGCACCAGGTATTTCGGCAGCCCGAAGCGGCGTTGCATGCAGGCATGGGTCAGCAGCGGATGCGGCATCGAATGGCTGCTGATAAGGCGCGGCAGCTCCGGGTAGACGATCGGGTCCTTGGGGCCGCCGATGATGTCATTGGCGTGGTTGTAGGCCGGGGGCGGCGTACCGTATTGGTAAGATAGGGCATTGGCCAGCATGAACTTCAGCCAGTGGGTACCGGACTGGTGCATGCTCGCGATCTGGCCGACGCAGTGACGCTGGCTCAGGAGCGCGAAGTTGCCGAGACCACGGCGCCAGGCGTGGAAATGAAATCCCAGGATCTGTTGCAAACTTGGCGTCATGAGCAGGACCGTGGAGCGGGTGTCGACATAGTGGGCAAGGTGCTGGTGATCAAACTCGGCGCGCTCGGTGACGTGGTGATGGCCACGCCCTTGCTGGCGGCCATCGCGCGCCACCACCTCGATGACGAACTCACGCTCATGACCACGCCGGCCTTTGCGCCACTGTTTGCCGACTGGCGCCGCTACCGGGTGAAGAGCGTGGCCCGCCGCGGCTGGCGCAATAATCTCGAGGTAGTGACATGGCTGCGCGCAATGCGTTTCGACCGCATTTACGATCTGCAGGCCAACGATCGCACCGGCGTGTGGTGCGCATTGTCCGGCACCCGCGAGCGGGTCGGCAACCACAATCGCTATCCCTACACCCATCATCCGGCGGACGCGTGGCGCGGCCAGAGTCATATCTTCGAGCGCATGCGCGCGGTGCTGGCGAGCGCCGGCATCCATGACATCGACACACGGCCGTGCCTGCCCGCTGACTATGCCACGCGCGCGCGGGTGGCGGCCTGGTGCGCGGCGCATCCGGGCGCCGTTGCGCGGCGCGTATTGCTGCATGCGGGCGCGAGTGCGACACGCCCGGAAAAGATCTGGCCGCATTTTGCCGGCCTTGCCGCGCGGCTGGTCGCGCAGGGCATGCAGGTGGTGTGCTTGGGCGCCGAGCCGGACCGTGAGCGTAATCGCGAGCTTGCGCGCGTCGGCGGCATCGATGCGACGGGCGCCTTCGACATCGCGGCGCTGGCGGAACTCGGGCGCCACGCGCGCTTTGCCGTGACCAACGATTCGGGGCCCATGCATGCGCTGTCGGCGGCCGGCATTCCGGTGTTCGGTCTGTTCGGACCCAGCGACTGGCGGCGCAACCATGCGCTCGGCCAGGCGCAGCATGTGATCGCCTGCGATGCGCATGATTCGAACCTCGCCGCGCTCAGCGTCGACGCGGTGTGGTCACGTCTGGCTGCGGCGGGGGTGCTCGGCGATGAGCGCGGAATATAGGTCGAGATAGCGCGCAAGCACCACCTCGGTGCTGTAGAGATCGCGGAAGATCGCCAGCGCGGTGGCGGCGCGTGCGCAGGCGCGGGCATAGTCGCCGAGCGATTGCGACACGGCGACATGCAGGGCCGCGGCATCGTCACGGGCCGCGAAGCAGGCGCTGTCGTCATCCAGGATCTCGCGCGGTCCCACGGTGGGCGTGGTGACTATCGGAATGCCGCGCGCCATGGCTTCCAGTACCACGATGCCGAAGGGTTCGTCGTGGGACGGCAGCACGAACAGGTGGGCATCGCCGAGAAATCCTGCAACGTCGTCTATCCATCCCGCGAACGTGACGCGCTCGGCGATCCCCAGTCGCGAGGCTTGGGTTTGCAGACGCGAAGCTTCCGGTCCGTCACCGCCGAGTACCAGGCGCGCGTCGACGCCGTCCTTCAGGAGGCGCGCGAATGCATCGAGCAGCGCCGCGTAGCCCTTCTTCGGTACCAGGCGGCCGGCGCTCTTGATGATCCAGGGACGCGACGCGACACGGTCCACCGCGGCGATCGGCGCCATGGCCGAAAAGTTTGGGATCTTGTGGATGCGCGCGGCGCTGATGCCTTGCGCCGCGAGATGCGCTGCTTGCGCGTGGGTGGTCGGCACCAGGGCATCGATGTCGCGGTAGTACTTGGCGTCGACCAGGTTGTGGGTTTTGGCGATGGTGGGCAGACCGTCGGCGTGGGCGGCCTGACCACCGAGCAGCGCGGCGCGCGCGAGATGACACTGCACGATGGCGGGCGCAAACGCCTGGAGATGGCGAGCGATGGCGCGCCGCGCGAAAACGTCCCAATTGCCGTGGCAACGCACCGCCACGCATTCGACATTGGCGTGAGCTTGCAGATGCGACAGCGCGACGCCACGCGCGTCGCCCAGCGCCAGCACCGAGTGGCCACGCTCAGCAAGGGCCCGCGCCATATCGACGAAAAATCGTTCCGCGCCGCCGAAGCCACGCGCCAACATGATGTGGGCTATGCGCATGGAGTGTGGTCCCGCGTTTCTTCAACCAGGTCTTGCAAGGCCCGCCACACCACTTCAGGCGTCAGCGCCTCGAGGTCCTCGTTGGGCGCGAGCACGGTATGCGCGTGCGCACCCCACGGTCGATAGCGTTGTGGTTGGCCGGGGCCAAATACCGTGAGGCTAGGTGTATTCATGGCCGCCGCCATGTGGCCGAGCCCGGAGTCGTTGCCAACGAAGGCGCGCGCGCGCGCCAGCAGCGCGGCGGCGCTGCCGAGACTGGTCTTGCCCACGCAGTTGAGCGTCGGCAGCGACACGCCTTCGAGCGCCAGGACGTCAGCGCAGTCCTGCGCCGAGCCGAGCAGGATAGCGCCATCGAAATGCGTCGCCGCCAACTGCAGCAGGGTACGGTAATGATGACGTGGCCATTTTTTGCCGGGCCAGTTGGCGCCGGGCGCAATGGCCAACCAACTGCGGCCGGGCAGCGTCGCCAGCAGTTGTTCGGCGGCCTCGCGGTGTTCGCGGGCAAGGTACAGACGACAGGGCGGAGGCGCCTCGTCACCCAGCAAGGGTCGCAGGGCGGCGAAGTGTTCTTCCACCGCGTGGCAACCTTCGATGCGTTGATGGGGTTTACGCAAACGCAGATCAGCGCGCAGCAGGTAGGCCAGGATGGGACTGCGCAAATCGACGACCACACGGTAACGACGTCGACGTAACGCGCGCAGCAGTGCGCCGCGCGCGCGCCAGCCGGCGCGCTTGTTGTAGAGAAAGATCTCGCCGACATAGGGCGCCGGCGCGAGCAAGGCGGCAGAGCGGGGATCGGCGAACACGTCGATGAGCGTGCCGGGGTAAGTCGTGGCCAGCGCTTCGAACAGCGGCGTGGTCATGACCACGTCGCCGATATTGCTGAGCGTGACGACCAGCAGGCGCTGGGCTTCGGCGGATGGGTGCGTCATCACTTGCCGATGCAGAAGCGCGAGAAGATCTCTCCCAATAGCGCTTCACTGCCGCCACCGCCAACGATCGAATGCAGCGCGTCGGCGGCGCGGCGCAGTCCTTCGGCCGTCAGCTCCGGGGCGTGGCGTGCAAGATCGAGGTCAAGGGGAAGAAGTTCGCCGCGAGCGAGTTCCAGGGCGGCGACATGGCGGGCGCGGGCCACGAATTCGTTCTCTTCGGTGCTCTCGACATCGAGCAGCTCGGCCAGGGTTTCCAGCAACAGGTCCAGGCCCGTGCCGTCTTTGGCGGAGATAAAGATGTGGTCGCCGCCTTCCGCCTGGCAGCGTGCCGCGGGTGCGCCGCGCGTATCGATTTTGTTGTGCACGACGAGCACGCGGGTATCGGGCGGCGGCGCCTGGCCAAGTTCGATGTACAGCGCATCGATGCTCGCGGGCTCGGGATGATCGGTCATGAGCAACACCAGGTCGGCGCTGCTCATCACCTCGTTGGCGCGGCGTATGCCTTCGCGTTCGATGGGGTCATGAGTCTCGCGCAAGCCGGCGGTGTCGCACAGGCGTACCGGCACGTCGCGAATCAAGGTATCGATTTCAATGATGTCGCGGGTGGTGCCGGGGATGGCACTGACGATGGCCTTGTCCGCGCGCGCCAGGCGATTGAGCAAGGTCGACTTGCCGGTGTTGGGCGCGCCGACGATCGCGACGGTCGCGCCGAGATTGAGCTTCGCGCCTTGCTGCGCGCTCACGAGCAGGGTGCCGATGGCGTTACGCAGCGCATCGATGCGCGGATATTCGGCGGCGGCGAGTATGTCGCCCGGGATGTCGTCGGGGAAATCGATGGCGCCCTCGAAAGCCACACGGCATCGCGTCATTTCATCGACGAGTGCGTGGATGCGGGTTGAAAACTCGCCCTTCAGCGTGCGCAAGGCCGAGCGCGCGGCGCGCAGGGAGCGGCTTTCGATGAGATCGGCGACCGCTTCGGCCTGGGCGAGATCGAGTTTGCCGTTACGGTACGCACGCTCGGAGAATTCGCCCGGGCGCGCCAGGCGGGCGCCGAGACCGCACAAGGCCTGCAGCAGCGCGTGGAGCAGCACGGGGTTGCCGTGGCTGTGCAGTTCGCAGACGTGTTCGCCGGTATAGGACGCTGGCGCGGGGAAGTAGATGACGAGGCCCGCATCGAGCGGCGCGCCGTCCACGCCATTGAAAGCGCGATAACTCGCTTGGCGGGCGGGCGGCAGGGCGCCGACCAGCGCTTGCAGCAGCGCTGGCACGGCGGGCCCCGATGCGCGGATCACACCGAGGGCGCCGCGGCCCGGCGCGGTGGCAATGGCGGCGATGGTATCGGTCGCCGTCATGGGCGGAACGTCAGGCCGCTTTGGCCTCGATGGCGCGGGTGATCTGCCACTGCTGGGCAATGGACAACATGTTGTTCACGAACCAGTAGAGCACGAGCCCCGACGGGAAGAACGCGAAGAACGCGGTAAACATCACCGGCATGACCTGCATGACTTTCGCTTGCATCGGATCGATGGGCGCGGGATTCAGTTTTTGCTGACCCCACATGCTGATACCCATCAACAGTGGCAACACGAAGTACGGATCTTTTTCCGACAGGTCTTGCACCCACAGGATGAACGGCGCCTGCCGCATCTCGACGCTCTCGAGCAGCACCCAGTAAAGCGCGATGAAGACCGGGATCTGGATGAGGATGGGCAGGCAACCACCCAGCGGGTTGATCTTCTCGTCCTTGTACAGCTTCATCATCGCTTGGTTGAGCTGTGCGCGGTCGTCACCGAAGCGTTCTCGCAGCGCAAGCATGCGCGGTTGCACGCGACGCATGTTGGCCATCGAACGGTAGCCGGCGGCGGACAGCGGGAAGAACAACAACTTCAACAGCAAGGTCACGAGGATGATGGCGTAGCCCCAGTTGCCGGTCATGTCATGAATCGCACGCAGGGTCATGAACAGCGGTTTGGCGATGAACCACAGCGAGCCAAAATCGACGCTGAGTTCCAACCCCGGAGCGATGTCGGTGATGATGTCGTGACGCTTCGGGCCGATGTACACGCGGCTGCTCAAGGTTTGTTTCGCGGCGGGCGCGATGGCGACTTCCGGGCCCTGGTAGCCGACCAGGTAATGGCTGTCGTCGAGGATCTTCGAATAGAAACTGTAGGCGGTTTCGGGCGGTGGGATGAGAGCGGTGACAAAGTAGTGCTGGATGATGCCCACCCATGCCCCCGCGGCGGAGACGGCGATGGGCTTGTCCTTGATGTCGTCGAACTTGAACTTGGCGAAGCGCTTATCAGGCGTTGAAAGAGCGGGCCCGGTAAATGTGTAGATCATGCCGCGGCGCGAGGATTCGTCGTTGCGCTTGAGCTGTTCATACAAGTGCGCACGCAGCGGCTCGCTGCCGTTGTTGATCACTTCATGTTCGATAGTAATCGCGTAGCTGCCGCGCTGGATGATGATGCGCTTTTCGACCGTCACACCGGTGGGCGTGGTCCAGCGTAAGGGCACGGTGAGATTCTCGGCGCCATCGGCAAGCTGGTAGGTGCTGGCTTCGGCGGTGTAGACGCTGTGGTGCGTGGGCAAACCATCGGATCCGGTGAGGCCGCTTTCCTGCACGAACACGCGGCTGTCGTCGCTTCCCAGCAGTTCGACAGGCGGTGCACCGGCGGCGCTGCTGACCGGGTAATGCAGCAATTTCACGCTTTGGAGAGTGGCGCCCGCGGTCGAGATCTGGAGTTCGAACAGGTCGCTCGTGGCGGTGATGATGCTCGGTGCCGTGGCAGCCGGCGCGGCCGTGTCGTTGGGGACGGCGGAGGCTTGCGATGCGTTGGTACCGGGCGCCGGTGTCGCGGGCGCGGAGCTGACCGGAGGCGCGGCTGTCGGCGCTGCCGTTGTTGTCGTGGTCGAGGGGGCAGGACCGTAGTCCTTTTGCCACGCCTCCCAGAGCTGGAAACCGGTGAAGGTGAGCGCCACGATCAATATCAGGCGTAGATGTTCCATGGTGTCGAAGGATGCTTCTTTATCGTTTGCGTGTCTTGGAGGGACGCGCCTGGTTGGCATTCAGTCGGCTGAAAGCGCGCGCGACGCTGCCGCGTAGGTCTTCACAGTCGACTGTCGCGGCAAGGGGCTTGAGCAAGACGAAGATGTCCAAGGATGGCAGGCCCCGGCTCACACCGCGAAAGGTTTCGCGGATCAGCCTTTTGAGCTGGTTGCGACGGGTAGCTTTGCGTGCCACCCGTTTGCTGACGGCGAGACCGAGTCGGGCCCCGTCGGCGGCATTGACGCGGTAATAGATGACGAACCACGCGTCGTTGTAACGGTGACCGGCTTCGAGAAGCGCCGTGAAGTCCGCCGAGGCGCGCAGACGCTGCTCGGGTCGAAATCTTCTCGAAGGCGGGTCAGCGTCGGCACCGCCGGGGGCGGATATCAGTTGGGAGTCAATCGCAGCCGACCACGAGCGCGTCGGGCCTTAAGAACGCGCCGGCCGCCCTTGGTTTTCATACGCGCGCGGAAGCCATGGTTGCGGACGCGCTTGAGCCGGCTCGGTTGAAATGTTCTTTTCATCTTGAATCCATCGTTTGATTTGGTTTGCGACCGGCACGAGACGTGGTTCGTGCGCGGACGGGGCGCTCGAAAGGCGCGTGATGGTAGGTAAGTGGCGGAATCATGTCAATGTTTCCGAACTTTACCCGCGCCCCAATCCGGCCTGTGGATAAGGTGGGTCAAGGCGTATAAACTCGCTGAGCCCCGACCGAAATACCCATAAGAAAAGCAATCCGACGTGCAGCAATCGATTTGGCAGCAGTGCCTGGTACAGCTTGAAAGAGAGCTCACCGCCCAGCAGTTCAATACCTGGATCCGACCTTTGCA
This sequence comes from Pseudomonadota bacterium, assembly GCA_016719885.1. Lineage (NCBI taxonomy): Bacteria > Pseudomonadati > Pseudomonadota > Pseudomonadota bacterium. Next base: position 55,232 of record JADJYF010000005.1, on the reverse strand, counting down.
GGCGGTTGAACTGGACCAAGGGCTGGAGATCCTTGCCCCGAATCGCTTTGTTCTCGATTGGATCCGCGACAAGTACGGCTCCCGCATTCGGGCGATCCTGGACCAGTTGTCCGGGGTAGGCGCGTTCAACGTGTCCATGGGCATAGGCAGTGTCAGCGCCCCCAAGCCTGAGCCCGTGGCGGCAGTCGCGCCGACCGTAGCAAAAGCGCCTATGGATGCGCCGGCCAAGAAGGCGGAACCTGGTGTCAGGCGTGTCAGCGGGCTCAAGCCGGACTTCACCTTCGAGAGTTTCGTGGAAGGCAAATCCAACCAGCTGGCGCGCGCAGCTTCATTGCAAGTTGCGGAAAATCATGGAAAAGCCTACAATCCACTGTTCATTTGCGGCGGTGTCGGCTTGGGCAAGACGCATCTCATGCACGCGGTAGGCAATCTCATCATCGCTCAGAAGCCATCGGCACAGGTGGTGTATCTGCATTCGGAGCGCTTCGTTGCCGACATGGTCAAGGCCTTGCAACACAACGCCATCAACGAGTTCAAACGGTTTTATCGCTCGGTCGATGCCTTGCTTATCGACGACATTCAGTTTTTCGCCGGCAAAGAGCGTTCTCAAGAAGAGTTCTTCCATACTTTCAACGCGTTGCTGGAAGGCCAGCAACAGATAGTCCTGACCTGCGATCGCTACCCGAAAGAAGTCTCCGGGGTCGAGGAGCGATTGAAATCCCGCTTCGGATGGGGTTTGACGGTGGCAATCGAGCCGGCGGAACTGGAAACGCGCGTGGCCATCCTCATGCGCAAAGCCCAGCAAAGCAACGTCGACCTGCCCCATGAGGTGGCGTTCTTCATCGGCAAACGTTTCCGCTCCAATATCCGGGAGCTGGAAGGCGCGCTTCACAGGGTGGTGGCAAACGCCCACTTCACGGGAAACCCCATCACGCTCGAGTTCGCCAAGGAGGCCCTGCGAGACTTGCTCGCCCTGCAGGACCGCCTCATCACCATGGACAACATCCAAAAAACAGTCGCCGAATATTACAAAGTACGGGTAGCCGACCTGCTTTCGAAGCGCCGAACCCGTTCGATTGCGCGGCCGCGACAAGTAGCGATGGCCTTATCCAAGGAATTGACTAACCATAGTCTTCCGGAAATAGGCGATGCCTTCGGCGGCCGAGACCACACGACGGTCATTCACGCGTGTCGCAAAGTCGCCGAACTGAAAGCCAGCGATTCCCGGATCCAGGAAGACTACGCCAATCTCGAAAGGATCCTGACAACTTGAAGGTAAGTGCGAGAGCAAGTTGTGAACAAAATGATCGCTTCGATTCTGGCCGCTTTCGTTCACCGCTTATACACAGGTAACGCCTCTGGCAAGCCGCCTGGAAAATGGATAATTTATCTTTAAATTCAATAAGATAAATATTATCCCCGATATTCGTTGCGCTTAAAACAGAAACAACAATGAAGATCAAAATCACAAGAGAAATATTGTTACCTGTTCTCCAGGCTGCCAATAACGTGGTGGAACGCCGGCAGTCCTTACCGATTTTGAGCAACGTCCTCATTGTTGCCGGGGACGAGGGGATCCAGGTAACCGCGACCGATATGGAAGTCGAGCTCGTGAGCCTCATTAAAAACCCGGTTGCCGAACAAGGCAGCGTCGCTCTGCCAGCCAGGAAGCTTTTCGATATCTGCCGAGCGTTGCCGGCCGAATCGGAGATGACCATCGAGTCTTCCGGAGCCAAGGCAAAAATCGCCTCAGGCAGAAGTCGCTTTTCCCTGGCAACCATGAATGCCGACGAATTCCCGAGCATTGGCGCCTTCGAATCAAGCGTGAACCTCGAATTGCCTACCGAAACGCTCTCGGATCTCCTGGAGAGCACCAGTTTTGCCATGGCTCACCAGGATGTCCGCTACTACCTCAATGGCCTATTACTGGAGATCGACAGTAGCCGTATTCGCGCCGTGGCGACGGATGGTCACCGTTTGGCGATGACCGACAAGGCGGTCGAAATTTCATTGGAGACGCCGAGGCAATGTATCGTGCCGCGCAAAGGCGTCCTCGAGATTGTGCGCCTGCTCAACCCCAACAGCACGTCAGCACAGATAGCTGTCGGTGAAAATCACTTTCGGGTGACCTCGGGAGACCAATCCCTGACCACCAAGCTCGTCGATGGCCGCTTCCCGGATTACGAACGGGTCATACCTCGCGAAACGGACAACCGCGTGGTAGCGAGCCGTGAGTCCCTGCGCGCTGGTTTGAGTCGCGCTTCCATCCTCTCAAACGAGAAATTTCGCGGCATCCGTTTGATTTTAAAGAAAAATCTTCTGACCGCCGTAGCTCATAACCCGGAACAGGAAGAAGCGGAAGAGGAGATCGAAGTCGAATACAGCGGAGCCGCCGTAGAAGTCGGATTCAATGTTTCTTACTTGCTCGATGTCCTCGGTGTAATGCGTTCGGATACGGTAAGGCTCGATTTGATTGATGCACAGAGCAGTTGCTTGATGCAGGCACCGGACGACGCGACTTCCCGTTATGTCGTGATGCCTATGCGTCTCTGAGTGCGCTCCCCATGTATTTCAATTGCATGCTTTCTAGTGGTCCGGCCTTCCAGCGAAGCGACTACGTTTGTCCAGCCTGATGAGGTTTATTTCACTTAAGGCGGTCAATCTTCGCTGTTTCTCTGAAGTCGATTACCGGCCTACCCGCGGTAACAACCTGATCTACGGTGCTAATGGCAGCGGTAAGACATCGCTGCTGGAAGGGTTGTACATCGCAAGCATCGGAAAATCTTTCCTCTCCGGCCGGTCAACCGATTTGGTATTGGCAGGAGCAAAGGGCCTTTCGATTACAGCGGAAGTGGAGGGGAAGGGCGAATTCGGTACTTCGACAATAGTCGTCAAAAAGCAAAAGGCCGAAACGAGCATTACGTTCGATGGCCAGACAGTTAGCGCAGCTTCGGTATTGGCGCGCGACTTCCCAGTGCTGGTTATTAATTCGAGAGCGCCAGACCTTTTAGGTGAGAATCCTAGTAACAGACGGTCGCTACTCGACCGTTCCTTGTTCCACGTGAAACATGATTACGTAGGATTATGGAAGGAATACCGCCACGCGCTGCGACAAAGGAATGAACTATTGCGGCTTCCCCACATGAGATCCCAAGCCGCCTACTGGGAGGAAAAGCTGCAAGACGTGGGTGAAGCTATCAATAACAACCGCATGTCGCTCGTGACCGCTATCAATAACAAGCTGGAGGCCAGCCATATTCCCGGCCTTGCTCAAGGAGACCTGCGATTCGAGTTCTCTCCTGGTTGGGACACTTCCTCAAGCTTGGGCGAACAATTACGAAGTGATTGGGAAAGGGACGTGGACCTCGGTTATACCTTGGCCGGCCCTCATCGGGCGGATCTTTCCCTCTGGAGAGCGGGGCGGGCCGTTTCCAAGAAGCTCTCTCGTGGCCAATCCAAGATGGTGGTCTGCTTGACGATCACAGCCATAGCCCAGTTCATTAAACAAGCGGCGGTGCCACCTGTTTTATTGGTGGACGACCTTGCGGCCGAGCTGGACGACAAGATGTTAAGCTTGGCGCTGGCAGATATTCAGGCAGTCGCCACCCAGTGTTTCTTTACGGCTATCAAGCCGTCGGAAATACAGACGCTTCTTCCCGCTGATACAGGCTTGTTCCACGTGGAACGATCCCATTAAACACTACGCTGCGTGAGCCAAGAGCGATGACCTACGATTCCAAGAACATCAAAGTCCTGAAAGGTCTGGATGCCGTCCGAAAACGACCCGGCATGTACATCGGCGACACCGATGACGGCACGGGCCTCCATCACATGGTTTTCGAGGTGGTGGATAACTGCGTCGACGAAGCTCTGGCGGGATACTGCAAGAACATCGAGGTTCGAATTCATAGCGATGGCGCTGTGACCGTCACCGATGATGGCCGCGGCATTCCCGTGGACATTCACGAGGAAGAGCAACGCTCGGCCGCGGAAGTCATCATGACCACGCTCCATGCCGGCGGTAAGTTCGACGACAACTCGTACAAGGTGTCGGGCGGCCTGCATGGCGTCGGTGTATCCGTGGTCAACGCCCTGTCAGATCGCTTGATTCTGTCCATCCGTCGTGAAGGCAAGCTTTGGCGGCAGGAATACCATGAAGGTGACCCCACGGGCGCGCTTGAAGCTATCGGGGAGGCTGACCGCACCGGTACCGAGGTCCGGTTTTATCCGAGCGCCAAGATATTCACGAACATAGAGTTTCATTACGACATACTCGCGCGTCGCCTGCGCGAATTGTCATTCTTGAACTCCGGCTTGAGTATTTCCCTGTCCGACGAGCGTTCCGACAAGAAGGACCACTTCGAATACCAAGGTGGTATTGCAGCTTTCGTAGAGCATCTCAACAAGACCAAGACGCCGCTGCATCCGGCGGTCATCGAAATCTCGGGCTCGAAGGACAATATCGGCGTCGAGTTGGCCATGCAGTGGAATGACTCCTACCAGGAGAACATTTACTGCTATACCAACAACATTCCGCAGCGTGACGGTGGGACGCATTTGGCGGGGTTCCGAGCCGCGTTGACCCGAACCCTCAACCAATACCTCGAAAAAGAAGGCATTGCCGCCAAGCACAAGGTCGCCATCGCGGGAGAAGACGTCCGGGAAGGCCTGACCACGGTCCTCTCGATCAAGCTGCACGATCCGAAGTTCTCGTCCCAGACCAAAGAAAAGCTCGTTTCAAGTGAAGTCAAAGGTACGGTTGAATCGATCGTTTCTGACAACCTGCATACCTTCCTAATCGAGCATCCCCAGGATGCCAAGGCCATCATGGCCAAAATCATCGATGCCGCTCGGGCGCGGGAAGCAGCCAGGAAGGCGCGAGAATTGACGAGGAGAAAGACGGCACTCGACGTGGCGGGTCTGCCCGGTAAATTGGCCGACTGCCAGGAGCGCGATCCGTCCCGTTCCGAATTGTTCATCGTCGAGGGTGACTCGGCCGGTGGCTCGGCGAAGCAAGGCCGGGATCGAAAGAACCAGGCAATCTTGCCGTTGAAAGGCAAGATCTTGAACGTTGAGAAAGCCCGCTTCGATAAAATGCTGTCATCGAGCGAAGTTGGCGCGCTCATCACGGCGCTCGGCTGCGGCATTGGCACGGAGGAATACGATCCTTCACGCCTGCGCTATCACCGCATCATCATCATGACCGACGCCGACGTCGACGGGTCGCACATCCGCACCTTGCTCCTCACGTTCTTCTATCGCCAGATGCCGGAGCTCGTCGAGCGTGGGCATATCTATATCGCGCAGCCGCCTTTGTATAAGGTCAAGAAGGGCAAGAACGAGCGCTACCTGAAAGACGATCCCGAGCTCGACGCATATTTCATGGAACTCGCCATCAACGACACGGAGATCGGCCTCGGCGACACCCGCTTGTCGGACGAACGGCTTATCGAGGTGGGGCGAGAGTTCCTTTTCCTGCAACAGATCCAGCGGCGGCTCGAAGCGCGTTACGCACCGATCGTCCTCAAAGGGCTACGGCGAGCTCCGGAACTGAAAAATCCGGAACTCGGTACGCGTGAGTCTTTAAATGAGTGGCTGGTCACCTTCCGAGCGGCGCTCGACCACGTCATTGGTGACGACCGGCAATCGCCGACCATTGACCTGGTCTACCAAAGCTCCGATTCCTGGTCATTATTGATTCGTGCCGTCATCAACGGTTCTTTACTCACTTCACGCCTGGAGCGGGAGTTCTTTTCCAGTGGGGAGTACCGCCATCTGAACCGCCTGGGCCAGATGTTCGATGAGGGTGACACGTCGGCAGTGACGGTTCATCGCGGTGAGGACGTGAGCACGGCAGCGTCGCTGGGCGATGCCTTCGGAAGCCTGTTAGACACAACCCGTCGTGGTGTTACGGTTCAAAGGTACAAGGGCTTGGGTGAAATGAACCCCGAGCAGCTGTGGGAAACGACCATGAACCTCGAAACCCGCAATCTCATGCAGGTCAAGATCGAAGACGCGGTTGCTGCGGATGAAATCTTTTCCACGCTGATGGGTGACCAGGTGGAACCGCGTCGAGAGTTCATCGAACGCCATGCCCTCAGCGTGACTAATCTCGACACCTGAAGCGGCCTCAATCGTGGTGACGCGGCGTCGCGGCCGCGGCTACTACGAATACCCGGGCGGCGCCGGCGACACGCAGTGCCGCGGCCAGCGCCGCGCACGTCGCGCCGGTGGTGATGACGTCATCGACGATGACAATTCGCAGGCCGGTCACGTCTCGTTTCACCTTGAACGCCGTTGCCATGTTCGCCCTGCGTGACGCGGCATCGAGGCGGGACTGCGCCCGGCCCCACAAGCGTCGCCTGGTGGCCACATCCTCACGTAGCGGGACCCCCGAGACTTCGCTCAATCGCTCTGCCAGCTCGCGCGCCTGGTTGAAGCCGCGCTGCATGAAACGCCATGGCAGCAGCGGTACCGGCACGAGCATGTCCATCGTTCTCACTGGCGCCACGAATTCCGCGGTAAAACCGCTCGCCAGCACCGCGAGTGCGCTCAAATCCCGCTGAAATTTCGCCGCTCGAATGACTTCCGTCACGGGAAACTCGTAACGGAATGCGACCCATGCGGCGTCAACGCCATCGATGCTGCGCTTTGAGACGGGCTGCGCGTGTCGGCAGATCAGCGTAACAGCCGTAGCACAGGCCGGTGGCAGCGCGTCCCGAGCCGTGACAGACAAAACACTCGGTCGCACCGACCATCCAGTCCTCGGCCGTTTGTTTGTATAGTTTCGCGCGATTCCATAAACTCGACACCTTGCCGTTCCTTGGCATCCCAATCGATCTCCTGAACGCAAACCACAGCTCCGTGCTGGACGAGGATATTGCACCATGACCACCCAAACCGCCCAGCTTCGTCAACCGGTTACCAGCGACGGTGTCCGTCACGATTGGTCGGCCGCGGAGGTGCGGGCGCTGTTTTCGCAGCCTTTCAATGACCTGCTGTTCGAGGCGCACACCGTGCATCGCGCCAACTTCAATCCGAACCAGGTTCAACTGAGTACCTTGCTGAACATCAAGTCCGGCGGTTGCCCCGAGGACTGTGCCTATTGCCCGCAAAGCGTTCGCTTCGATACCAACGTTTCCGCCGACCCGGTCCTGCCGCTGCAGGAGGTATTGCAGGCCGCCGCACGTGCCAAGGCCGCCGGCGCCACGCGCTTCTGCATGGGCGCCGCCTGGCGATCCCCCAAGGATCGCGACCTTGACCAGGTCATCCCGCTGATCGAAGGTGTGCGCGCCCAAGGCCTCGAGACCTGCGTCACGCTGGGCATGTTGAGCGACAGCCAGGTCGCCAAGCTGCGCGATGCCGGTCTCGATTATTACAACCACAACCTCGATACCTCGCCCGAGTTCTACGGCAACATCATTTCCACGCGCACCTACGACGATCGTTTGAATACGCTCGAGCGCGTGCGCGACGCTGGCATCAAGGTCTGCTGCGGCGGTATCGTCGGACTCGGCGAAGGCACCCAGGACCGCGGCGAACTGTTGCGCACGCTCGCCAACCTGCCCAGCCATCCGGAGTCCGTGCCGATCAACCTGCTTGTGCGTGTCGAAGGCACGCCGCTCGCCGACGCCGCGCCGGTGCATCCCATCGACTTCGTGCGCACCGTTGCCGTTGCCCGCATTCTCATGCCGGCATCGCACGTGCGCCTGTCCGCGGGCCGCACCAACATGACCGACGAGTTGCAGGCGCTGTGTTTCTTTGCCGGCGCCAACTCCATTTTCTATGGCGAGCAGTTGCTGACCACCGCGAACCCGGACGTCAGCAATGACCAACAGCTGTTTGCGCGTCTTGGCTTGAGCTCGGACCAACACGTGCACAGTCACGCCTAAGTATTGAATCCGACCAAGGTGTCCGCCGCCCTCGATACACGCGTCACCGACGGCCTGAACGCCGCACGGGCCGCGTACCGGGTGCGCAAGTTGGACGAGCGCGATAACGCGCAGGGTGTCGACGTCGTCATCGATGGGCGGCCGCTCGTCAACTTCACCAGCAACGACTACCTCGGCCTCGCCGCGCACCCGCGCGTGGTCGGCCGCGTCCAGGAAGAATTGCGACAACACGGTTTCGGTAGCGGCAGCGCCGCTTTGCTGTCGGGGCGTTCCAGCCTGCACGCCGAACTCGAACGCGAGCTCGCACGTTTCACCGGCATGCAGTCCGCGTTACTGTTCTCCTCCGGCTACCTGGCCAATCTCGGTGCACTCACCGCACTCACTTCCAACAGTGATCTCATCGTTCACGATCGCCTGAACCATGCCTCGCTGATCGACGGCGTGTTGGCGAGTGGCGCCCAGCATCGTCGCTACTCGCATCTCGATGTCGAACGCGCGGGCGCTTTGTTGCAAGCAAGCGCTCACCAAATGAAATGGCTGGTGAGCGAATCGGTGTTCAGCATGGACGGCGATGTCGCATCCATCGAATCCCTGGACGCTCTGTGCCATGGTCACGGCGCGACGCTTTACGTGGATGATGCCCACGGTTTCGGCGTTTTGAATGACGGTCGAGGTGCGGCCAGCGCACTGCCGCCGCCTCGACGGGATGCCCTGGTGACGATGTTCACCCTGGGCAAGAGCCTCGGCTCGGTGGGCGGCGTGGTGCTCGCCAACGCCTCGGTGTGTGAATACCTGGTGCAACGCGCGCGCACCTACATCTACGACACCGCCTTGCCACCGGTATGCGCCGCCGCGGCATTGGAAGCCTTGGCTATCTTGCGTGAATCGCCCGCCCGGCCGCGTACCCTCGCGGCGCGCGTCGCGAGTTTCCGCCAACGGGCCACGGCGTCGGGAATCGCCTTGACCGCCAGTACGACACCAATTCAGCCGATCATGATTGGTGACGACGCCCGCGCGGTCGCCGTTACGCAGCGCTTGCTGGCGGACGGCCTCTACGTGCGCGCCATCCGGCCGCCGACGGTGCCGGCGGGCACGGCGCGTCTGCGCATCACTCTCACCCACGACCACAGCGACGAACACATCGAGCGCCTCGTCACCGCGCTCGCGCGCGCCCTCGAAGCATGAACTTCGCGCCGCCCCCCGCCCTCGACAAACGCCGCGTCGCGACCAGCTTCGACCGTGCCGCGCGCAGCTACGACCGCCATGATTTCCTGCAACGCGAAGTCGCGGCCCGCGCCATCGAGCGACTCGACTACGTAAACGTGCAACCTGGCCATATCCTCGATTTAGGCTCGGGTACCGGCCGTTGCGCGCGCGCCCTCGCCAGCCGTTACAAGCGTGCCCAGGTCGTACAGTGCGACCTGGCGCTCGGCATGTTGCGCCAGGCGCGCAGCCTCGAACGGCGGTTTTTTTCGCGCCAGCGGTTTGTCGCCGGTGATTTCGAACGACTGCCGTTTCGCGATGGTCAATTTCACATGGCGTTCTCGAGCCTCGCGCTGCAGTGGAGTCAGAATCTCGAAGCCGCGTTCACCGAAGTGCGACGCAGCCTCGCCGTCGGCGGACTGTTCATGTTCACAACGCTCGGCCCGGACACCCTGCGCGAACTGCGTAAGGCGTGGACCAGCGTCTCGAGCGCGCCGAACGTCAACCAGTTCCTCGACATGCACGACATCGGCGATACGCTGCTGCGCGCCGGCTTCGGCGACCCGGTGATGGAAACCGAATACCTGACCGTGCCCTACGACGACCTCATCACGCTCATGCGCGATCTGAAGGGCATAGGCGCGTCGAACAGCCATGCCGATCGCGCGCGCGGCATGTTGGGACGTAAACGCCTGGCCGCCCTCGAGGCGGCCTACGAAGCCGAACGTCGCGACGACGGCAAATTGCCGGCCACCTACGAGGTGGTTTACGGTCACGCCTGGGCGATCGAAGGCCGCCGTCGTCAGCCGCAGGACGTACATACCTTTCCACTGGAAAAGCTACGCCGCCGATGAGCCTGTCATTGTTCGTTACCGGTACCGACACCGGCTGTGGCAAGACCCGTATCAGTTGCGCGCTGCTGGAAGCGTTGTCACGCGCCGGTGTGAGTGCCACCGGCATGAAGCCGGTGGCGACCGGCGCGCTGCGCAGTAACGGCCTGTTGGTCCAGGAGGACGTGAAGGCGCTGGTCGCCGCATCCAACGTCGCCATCCCGCGTCGCTACGTCAATCCCTACCTGTTCGTGCCACCGTGTTCGCCGAACATCGCGGCACAACAGGCCAATACCGCCATCGAACTGGCGGTCATCGAGGAAGCTTTCGATTCCTGCCAGAGCCGCGCCGAGTCGGTGGTCGTGGAAGGCGTTGGCGGCTGGTGCGTGCCGCTCGGCGACAACCTGTGGCTGGAGGATCTTGCGCTGCGTCTCAAGCTGCCGGTGCTGCTGGTGGTGGGCATTCGCCTGGGCTGCATCAACCACGCGGTGCTGAGCGCGCGCGCCATCATCGAATCGGGCTTGCCGCTGCTCGGCTGGATAGCGAATGTGGTCGATCCGCACACGGTCGAAGCGGCTGCCGTCATCAACACCATCACCCGCCACCTCGACGCCCCGCGCCTGGCGGTGCTCGATTACGCGCCGGGCGCCAGCGCCGCGCACATCGCGCCGCAGCTTGGCGGCTGCGTCGATGCCCTGCGTCGCCAGAGTCTGTCCTGAGGTCCCGCGGTCATGGTGACCGAGCTTGAGAGCGGCGCGAACCATGGCAGCGCATGGCTGCTGCGGCCTACGCGCTCCATGACCTGGCCTGAGGCCAAGCGCTTCATCCTGCTTGTGACGCTCATGTGCGCCACCATAGGCGGCAGCTTCGCCTGGTTCGGGCTGTGGATGGTGATGCCGTTCTGTGGCATCGAGGCGCTGGCGGTGGCGCTGGCCTTCTACGTCGTCCTGCGCGACGGCGAACGCCGCGAGCTGGTGCGCATCGAGGGCGAAAAGCTCGTCATCGAGACCGGCAATCGCGAGCTCGAACAGCGCCATGAGTTCAATTCCCTGTGGGTGCGGGTCGACCTCGCCCGCTCGCGCTACCGGCACCACCCCACGCGCCTGTTCGTCGGGACCCACGGTCGTGCCGTGGAACTCGGTCGATTCCTGACCGACGGTGAGCGCGACAGTTTGTCGCGATCCCTGATTAACGCCTTGAAGAAAAACCGGTAGACTACCGCCGCTTCCGCTTTTGGGCGGACAGCACCGGCGCCCGGCAAGGGGAGATTTGGGCCACGCCGGGGGTCGCCTCGGCGACACACTTAAATCACAAAAAATCAGCACCTAACTGGTACGGACCAAACCCGCACGCGCTGTATCGGGAGTTTCAAGCATGACTTTTTCCAAGCATTCGAATCCGTGGCGGAAAATCGCGTTGATGAGCGCGATCCTCGGCCTGCCGGGGGCCGCCATGGCCGACTGGGGACTGAACCTCACCCGAGGCGTCACCCCTTACAGCAACACGATCTACGACCTGCACATGCTCATCCTGGGGGTGTGCGTGGTGGTGGGTGTCGTGGTCTTCGGCCTGATTTTCTACTCGGTCATCGCCTTCCGGAAGTCCGCCGGTGCCAAGGCTGCCCAGTGGCATGAAAGCACCAAGGTCGAAATCCTGTGGACGCTGGTGCCCTTCCTGATCCTGATCGGCATGGCGGTACCCGCCACCCACGCCCTGATCATGATGGAGAACGTTTCCAACGCCGACATGACCATCAAGGTCACCGGCTACCAGTGGAAGTGGCACTACCAGTACCTCGACGACGGCATCAACTTCTTCAGCACCCTCGAAAACGACAGCAACATGGCCCGCCAGCTGAAGTCCGGTGTCGACCCCAAGACCGTGCCGAACTACCTGCTCGAAGTGGACAACCACCTGGTGGTACCGGTGGGCAAGAAGATTCGCTTCCTGACCACCGCCGGTGACGTCATCCATGCCTGGTGGGTCCCCGCCCTCGGCTGGAAGCGCGACGCCATCCCGGGCTACATCAACGAGTCATGGGCCGAAATCCAGACCCCCGGTACCTACCGCGGCCAATGCGCGGAGCTGTGTGGCAAGGATCACGGCTTCATGCCCATCGTCGTCGACGCGCTGTCCGCCGAGGACTACGCCGCCTGGGTAACGAAAATGAAAGCCGCCACTCAGCATGCTGATGCAGGCGCGGCCGTACCGGCCGCCGCCGTGGCTCAGCAGTAAGGCCGGCAGCGCATCGCGCCCGCCCGCCTAATTATTTCGACTTGATTTGCATACGAGGTTAGATCCATGAGTGAGGCCGCCACCCACCACGAGCACGATCACCATGATCATCATCCCAGTGGTATCACGCGCTGGCTGACCACCACCAACCACAAGGACATCGGTTTGATGTACTTGATCTTCTCGCTGATAATGTTCTTTATCGGCGGGTCGATGGCGATGGTGATCCGCGCCGAGCTGTTCCAGCCCGGCCTGCAGTTCGTCGATCCGCAGTTCTTCAACTCGATGACCACCATGCATGCGCTGGTCATGATCTTCGGCGCGGTGATGCCGGCCTGGACGGGTTTTGCGAACTGGATGATCCCGATGATGATCGGCGCGCCCGACATGGCCCTGCCGCGACTCAACAACTGGAGCTTCTGGATCCTGCCCTTTGCCTTCACCTTGCTGCTGTCCACGGTGTTCATGCCGGGCGGTGGCCCCGCCGGTGGCTGGACCATGTATCCGCCGCTGGTGCTGCAAACCGGTCAGGCCTTCCCGTTCCTGATCTTCGCCGTGCATTTCATGGGCGCGTCGTCGATCGCCGGCGCCATCAACATCATCGCCACCGTGTTCAACATGCGTGCACCCGGCATGACGCTGATGAAACTGCCGCTGTTCGTGTGGACCTGGATCATCACGGCTTTCCTGCTGATCGCGTCCATCCCGGTGCTGGCGGGCGCCGTGACCATGCTGCTCACCGACAAATTCTTCGGCACCGCGTTCTTCAGCGCGGCCGGTGGCGGCGACCCGGTGATGTTCCAGCACATCTTCTGGTTCTTCGGCCATCCCGAGGTGTACATCCTGATCCTGCCGGCTTTCGGCATCGTGTCGGCCATCATCCCGACCTTCGCGCGCAAGCCGCTGTTCGGCTACGCCTCGATGGTCTATGCCTCGGCCGCCATCGCCTTCCTGTCGTTCATCGTGTGGGCCCACCACATGTTCACGGTCGGCATGCCGCTCGCGGGTGAACTGTTCTTCATGTACACCACGGTGCTGATCGCGGTGCCGACCGGCGTCAAGGTCTTCAACTGGGTTGCCACCATGTGGCAGAGCTCGATGACCTTCGAAACGCCGATGCTGTTCGCGCTGGCCTTCCTGGTGCTGTTCACCATCGGTGGTTTCTCGGGCCTGATGCTCGGCGTCACCCCGGTCGATTTCCAGTATCACGACACCTATTTCGTGGTCGCCCACTTCCACTACGTGCTCGTCACCGGCGCCGTCTATGCGCTGATGGCCGGCACCTACTTCTGGCTGCCGAAGTGGACCGGCCACATGTACGACGAGGGTCTGGGCAAGCTGCATTTCTGGCTGTCGACCATCTCGGTCAACGTGCTGTTCTTCCCGCAGCACTTCCTGGGTCTGGCCGGCATGCCGCGCCGCATCCCGGACTACTCCGTGCAGTTCGCGGATTTCAACATGGTCTCCAGCATCGGCGGCTTCGTGTTCGGCGTGTCGCAGCTGTTGTTCGTGGTGGTGGTAGTCAAGTGCGTCAAAGGCGGCGCCAAGGCGACCGACCAGGTCTGGGAAGGCGCCCACGGTCTCGAGTGGACGCTGTCCTCGCCGCCGCCCTACCACAGCTTCAATACGCCGCCCGACCCGGCGACCATTGAAGGCGGCATGCGCTGAGCATGACCATGGGCGAACGTCAGGTCGACGACGTCACGCGCGCTGCCCAGCAACGGGCAGCGACGCGCACCGCCATCGCACTTGCCGTGGTGGCGGTGGCCATCTACGCCTGGGTATTCATTTCCAAGATGTAAGCCATGAGCGACGCGCCGCTTAACACCGCCAATCGCCGCACCGTCACCAAGTTGGCCTTGGCGACCTGCGTGATGTTCAGCTTCGGCTACGCGCTGGTGCCGCTCTACAACGTGTTCTGTACGGTGACTGGCCTGAACGGTAAAACCGGCAGGCTGACCGAGGCGCAGGCCGCTGCGCTGCCGGTCGACGAGAGCCGTTCGGTAACGGTCGAGTTCGTCACCAACGTCGATGCGCAGCTGCCGTGGGACTTCAAACCGCTGGTCAACAAGGTGGTGGTGCATCCGGGCGCCGAGACCCAGGTCGAATTCGAAGTACACAACTGGGACAAGGGCGCCGTCGATGGCAATGCCGTGCCGAGCGTTGCGCCCAACACCGTCGCCAAGTACTTCAACAAGACCGAGTGTTTCTGCTTCACCCAGCAGACACTGGCCGCCGGGGAAACGCGCCGCATGCCGGTGCGGTTCATCGTCGATCCGCGTCTGCCGCCCGAGGTCACGACCTTGACCCTGGGCTACACGTTTTTCCAGTCGCTCAAACCGACTGCGACGAACGAACAAGCGGCCACGCCGCGTTCATGAAGCCCGAAAACGGCTTCGGGGAAATTCACTTAAACCGAGAATCAAGTCATGAGTAGTGCAGGACACGCAGACCACGCAGACTATTACGTTCCAGAACCGAGTCGCTGGCCGATCACCGCAACCATCGCGATTTTCACGATGTTTGTCGGCGGCGCGACCGCGCTCAATGGCCATTCGATCGGACCGACCATCCTCGGCGCCGGTTTCCTGATGTTCGTGTACATGCTGTTTGGCTGGTTCGGCGCCGTCATCGGCGAAAGCGAGTCAGGCAAGTACAACGAACAGGTCGATGTCAGCTTCCGCATGGGCATGGGCTGGTTCATCTTCTCCGAGGTGATGTTCTTCGCCGCCTTCTTCGGCGCCCTCTACTACGCGCGCATGTACTCGGTGCCGTGGCTCGGCGGCGAAGGCGCCAAAGCGGCCACCAATCACTTCCTGTGGCCGCAGTTCGCCGCTGCATGGCCCTTGTTCAACCCGCCGTCGAACTATGGTTTCTCGCATTTCAAGGAAACCATCGGCGCCTGGGGCGTGCCGTTCACCAACACCCTCATCCTGCTGTCGTCCGGCGCCACGGTGACCTGGGCGCATTGGGGCCTGCAGAAGGGCAACCGCGGCCAGTTGATCCTGGGCCTCGCCGCGACCGTGGCCTTGGGTGCAATCTTCGTATACCTGCAGACCGAGGAATACGGCCACGCCTACCACGCGCTCGGCCTGACCTTGAACTCCGGCATTTACGGCGCCACGTTCTTCATGCTGACCGGCTTCCATGGTTTCCATGTCACCATGGGTACCATCATGCTGGCGGTGATCCTGGCGCGTTCGATCAAGGGCCACTTCACGCCCAAGCATCACTTCGCGTTCGAAGCGGTGGCCTGGTACTGGCACTTCGTCGACGTGGTGTGGATTGGCCTGTTCATTTTCGTGTACTGGCTGTAAGCCACGCCAATACACCTGGCAGGAAGAGCGCCACCCCTGCGGTGGCGCTTTTTTTTTGCGCCTCAGTTCGGTGAAATGACGCCGAGCGCGTTCAGAATGAGGATGGTGACGACCAATCCGATGGACAAGCCCACGCGCACCGTCAGCGCCTTGACCGTGGCTTTGCCATCATCGCCCTGGCGCCGCCGGAACAGGCTCATGAAAGCGCTGCCCAAGGCCACCAGGATCATGACGAAGATGACGATGATCACGGATTTGACGACGGGCGACGTGGTCATGACAGCCTCGGCAATGAAAATTCAACAAGCCTGATTATCAATTATTTGTGCGCAGCCCCTCAATCAATCCCTGGACCCGTATCGCGCTGACGCTGCTGCTGGGTACGGCTTGCGCAGGCCTCGCCAGTCTAGGCTTCTGGCAGCTGCATCGCGCCCATGAAAAGCAGACGCGTTACCAGGCATTCAATGACCGCCACGCCGCGCCGCCCCTGGCCTTCGATACCATTGCGCCACGCACGCCCCTCGGTGAGACGCTGTGGCGCCGCATCAGCGTGACCGGTCATTACCTCGATCAGCACGTCGTGCTCGACAATCGCACCCGTCAGGGACAGCCCGGTTACGAAGTCCTGACCCCTTTCGTCGCCGACAGTGGCGCGGCCCTGCTGGTCGACCGCGGCTGGATACCCCTGCCCGACAGTCGCGGCACCGTGCCCGATACCCTCGCGCCGGCGGACCCGACCACCATCCACGGCTACGTCGGCCCGGAACCGACCGTCGGCATCGACCTCGACGAGCGTGCCGCGGAGGCGGAAATCATGAGCCCCCAGGTGTTCCGCGTGCAGCGCGTGAAGGTAGCGGGTGTCGAATCGCTGCTCGACCGGCCGCTGTGGCCAGGCATCGTCTATCTCGATGCTGATTCGCTTGGCGCGCTGGCAGTCGACTGGCAACTGCCGGGCGATGGCTCGGCGCGCAATCGTTCCTACGCCGTGCAGTGGTTTGCGATGGCGACGGTATTGGCCGGCATCGGCCTGTGGAATCTTTACGGCAAGAGGCGCCGGCATGACTGAACCCACCCCAAGCTCTCCCGCCCGGCGCAATGCGTGGGTGCCATTCGCCGTGGTCGGCGCCTTCGTCGCGCCTATCCTCGTCGCGTGGTGGTTCGCCATCGCGCATCCCGAGACGGCGCCGAGCAAGCAGCTCAATCACGGTGAACTCATCCATCCCCCCGTGGACTTCGGCGCCGACCCGGCCGGCGCGGCCCTGCAAGCACTGAAGCTGGCGCCCGCCGAATGGGGCCTCATGTATTTCGGCGCCGGACCCTGCGCCGCCGATTGCGAACGATTGGTCTCGCTGCTGACCACCATCCGCGGCCTGGTCGGCGCCCAGGGTGCGCGCGTGCACGTGGCGGCACTGGTTGATGCCGCCCCCGCCCAGCCCATCGCCCAGGCGCTGACCATCGCCTCGCCCGAAGCGCGTGCGCTGCTCGCGCGAGAAGCCGCGGCCCGCACCGGTACCGCGCGCGATCAAGGAATCGTCATTTTGGATTCGCGACGTCTTGCGATGATGATATTTTCAGCCGACGCCGAACCGGCGGGCATCAAAGAAGACCTGAAACGCTTATTGCGCGGCTCCGCCATCAATTGACCATGACACGCACCCTCCGCCTGCTCTCTTATCTCCTGCCCGTTTTGGCCCTGGGCGTGATCGTGCTCGGCGCCTATGTGCGTCTCAGCGACGCCGGCCTCGGCTGCCCGGACTGGCCGGGTTGCTACGGGCACGTCACCGTGCCGAGCGGCGACGCCAATGTTCATCTCAAGGATCCGGATTGGCATGCGCGGCCGCTCGAGGCCGGCAAGGCCTGGCGCGAGATGATTCATCGCTACCTGGCCAGCACGCTGGGTCTCGGCATCGTGGTGCTGGCGTTGGGCTCGCTGTCGGCCGCGCGTCGGCGCGCGACGGGCGTAAGCCCGGTGGTGTTCCTGCTAGTGCCGCTGGTGGTTTTCCAGGGCTTGCTCGGCATGTGGACGGTCACATTGTTGTTGAAACCCTTGGTGGTCAGCGCCCACTTACTGGGAGGCCTCGCCACGCTCGCCCTGCTGTGGTGGAACCTGATGAGCGTGCGCGGTCAGGAAGCTATCGCCGTGCCGCGCGGCGCCCTCTACGGCCTGGCGCGCTTGGCGGTCCTGGTGCTGGTGCTGCAGATCTTCCTCGGCGGCTGGACCAGCGCCAACTACGCCGCACTCGCCTGCACCGATTTTCCGACCTGCCAGGGTCGCTGGTGGCCGCATACCGATTTCCGTGAAGGCTACGTGCTGTGGCGCGGGCTCGGCATCAATTACGAATTCGGCGTGCTCGACACTCCGGCGCGCACCGCCATCCATGTCGGTCACCGTATCGGCGCGCTGGTAGCTTCGCTGGTCATTGCCGCTACCGCCGTGCTGGCCTGGCGTACTCGTCAGCCGCGGCTGCGCAGGGTCGCATCATGTATACTCGCGGCACTCGCGCTGCAGGTCTGCCTCGGCATCACCAATGTGATGGGCGGCCTGCCGCTGCCGGTCGCGGTGGCCCACAACGGCATCGCCGCGGTGCTGCTCATGACCCTGTTAACTCTCGTCCACGTCACGCGTCGTAATTAATCGCTGCCATCATGCTGACCGAAAGTATGGTTCCTTCCGCGCTGGGCCACTGGCGCGACTACGCCGAACTCTGCAAACCGCGAGTCGTCGGCCTGATCGTCTTCACCGCCGTGATCGGCATGTTCCTGGCCACGCCGGGCGCCGTGCCGCTGGCCGTGCTGGTGCCGGCCACCCTGGGTATCGGCCTCGCCGCCGCTTCGGCCGCCGCCATCAACCACGTCGCCGAACACCGCATCGACGCCTTGATGGCGCGCACCAAGAATCGACCCTTGCCGCAGGGCGGCTTGAACCGCGCCCAGGCACTGGTCTTCGCGCTCATCATCGGCGCATTGGCGATGTACCTCCTGGTCGCGTTCGTCAACGTGCTGACCGCGGCCCTGACCTTCGCCTCGCTGATCGGCTACGCGGTCATCTACACCATGTATTTGAAATACGCGACGCCGCAGAACATCGTCATCGGTGGCGCCGCCGGTGCAGCGCCGCCGGTGCTGGGCTGGACCGCGGTCACCGGCCAGGTCGACCCGCATTCGCTGCTCTTGTTCCTGATCATCTTCGCGTGGACGCCGCCGCATTTCTGGGCCCTGGCGATTTTCCGCCGCGAGGAATACGCCAAGGCGCAGATCCCGATGCTGCCCATCACCCACGGCGTCGATTTCACGCGCAAGCAGATCCTGCTCTACACCGTCATTCTCACCATCGCGACCGTGCTGCCCTACGCGACTTACATGAGCGGCGTGGTCTACCTGCTGGGCGCGCTGGCGCTGGACGCCGTGTTCCTTTATTACGCCATCGCGATGATGCGCGACGACGACGACCAGATCGCGTGGGCCGCCTTCAAGTACTCCATCGTGTATCTCACCGGCCTGTTCTTCTTCTTCTTCCTGGACCACTACTGGAACGGCATCCTGAACTTCGTGACCGGCGCGTGAGCATGGACTATCAACGGCCGCAACCGGTGCTGCCCGCCTGGTTGCGTCTGTGGTTCCCGCCGGCGATGGCTGTCATCGTCATCGGCTCGAAAGCCGTGAGCCCCGCGTTCTACAACGACTGGATCATCCACGAGATTGGTCTGGTCGAACTCGCCACGCCGCTTGTCGCCCTGGTCGGCGCGGTGTTCGGGGTCTTGCTGATGCGGCGGCTGCTGGCGAGTCGCGACTGGCTGATCATCGGCTGGGCGCTGGCCGTGACCCTGGCCTGCGTCTATTTCGCGGGTGAGGAATTGTCGTGGGGTCAGCAGCTGTTTCACTGGTCGACGCCGGAGGCCATCGGCAAGCTCAACGATCAGCATGAGACCAACCTGCACAACATGAGCAGCTGGTTCGATCAGAAGCCGCGCGCGCTGCTCGAACTGTGGGTGGTGATCGGCGGCATCCTGGTGCCGGTGCGCGAGTGGAAACGCGGTTCGCCGTTCGTGCGAGGCGGCTTCTTCTTCTGGTTCTGGCCGACCATGGACGTGCTGCCGACGGCCGTGATGGCGGAATTGATCCGCTTGCCGCAGCGCTTGAAGCCCGTCATCGGCGTCAAGCAGCTGCCGCTGGAGATCCGCTGGAGCGAGCCCCAGGAATATTACTTCGCGCTGTTCATGGCCTTTTTCCTGGCCTCGCTGTACATCCGCTCCAAGGGGCGCGCCCCGGTATCGCGCACCCCCTGAGTTCGAGGCTCAGGCCGGCTCGGCTTCCGGTTCGAAATCCGGCAAGGCCTTTTTCAGCGTGTTGAACGCGTTCTTCTCCAGCTGGCGGATGCGCTCGGCCGACACGCCATAGCGATCGGCCAGGTCGTGCAGGGTCAGCTTGGGCTCGGTCAGCCAGCGGCTGGTGACGATGTCGCGGCTGCGCTCGTCGAGCTTGGCCAGGGCGCCGCGCAGGCTGTCGGTGCGATTGTCGTCGCCCTCTTCCTGTTCCAGCAGCACGGTGGGCTCGAAGCGGCGGTCGACCAGGTAGGCGGCCGGCACGAACTCTCTTCCTCACCGTCGGGGCTGACGTCGAAGGACACGTCGTGGGCGTTCAGGCGCTGCTCCATGGTCAACACGTCACGGCTGTCGACGTCGAATTCCTTGGCCAGCGCGTCCACTTCGCCGGCGCCCATCCAGCCCAGCGCCTTGCGCGCGCTGCGCAGGTTGAAGAACAGCTTGCGCTGGGCCTTGGTGGTCGCCACTTTCACGATGCGCCAGTTGCGCAGGATGAACTCGTGCATTTCGGCCTTGATCCAGTGCACGGCGAACGACACCAGGCGCACGCCGACACTCGGGTCGAAGCGCTTGACCGCCTTCATGAGGCCGATATTGCCCTCCTGGATGAGGTCGCTCTGGGCCAGGCCGTAGCCGCTGTAGCCGCGCGCCACTTTCACCACGAAACGCAGGTGGGCAAGTACTAACTGTCGGGCAGCGTCCAAATCGTCGTCCTCGCGATAACGCCGCGCCAGCTCCTGTTCCTGTTCGACCGGCAGCAGCGGGATGCGGTTGACCGCATCGATATAGGTCTCGAGCGAACCGGCGGTCGACGGTAGGGTGAGGTTCAAAGCATGGGCCATGGTGAAGACACCTCGCTAGGTTCTATTGGAAACAGTTTAGCACTCCCCAACTACGAGTGCTAAATTCGGCAAAGGTTCGCTTTGACTTTAATCAGGGCGGGGCTCGCCCGCCTGGCGCGGAGATCGGCAGGGACGGCGCGCGCGCGCGCTCAGCTTTCGTCGTCGTCGACCTTGGAGCCGGCGAAGTCGCCGAGCAGGGCGCGGGTGAACTCGCGGGCATTGAAGACCTGCAGGTCATCGGCCTTCTCGCCGATGCCGACGTAACGGATCGGCAGCCGCAGGCGCTCGGCCAGCGCGAAGATCACGCCGCCCTTGGCGGTGCCGTCGAGCTTGGTCAGGCACAGGGCGGTGACCGCAACCTGGCTCATGAACTCCTGGGCCTGGTTGAGGGCGTTCTGGCCCATGGTCGCGTCCAGCACCAGCAGCGTCTCGTGGGGCGCATCGGCCTGGTGCTTGCCGACCACCCGCCGCACCTTGGCGAGCTCGGCCATGAGGTTGTCCTGGGTATGCAGGCGCCCGGCGGTGTCGGCAATCAGTACGTCGACCTTGCGCGCCTTGGCCGCCGCGCAGGCGTCGAAGATCACCGACGCGGTATCGGCGCCCGTGCCCTGCGCGATGACCGGAATATCGAGACGCTCGCCCCAGCGCTTCAACTGATCGACGGCCGCCGCGCGGAAGGTGTCACCGGCCGCCAGCATCACCGAGCGGCCTTCGCCCTTGAGGCGCCGCGCAATCTTGGCGATGGTGGTGGTCTTGCCGGCGCCGTTGACGCCCACCACCAGGATGATGAACGGCCCGTCGTCGCGTGCCTTGTATTCGAACGGCTGCTCGCAGGGCGCGAGGATCGCCGTCATCTCTTCCTGCACCGCTTCGGCCGGCGGCTGGTTGGCGGGAATGCGCCTGACCTTCTCGACGATGCGCGCCGTGGCGTTGACGCCGACATCGGCCGACAGCAGCAAGGTTTCCAGTGTCTCCAGCGCCGCCGCGTCGAGACGCGTGCGACCGGTGAACAGGCGCTGCACGCCATTGACGAGACTGTCGCGCGTGCGCGCGATACCGGCTTTGAGTCGACTGAACATGTAGGACTAAAACGAGCGAGATCGAAAAAAAGGAACGGCAATCCGCCACGGCGGAATGCGCTATCCTAACATCCGCCGCTGCCGTCGTCCCGACGCGCCGCGGCCGTTTCATCGTCACGCCTTCGGAGCATCCCGCATGCGATTGATCACCTGGGGCGCAGTGCTGTCCTGCGCGCTTGCCTGTGTCTCGGCCCCGGCCGCCACCCGCACCCACGAATACATGCTAGACAACGGTCTGAAACTGCTGGTGCAGGAAGACCACCGCGCCCACGTGGCGGTGGTGCAAGTGTGGTACCGGGTCGGATCCTCCTATGAACATGACGGCATCACCGGGGTGTCCCACGCGCTCGAACACCTGATGTTCAAGGGCACGCCACGCTACGCCGCCGGCAAGTTCGCCACCACCGTGGCCGCCCATGGCGGTCGTCAGAATGCTTTCACCAGCAGCGATTACACCGCCTATTACGAGGAATGGTCCGCCGACAACGTCGAGCTCTCCTTTGACCTCGAAGCCGACCGCATGCGCAATCTCGTCATCGACGAGGAAACGTTCAAGAAAGAGATCAATGTCGTGCTCGAGGAGCGGCGCCTGCGCACCGACGACTCGCCGCAATCTCTCGCCGTCGAGGCCACCCAGGCGGTCGCCTACCTGACCAGCCCCTATCGCTATCCCGTGATCGGTTGGGAGGCAGACATCAAGCAGATGAGCGCCGCCGACCTGCGCGCCTGGTACCAGCGCTGGTACGGGCCGAACAATGCCATCGTGGTGGTGGTCGGCGACGTCGACCCGGACGCCGTGCACGCGCTGGCCAAGAAATATTTCGGTCCGCTGGCCAAGAGCGACATCGCGCCGCCCAAGGCGCGCCCCGAGATCGCGCAAAACGGCACCAAGCGCGTCACGCTCAACAGCAGCAAGGCACGTGTGCCCTACCTGGTGATGGGCTACAAGGCGCCGGTGCTGGCGCAGGCCATGCGCGGTGAAGGCGTGGAAGAATCGGAAGCCTACGCGCTCGACGTGCTGGCGGCGATGCTGACCGGCGACAACAGCGCGCGCCTGAAACGCGAGTTGGTGCGCGGTCGCGAAATCGCCGCCGAGGTGAGCGCCGGCGTGGAAACCGCCGCGCGCCTGCCGACCTTGTTCACCTTCAACGCGGTGCCGGCCCAGGGCGTCTCGCTGGAGAAGCTCGAACAGGCCATCGTCGAACAAATCGACCAGCTGGCCAGTCATCCGCCCACGGCCGCCGAACTCGAGCGCATCAAGACCCAGGTGGTGGCCGACACCGTGTTCGAGCGCGACTCCATGATGCACGAGGCCATGACCCTCGGCGCCTTGGAAGCGGTCGGCCTCGGCTGGAAGGTGCGCGACACCTACGTCGACAAGATTGAAGCCGTGACCGCTGAGCAGGTGCTGGCGGTGGCGAAAAAATACCTGGTGCCCGCGGGTCTCACGGTCGCCTACCTCAAGCCGGAGCAAGCACGATGAAATCCCGCCGCGCGCTGGCCGCGCTCGTCACTCTTTGTCTGTTGCCGTGCGCGGCCGCCCTTGCCGGGCCGCGTATCGAACACTGGCAGACCAGCAACGGCGCGCGCGTGTATTTCGTCGCGGCGCCGGAGATCCCGATGCTCGACGTGCGCGTGGTGTTCGCCGCCGGCAGTGCGCGCGATGACGGTCGCGCGGGCGTCGCCAATCTCACCAACGGTCTGTTGAATGAAGGCGCCGGCGAGCTCGATGCCGACGCGTTCAACAACGAGATCAGCGCGACCGGCGCCATCATGGGCCACGGCGCCGAGCGTGACATGGCCTTCGCCAGCCTGCGCAGCCTCGCCGAGGGCGAGCATGCCAGCCGCGCGTTGGAGCTGTTCGTGCTGGCGCTGGCCAAGCCGCGCTTCGACTCGAGCGCCCTCGAACGCGACAAGGCGCGCACGCTCGTCGCCCTCCAGCACCGCGAACAGTCGCCGGACGCCGTGGCCGATGATGTCTTCTACGCGAGCCTCTACCCCAAGCATCCCTATGGCTCGTCGCCGGACGGCACGCCCGCCAGCGTCAGCGCGATCACCCGCGACGACGTGCGCGCCTTTCACGGCAAGTACTACGTGGCGCGCAATGCCGTCATCGCCATCGTCGGCGCCGTCGACCAGGCGCGCGCGGCCGCCATCGCCGAGCAGTTGAGCCAGGCCTTGCCGGCCGGCGAGCGAGCGCCGGCCTTGCCGGTGGTGGCGCCACCCGCGGCCGCGCTAAAGCATGTCGAGTTCCCGTCCATCCAAAGCCACGTGATGGTGGGCCTGCCGGGCGTGAGCCGCGGCGATCCGGACTATTTCCCCTTGCTGGTCGGTAACCATGCGCTGGGTGGCAACAGCCTGGTCTCGATCCTGTTCGACGAAGTGCGCGACAAGCGTGGCCTGTCCTACAGCGTGTCCAGCTATTTCGTCGCCATGGCCCAGGCCGGTCCCTTCGTTGCCGAACTGCAGACCGACAGGAAACAACAGGACGAAGCGCTGAAGGTGCTCACCGACACCATCGCGCGCTTCGTCGAGCAGGGTCCGCCGGCCGGCAGCATCGAGGCCGCGCGACGCAATCTCATCGACGGCTTTCCGCTGCGCATCGCCAGCAATCGCCAAACCGTCGAATACATCGCCATGATCGGTTTCTACGATTTGCCGCTCGATTATCTCGATACCTTCGCGAGCAAGGTCGCGGCCGTCACGCCCGAGGCGGTCAAGGACGCCTTCAGCCGTCGCGTGTCGCCGGATCGCCTGACCACCGTCGTGGTCGGCCGCGGCGCCGACAAGGACCAGGGTTCCTGAGTGGCGATGGCGCGCGCCGCCGAACACAGTATTCGCATCATCGGTGGCCAGTGGCGCGGCACGCGCATCCCGGTCGCCGATCGCGAGCAGCTGCGGCCGAGCGCCGATCGTGTGCGCGAAACACTCTTCAACTGGCTGGCGCCGGAGCTGCCGGGGGCACGATGCCTCGATCTCTTCGCCGGCACCGGCGTGCTCGGCTTCGAAGCCCTGTCGCGTGGCGCGGCCTCGTGCATGCTGGTCGAAAAAGACCCGGTGCTGGTGGCGCGCATGGCCAGCCTTAAGGCGCGCCTCGCCGCCGCGCACGCCGAGGTGCACGCGGCCGACGTCTTGTCCTGGTTGAACGGTCCCGCCACTGCCTCGGACGTCGTATTCCTCGACCCGCCGTTCCATCGCGACCTCGTGCCCGCCGTGCTGGCGCGCCTGGCACGCGGCTGGCTCGCGCCGCGCGCGCTGGTGTACGTCGAAAGCGAACGCGACGCGAGTTACGCGCACGCGGGCTATGCCTTGCACCGCGAAGGGCATACGCGCGAGGTGCGCTATTGCCTGCTGCGCGTCGAGTCCTGATCACGCGCGGGCTGGACACTCCGCGCCGGAATCGTGATCATGCGCCGAACTTGCAGACCTTCGGGGAACCGCTTTGGGCATCACCGTCATTTATCCCGGCACTTTCGATCCGATCACGCACGGGCATACCGATATCGTCGGCCGCGCCGCGCCGCTGTTCGACAAGCTGATCGTGGCCGTCGCCGGCAGCACCGCCAAGAACACCGTGTTCTCGGTGGACGAGCGGGTCGCCCTGGCCGCCGAGATCCTCGCCCATTTCAAGAATGTCGAGGTCAAGCGCTTCGACGGTCTCATGGTCGATTTCGCGCGCGCCAACCAGGCGTCGCTGATCCTGCGTGGGCTGCGCGCGGTGACCGATTTCGAATACGAATTCCAGCTTGCCGGCATGAATCGCAAGCTCATGCCCGAAGCCGATACGGTGTTCCTGCCGACCTCGGAAAAATTCACCTATATCTCTTCGTCGCTGGTGCGTGAGATCGCGGCGCTGGGCGGCGACATCAGCGACTTCGTGCATCCCCACATCAAGCAGGTGCTGCTCGAACGCGTCAGCAGCCGACGCAACGCCGCGCCGCCGCGTTAGTCCCGCGCAGGCCCGGCCGTGGCCCTCCGGATCACCGAGCAATGCATCAACTGCGATGTGTGCGAGCCCGAGTGTCCCAACCACGCCATCTACGACGGTGGCGTGCATTACGAGATCGATCCCGCCCGCTGCACCGAGTGCGTGGGTCATTTTGATACACCGCAATGCGTCGCGGTGTGCCCGGTCGATTGCATACCCAAGGACCCAGAGCACGTGGAAGACCCTGCCACCTTGCTCGCCAAGTTCCACGCCCTGACCGCGAGCGACGAGGAGAATCCGCCGTGAAGCACCTGTGCCGAGTCCTGTCGCTGTGTTTTGTCATCCACGCGCCGCTGGCCGTCGATGCGCGCGAGGTCAAGCCCGCGCAGCACGCGGTGGCCAGCGCCCACGCACTCGCCACCGCGGCCGGCCGCAGCGTGATCGACGCCGGTGGCAACGCCTTCGACGCCGCCATCGCCGTGGCCGCGGCGCTGGCCGTGGTCGAACCCTACAGCTCCGGCATCGGTGGCGGCGGTTTCTTCCTCGTGCACGATGCACGCACCCAGCACGACGGCATGGTCGACGCGCGCGAGACCGCGCCGGCCGCCGCCACCGCCACCATGTTTCTCGATGCCGACGGCAAGGTCGCGCCGCAGCGTTCCTTGAACGGTGCGCTTGCAGCCGGCATACCCGGGCTGCCGGCCGGGCTCGTGTACATGTCGCGCCATTACGCGCGTTTATCGCTTGCCGAGGATCTCGCGCCGGCCATCGCGCTCGCCAACGAGGGCTTCGCCGTCAGTGAGCACTACGCCGTCATGGCCGGTTTCCGCGCGCCGGCGTTCAAACCGGGTTCCGATGCGGCACGCATCTTCCTGCGCGACGGCAAGGTGCCGCCGCTAGGCACGGTGCTCACGCAGCCGGATCTCGCGCGTACGCTGCGCGCCATTGCCGAGCGTGGCAACCAGGGTTTCTATGGCGGTGACATCGCGCGGCGCCTAGTGGCCGGAGCGCGCGCCGATGGCGGCATCTGGAGTGCGCGCGATCTGGCCGACTATCGCGTCAAGGAACGTATCCCGCTGGTCGGGCACTACAACGGCATACGCATCGTGTCGGCGGCGCCGCCCTCGTCCGGCGGTACGGTGCTGCTCGAAGCGCTCAACATCCTCGAGAACTTCAATCTCGGCGCCTTGAATAAAGTCGACCGCATGCATGTCGTGATCGAAGCCATGCGCTTCGCCTACCGCGATCGCGCCGATTATCTCGGCGACCCGGATTATGTCGAGATGCCCATCAACCATCTCATCGACAAGACCTACGCGCGCGAACTGTCGGCCAAGATCGACATCAACAAGGCCACGCCCAGCGCCAGCCTGCCGCCGGTCACCACCGATCCCAATCACCACACCACGCACCTGTCGGTAAGCGACAGCGAAGGCAACCGCGTCGCCGCGACCTTGAGCGTCAACTACCCGTTCGGCGCGGCCAGCGTGCCGGCCGGCACCGGCGTGCTGCTCAACAATGAAATGGATGATTTCGCGACCAGCCCGCTGACGCCCAATGCCTACGGCCTGGTGGGCGGCTCGGCCAACGCGGTGGCGGCCGGTCGTCGTCCGTTGTCCTCCATGACGCCGACCTTTCTCGAAGGCGCCGAGCGCATCGGCGTGCTCGGCACGCCGGGCGGCAGCCGTATCATCTCCATGGTGTTGTTGGGCGTGCTGGAATTCGCCGACGGCGGCGATCCCGAGAAGATGGTCAGCGCGCCGCGCTATCACCATCAGTACCTGCCCGACCAGGTGGAATTCGAAGCCGGCGGCCTGGATGCCGCGACCCAGGCCGCACTGAGGGCGAAAGGCCACAAGCTCAACGAATCCAAGCGCCGCTACGGCAACATGCACGCCATCACCTGGGACCGCGCCAGCGGCGAAGTCAAAGCCGCCAGCGATCCGCGTGGCGAAGGCAAGGCCGAGGTGTGGGCACCGGCGGCTAAATGAGCGCGAGTGGTTGCTTGTTCTGTGGGTCAGACTTCAGTCTGACATTCAAAAGTGAGCCGGCTTAGAGGAAGTCAGACTGAAGTCTGACCCACAATTAAATAGCGAACAGCCGGCGCTCAGCGCTGGCACTTCCCGCAATAGAAACTCGAACGCTGTCCGATCACCTGCATGGTGATCGCACCACCACAGATTTCGCAGGCTTCGCCCGCGCGCCCGTACACTTTCAGCTTCTGACTGAAATAGCCCGGCTCGCCGTCGTTGCGCATGAAGTCGCGCAAGGTCGTACCGCCGGCCTCGATGGCCGCGGCCAATACGGTGCGTGCCTCGCCGGCGAGGGCTTCGTAACGCGCGCGGCTGACGCGTCCCGCCGCGCGCGCCGGATGGATGCCGGCGCGAAACAAGGCTTCGCTCGCGTAGATGTTGCCGACGCCGACCACCACGTGGCCGTCCATGATGAAGTTCTTGACGGCAAGGCTGCGGCCGCGTGATTTCTCGAACAGGTACTCGCCGCAGAAGCCAGCGTCGAAGGGCTCCGGGCCAAGCTTGCTGAGCAGCGCGTGCGCGGCCGGATCATCCGCCGTCCACAGCACCAGGCCGAAGCGTCGCGGGTCGCGCAGGCGCAGCACGCGCTCGGGCCCGAATTCGATTTCGACATGATCGTGCGCGAGCCTGGCGGCGCTGCGCGGCACCACCCGCAGGCTGCCCGACATGCCGAGGTGCACCAGCAGCGTGCCGCTGTCGAACTTGAACAGGAGGTACTTGGCGCGCCGCTCGACGTCGTGCAGGCGCTGCCCGGTCAGTATGGATTCCAGGCCGCGCGTCACGGGTTGTCGCAGCCGGCGATCATTGACCGTCACCGCGCTCACGCGCCGCCCGCCGAGCAAGGGCAATACGCCGCGGCGCGTGGTTTCGACTTCGGGTAACTCAGGCATGACGACGTCGCCACCATAGCAATAGGCCGTTGCCGCCGAGTGCCAGCGGCAGGCCGACGCCAAAGAACAGGAAGATGGTCACGCGCTGCCACAGCGCGAGATCCAGCGTCGCATCAGGCACCGCCGGCACGGCGATATCCAGCAACGCGTCGCCGCTTGCCAGCCACTCCACCACGCGCCGCCCGAATTCCAGGTTGCCGAGATTGCCGACGAAGCTGTTGGCCAGGAAGTCGCCGTCACCCACCACCACCACGCGCTGTTCACCGCCGTCGCCGCGCGCCTTGGTCAAGGCCAGTGCGAGTTTCATCTCGCCCTGCACTTCATCGGCGCCGTCGAAGCCGACGTTGCCGGCGAAGGTGCCGGTCTCGTTCCAGGCTTCGCCGCCGCTGTGGGCGAGAGTCACGGCCCGCCAGTCGATATTGGGCTTGGGCAAGAGCGCCGTCGCGTAGGGAAACACCACCGTCTGGCTGAAGTCGGCGAGCAGCGGATGCTTGACCTGTTCCAGGGCCACCGCGTAGGCCGGGTTCTTGAACTTGGTCAGGCCGACCGGATCGACCACCGTGCCGGGCAGACGCTCGAAGCCGAGCGCGCGTTCGAGCGGCGCGAGTTCGGGCTTGGCATCGGGCTCGGTCAGCCACAACAGGTTGCCGCCACGCGCCACGTAGCGCTCGATTTCCTCCACTTCGCCCGCCGCGTAGGCGACCGCCGGCGACGCCAGCACCAGCACCGCGGTGTTGTCGGGGATCTCCCTGGCCTTGCCGAGCACGTATTCGCGTGACGGAAGACCGCGCTGTTCGAGTTCGGCGGCGAACAGCGACAGGTCATGATTGGCCTGCCGCGCAATGCGCCGCTCACCGTTGTTGGCGAGAAACACCACGTAGCGCGCGCCGCTGCGCGCGAGCCGCGCCATGCCGTTGGTGACCGCGCTTTCGTTGAGTTCGGTGACGCGCTCGAAACGCTCGCCGTACTGAAACAGCACTTCACCGAGGCGCGCGCGCCGGACCTCGGGCGCCTTGTCGTCCTGGCGGGGATCGAGAAAGCGCAAGCTGAGATTCGGCTTCTCGCGCTGGTAGCGCGTGAAGAAATCCCGCACCGCCGCGCGTACTGGCCCCTCGTCGGGCACCAGCGCGACCACCTCCAGCGGCGCCGGCAGCATGGCCAGCACCTTGACGGTTTTCTGGTCCAGGGAATTGCGCGCATCGCGCGACACGTCCCATACCTGGTTGTGCCGGTCGAGCGTGCGTACGCCGACCACGACCGCCGCCAGCATCAGCAGCGGCACGAGTGCATAGGCGAAACGCGCGCCGCGCTTCATGCGTAGCGCCGCGTGCCTTCCACCGCCCACACCGCGATGGTCGCGCAACACAAGGCGAGCGCGCTGAAGTAGACGATGTCGGCGAGATTCAACACGCCGAGTGCAAAACCGCGCATGCGCGTCAGCGTCGAAATGCCGCCCAACAGGTTCGATTCACGATCGAGACGCTGCGCGTATTCCGCCAGCCACAGGCTCAAGGACACCACCAGCGCCAGTACCGCCGCCGCCACTGGCTGGCGCGTCAGTGACGAACACATCACGCCGAGACAGGCGTGCATCAGCATGAACAGCGCGAGCCCGAGCAGGTTGGTGGCATACACGCCGACATCGATGGCCGCGCCCCACAGCAGCGTCAAGGGCATGAGCGCGATGACGGCCCACCACAAACCGACCAGGCACAACACCGCCGCGAGCTTGGCCAGCACGATGTGCGCCGACGAGGCCGGCGTCGAAAACAGGAAGCGCAGCATGCCGTCGCGCTTGTCGTCGGCGACGGCCTGCATGGTGATGAGCGGCGTCAGCAGCAGGGCGATGAGGGCGGCGCTGCCGAAATAGCGCACCATGAGTTCGGCCGTCACGCCGGCCGCGCGCAGTTCCGACTCGTGGTCGAGGTAGCGCACCATCAACAGCATGTAGAACAGCGCCATCAGCGCCGAGCCGAGGCACAGCACCAGCCACGCCAGCGGGCGCCGGAACAGGCGTTGCGTTTCGAGCGTGAAGAGCGTCGCGAAGGACGTCATGCGGCGACACTCGCGGCGGCGCCGCTCGTCAGTTCCATGAACAGGTGTTCGAGGTCGTCGAAGTCGGGGTCGATTTCGAGCACGCCCCAATCGGCCGCCACCGCCGCCTTGGCAAAGGCTTCCGCGGCAGCCTCCGCATCGCCCGTCACCGTCAACAGCCAGCCGCGTGCGCTCGCCGTCACGTGCTCGACGCTGCTCAGCGCGGCAAGGGCGGCGGCGCCCGGGTCACGCCTGAGCCGCACGCGCAGGCGCCGCGTGTCCGACGCCGGCGCATCGTGCACCACGCGGCCGTGGTGCAGGATCATGAAACGCGAGGCCAGCGCGCGCACTTCCGGCAGGATGTGGGTGGAGACGATGATGGCGCGCTCGCTGCCGAGTTCGCGGATGAGTTCGCGCACGTCGCGGATCTGGCCGGGGTCGAGGCCGGCGGTCGGTTCATCGAAGACCAGCACCTGCGGTTCATGCACGATGGCCTGCGCGATCCCGACCCGCTGCTGGTAACCCTTGGACAAGTGGCTGACCAGGCGTGCACCGACATCGTTGAGACCGCAGCGCTGGCGCGCGCGCGCCACGGCCTCGGCCACCGCGGATATCGCCACGCCGTGCAGACGTGCGCAGGCGCCGAGGTAATCGTCGACCCGCATGTCGCGATACAAGGGCGGGATCTCGGGCAGGTAACCAAGCAGGCTCTTGGCCGCGGTCGGCGCGCTCGCCAGCGAGTGGCCGCCTATCTCGACGCTGCCGCCATGGGGCGCGAGCGCGCCACACAGGCATTGCATGGTGGTGGATTTGCCGGCGCCGTTCTGGCCGAGGAAGCCCAGGATCTCGCCGCGCGCGAGCACGATGTCGACATCGAACAAGGCCTGGCGCGCGCCGTAATACCGAGTCAGGCCATGCGCCGCCAGAAGAGCCGTGTCATTCATGGGCGGCTATTATTGGTGAGCGCGCCAGGCATGGAAAGGCGCGTGACCCGCGCGGCGCGCAACGCCGGCCCTCTATACTGCGCGTTCGTTCCCTGCGCCCGTGACGCCGCTCCATGTCCGCCCCAACCCTTCCCATCATCGGTATCGATACCGGCGGCACCTTCACCGATTTCGTGCTGCATGACGGCGTGCGCGTGCGCACCCACAAGGAATTGTCGACGCCCGACGCGCCGGAGCGCGCCATCCTCGCCGGGCTGCGCGCGCTCGGCGTGCTGGCCGAGGAGGCGCGCATCGTGCACGGCTCCACCGTCGCCACCAACGCGGTCCTCGAAGGCAAGGGCGCGCGCACCGTGTTCGTCACCAACCACGGCTTCGGCGACCTGCTCTCCATCGGCCGCCAGGCGCGCGCGGGACTCTATGACCTGACCCCCGCGCCGCCGCCGGTGCCGGTGCCGGCGGAGCTGTGCCTCGAAACCGGCGGCCGCTTCGGCGCCGATGGCGAGGTGGTCGAAGACCTCGACGTCGGCGAACTGGTGGCGCTGCGCCGCGCGGTGGAGGCCCTCGCGCCGGACGCGGTCGCGGTGTGCCTGCTGTTCGCCTTCCAGGATGATCGTTTCGAGCGCCGCATCGGCGAGGTGCTGGCCTCGCTGCCCTGTTTCGTGTGCCTGTCCAGCGAGGTATTGCCCGAGGTGCGCGAATACGAGCGCGGCATGGCGACCTGGTTGAACGCCTACGTCGGCCCGCTCATGCACCGCTACCTCAAGGCGCTGGCGAGCCAGGTCGCGCCGGCGCGCCTCGCCATCATGCAGAGCTCGGGCCTGAGCGCCGCACCGGACTTCGCCGCCCGTCACGGCGTGCGCCTGTTGCTGTCCGGCCCGGCCGGCGGCCTGCTGGGCGCGCGGCACGTCGCGAACCTGGCGGGATGTGAGCGCCTCCTTACTTTCGACATGGGCGGCACCTCGACCGATGTCGCGCTGATCGACGGCGAGCTCGGCTTGAGCGCCGAAGGCCGGGTCGGGCCGTTCCCGGTGGCGGTGCCGATGGTCGACATGCACACCATCGGCGCGGGCGGCGGCTCGCTGGCGCGGGTCGATGCCGCCGGGCTGTTGCACGTCGGGCCGCAATCGGCCGGCGCGATGCCGGGGCCGGCCTGTTACGGTCTCGGCGGCCAGGCCGCCACCGTCACCGACGCCAACGTGGTGCTGGGTCGCCTGCCCGCCGGCCTCGAACTCGGCGGCCGCCTGCGCATCGACGCCGAGGCCGCGCACGAGGCGGTGGCGCACGTCGCCGCGGCGCTGGGCGGCATGAGCGTGCACGATGCCGCCGCCGGCATCATCGCCATCGCCAATGATCACATGCAGCAGGCGCTGCGCGTGATGTCGGTCGAACGCGGCGTCGATCCCCGCGACTACACCCTGGTCTCGTTCGGCGGCGCCGGCGGCCTGCACGTGTGCGCGCTGGCCGACGCGCTAGGCATGACGCGTGCGCTGGTGCCGGCGCAGGCCGGCGTGCTGTCGGCGCTCGGCATGACGGTCGCGCGCGCCGGGCGGCATCTCGCCCATACCCTGCGGCGGCCGCTGGCAGCGCTCAGCGTCGAGGACCTCGAGCGCGGCCTCGAGCAGCTGGCCGCCGCTGGCATCGCCGATCTGCTGGCCGAGGGCCACGCACGCGACAGCCTGCGCGTGCGTCATGCCGTGGATGTCTGCTACCGCGGCCAGTCCCATGCCCTGACCCTGCCCTGGACCGACAAACCCGGCGTGGCCGCCGCGTTTCGCGCCGAGCACCAGCGTCGCTACGGCCATGCCCTCGAACGCGAGCTCGAGCTCGTCAACCTGCGCGTGGCGGTCGATGTCGAGGGCGCCGCGCCGGACTTTTCCGTGGCCGCCGAACCGGCCTTGAGCCTGCCGTCGACGCCCGACTCCGGCATGCCCCTCCACGACCAGGGGCAACTCGCGCCTGGCGAAATGCTGGCGGGGCCGGCCATTGTATTGAGCGCGGTCGGCACCACGTTCATCGAGACCGGCTGGCAGGGCCGGCGCGACGCGCTGGGCAATCTGCACCTCGCGCGCCCCATCCCCGCCTCCTGAATAAACTTCCGCGCGCCGCGGGCGCTAAGGACGGGAGCCCCGGCTGACATCCGGCCCGGTAAACAAATGCCAGATTCACCCTTGGCTTGCGTGCGATTGACGCAAAGCAACTGGAACATCTGGTCAAACGTGTGAAGATCGCGTTAACGTGCGACGCGCCCGGCCGACGAGACGCCACGCCGCTGTCGTCGCGCCGGACTTCGCTTTCAAGTTAAAGACCCAATTGGGGAGCATCATGTTGCAAGGACTCGTGGTTATGCCGTGGTGGGGCTATGTCCTCGTCGCGCTCGTATTCACCCAGATCACCATCGCCAGCATCACCATCTACCTGCATCGTCACCAGGCGCATCGCGCCGTCGACCTGCATCCGGTGGTGTCGCATTTCTTCCGCCTGTGGCTGTGGCTGACCACCGGCATGAACACCCGCGAATGGACCGCCGTCCATCGCAAGCACCACGCCGCGGTGGAAACCATGGAAGACCCCCACAGCCCGGTCGCCCACGGCATCAAGAAGGTGCTCTTGGAAGGCGCCGAGCTCTACCGCATCAACGCCAAGCGCCAGGATGTGCTGGACCAGTACGGCTACGGCACACCCGACGACTGGGTCGAGCGCCATTTCTACACCGGCCATGACAGCCTCGGCATCGGCATCATGCTGGTGGTGAACGTGCTCCTGTTCGGGCCGCTCGGGCTCACCATCTGGGCGGTGCAGATGGCATGGTCGCCGATCTTCGCGGCCGGCATCATCAACGGCATCGGCCATTACTGGGGCTATCGCAACTTCGAAACCGCCGACGCCTCCACCAACATCGTGCCGTGGGGCCTCATCATCGGCGGCGAGGAATTGCACAACAATCACCACGCCTTCGGCAGCTCGGCGAAGTTCTCGGTGCAGCCCTGGGAGTTCGATATCGGCTGGATGTACATCCGCATCCTCGAAACCTTCGGCCTCGCCAAGGTGCGCAAGCTGGCGCCGGCCAAGCCGGCGATCGACAAGGCCAAGTCCGCCATCGACTTCGAGACCCTGAAAGCGGTGGCCGGCAATCGCCTGCACGTGATGGCCGACTACGGCCGCATGGTGGTCAAGCGTGTGCACCGCGAGGAGTTGCGCAACGCGCCGGCGGCGGTGCGCCCGCAGTTGAAGCCGCTGCGCCGCCTGCTGCTGCGCGCCGACGAGCGTTTGAACGATTCGGAACGCGGCACCTTGCAGGACGCACTGCGCCACAGCCAGGCGCTGGAAGTGGTATACGGCTTCCGCCAGCGCCTGCAGGAAATCTACGAGCAACGCGCGGCGAGCCGCGAAAACCTCTTGAAGCTCCTGCAGGAATGGTGTCAGCAGGCCGAGACCACCGGCATCCAGGCCCTGCAGGACTTCGCCCACACGCTGCGCGGGTATACGCCGCAGGGCGCGGCGGCCGCCTGATCGCGGGCCTGTAGGTGCGAATTCATTCGCCTCTCGAACGCACCGCCAGCGCCCGGACTGCAAATGTCCGAATGAATTCGCACCCACACGAGAACAAGACCAAAAAAACCCGCCTTCGAGGCGGGTTCTTTTTTTGGGTCTCTCGACCCCGGCAAGCGATTACTTGATCTTCGCTTCCTTGTACATCACGTGCTGGCGGATGACCGGGTCGAACTTCTTGCGCTCCATCTTATCGGGATGGGTGCGCTTGTTCTTGGTGGTGGTGTAGTAGTGGCCGGTACCGGCGCTCGAGACCATCTTGATTTTGTCTTGCATGGTGGGGCTCCTTAGACTTTCTCACCGCGCGAGCGGATTTCCGCCAGCACCGTGTCGATACCCTGCTTGTCGATAATGCGCAGGCCCTTGGTGCTCACGCGCAGGCGCACGAAACGCTTCTCCGCTTCCACCCAGAACCGATGGTGCTGCAGGTTGGGCAGAAAACGCCGGCGCGTCTTATTGTTGGCGTGCGACACATTATTGCCGCTGACCGGCCGTTTCCCCGTGACTTGGCATACCCGCGACATGATGGCTTCCTGATAAAGGCCCGAAAAAGGGGAGCGATTCTATCCACAAAGCGGCGCCGATCCAAGCCCCGCGTACCGCCGCCCGCTCATGCCTCACAGCATGCCGAGCGCCGCCATCGACACCGCTTCGCGCTCGCCCACCACCAGGTGGTCGAGCACCCGGACGTCGATCAGCGCCGCCGCGTCGACGATGCGGCGCGTGATGGCGGCGTCGGCGGCGCTCGGCTCGGCCACCCCCGAGGGGTGGTTGTGGGCCAGGATCAGCGCCGCGCAATTGGTCTCGAGGCAGGATTTGACGATTTCGCGGGGGTGCACCGTGGCGCTGTCTATCGAACCGAAGAACAGCTCGCGCAGGCCGATCACGCGATGGCGGGTGTCGAGATACAGGCAGGCGAACACCTCGCGCTGGTAGGCCTTCATGCGTGACACGAGGTACTGGCTGGCGGCGCCGGGGTTTTCCAGCGGCCCGTCGCGTTCGAGGGTGCTGTAGACATAGCGTCGCCCGAGTTCCAGCGCGGCGCTGAAGGTCGCATAGGCCGCCGGTCCGCAGCCGGCCAGCGCGGTCAAGCGCTCGCGCCGCGCCTCCAGCAGCGCGCGCAGGCCGCCGCACTCGGCGAGCAGGCGGCGCGCCAGCGTCACCGCGTCGGCGCCCGCCACGCCGTTACGCAGCAGCACCGCCAGCAGTTCGGCGTCGCTCAACACCGTGCTGCCTTCGCGCAGCAGTTTTTCACGCGGCCGCTCGTCGGCCGGCCAATCCTTGATGGTCATCGTTCACCCCTCCCTGGGCGGTCTTCATCCGGTCGTTCCACGACCCGCCGCAAGTATATGGAAGCTCGACGCTTCCGGGTAATATCGCGCGTGATGGATGCCGCCACGCCGCCGAATGCCCTTGCCGCTCGCCGCATACTGCTGATCGTGAGCGGCGGCATCGCGGCCTACAAAGCGCCCGACGTGGTGCGGCGTCTGCGCGACGCCGGTGCCGAGGTGCAGGTGGTGATGACGCCGGCGGCCGGCGCCTTCATCACGCCCTTGACCCTGCAGGCGGTGTCCGGGCGCGAAGTCCGCGCCGAGCTGTTCGACCCGGCCGCCGAAGCGGCCATGGGCCATATCGAGCTCGCGCGTTGGGCCGACGCCATCGTCGTCGCACCGGCCACCGCCGATTTCCTCGCGCGCCTCAGGCTCGGCATGGCCAACGACCTCGCCACCGCCGTGTGCCTCGCCAGCGAAGCGCCGATCCTCGCCGCGCCGGCCATGAACCAGCAGATGTGGAAGCACCCCGCCACCCAGGACAACCTCGCCGCGCTCACCGCCCGCGGCGTGCGCTTGGCCGGCCCGGGCGCCGGCAGCCAGGCCTGCGGCGAAGTCGGGCCGGGGCGCATGCAGGAAGCGCATGAGATCTGCGCCGCCACCGCCGCCTTGTTCGAACGCGATCTGTTGACCGGGGTGCGCGTGCTGTTGACCGCCGGTCCGACCCGCGAGCCCATCGACCCGGTGCGCTACATCAGCAATCACAGCTCGGGCAAGATGGGCTATGCCATCGCCACGGCCCTGCGCGACGCGGGTGCGCGGGTCACGCTGGTCAGCGGCCCGACCATCCTGCCGCCACCGGCCGGCGTCACGCTGCTGCGGGTCGAAACCGCCAACGAAATGCACGACGCGGTGATGGCGCGCCTGCCCACCGACATCTTCGTCGCCACCGCGGCGGTCGCCGATTACCGCATCGACAATGCCGCCGCCAATAAGATCAAACGCAGCGACAGCGCCCTCGAGCTCAAGCTGGTGCCCAACCCCGACATATTGAAATGCGTGGCCGCCACCCGCCCGCCGCCGTTCACGGTCGGCTTCGCCGCCGAAACCAACGACGTCGAACGCCACGCGCGCGACAAGCTCGAGCGCAAGGCCATCGACATGGTGGCCGCCAACCTCGTCGGCGGCGCCGGCCTCGGCTTCAATGCCGACGACAACGAACTGTTGGTGATCTGGCGCGAGGGCTCGAAGCTGCTGCCGCGCGCCGCCAAGACCCGCCTGGCGCGCGCCCTGGTCGATGTCATCGCTGAGCGCTACGCCGCGCGCGCATCAGCCTAAGGGCCTGCGTGTAATTCAAGGAGTCGAACTTGTACACTTCCGACATCGACCAAGGGGCGGTCCGTGCGCGGCACGAGCTGGGCGTGTAAAGAATGAAGTTTCCCATCAACGCGGGCGCTGCCGCGGGGCTGCTGACGCGCATTCCTCGCGCCGCCATCGTCGCCATTGTGCTGGTGGCGGTGCTGGCGCTCGGCGGCCGGGTGCTGCTTCCCCTGCTCGGCGACGACACCAACGGCGGTACCACCGTCAGCCCGGCGTTCCAGAAATTCTCCGACGAACTGGCCGACAAGATAGGCCAGGCGTTCGCGCCCTACCACGCGGCGCTGAAGGATCTTGCCGGCCAGCCGGCCGTCATCGACGCCCTGCGTAACGGCAGCGACGACAGCCGCGCGGCGCTCGCCGCCGAGCTCGCGCCACGGCTCGACGGCGTGCTGGCGCTGCGCCTGCTGCCGGCCGATTACCGCGACCCGCAGCCGTCCGCCAAGCCGCCCATCACCTATGCCTCGGTGTCGATGCTCAATCGCGCCCGCGAAGAAGCCAAGGACGTGCCGATGGAGGCACATCTCGGCGGCACGCCCGACGCGCATCTCGTCATCATCAAGCGCGTCGAAGCGCCGGACGCCGACGGCCAGCAGGCCCTGGCCGGCTTCCTGCACCTGTCGCTCGATATCAATCTCCTGCGCAAGTCCCTCGACGCCGGCGCGCCCAAGCAAGCCTTCGTCGACATTCGCCAGGTCCCGGGCAACAGCGTCGCCGCCACCGGCGTCAAGCCCACCGGCGATGTGCCGACCACCAATTCCCACGTACCGAACTCGCGCTTCGTGGTGACGGTGGCGACCGCCGGCGCCGAAGCCCAGGCGCCGGAGAGCGAGGGCGGGCACGGCATGCTGCTGCCAGTGTTGGCGCTGGCCCTGGCCTGTGGCGGCGCGCTCGCGCTCATGCTGATGCGGCGCCGTGGCGGCACCGCGGCGGTCGTCAGCAACGACGACAGCGTGATCTTCAGCGGCGCCATCAAGGCCATACTCGACGGCAAGCATCCGGGGCTCGAGCAACTGCTGCCGGGCGCCGAGCGCGGCGGCGCCGGCGCGTCGATGTCGGCATTCGACCAGGCCATGGCGGCGCGCGCCGACGCCGACGACGTCACCCAGATCAAGAGCGCGCCGCCGGCCAGCGACGATCCGACCGTGCCGTCGGGCAGCTCCTCGGTGCTCGACATCGACCTCGATTTCAATCTTGACGTCGCGCTCGACGACACTCAACCCGGCCAGGGCAAAGTCGACCGTTCGGTGTTCCGTGCCTACGATATCCGCGGCGTGGTCGGCGAGACCCTGACCGAGGAAAGCGTCTACGAGATCGGCCGTGCGCTCGGCGCCGAGGCCGAAGCGCGCGGCCAGAAGACCGTGGTGGTGGCGCGCGACGGGCGTCATTCCAGCGAGCCGTTCATGCAGGCGCTGGCCAAGGGCCTGCTCGAATCGGGCCGCGATGTGCTCGACATCGGTCTCGCGCCGACGCCGGTGCTGTATTTCGCCACCCACTATCTCGACGCCCACAGCGGCGTGATGATCACCGGCAGCCACAATCCCGCCGAGTACAACGGACTTAAGATAGTGCTCGACGGCCAGACCCTGTCGGGCGAGGCCATCCAGGCCATACGCCGTCGCGTCGACAGCCGCGACTATGTCGAAGGCACCGGCTCGATGCAGTCGACCGACATCGTCGCCGAGTACATCCGTCGCATCAGCGAAGAGATCCCGGTGTCGCTCGGCGACGCGCTGAAGGTGGTGGTCGACTGCGGCAACGGCGTACCGGGCATGGTGGCGCCGGCCATCCTGCGCGCCATCGGCCACGACGTCGTCGAACTGTACTGCGATGTCGACGGCGACTTCCCCAATCACCATCCCGATCCTTCACTGCCGGAGAACCTCCAGCAGCTGATCAACGCGGTACAGGAAGAAGGCGCCGATCTCGGCCTTGCCTTCGACGGCGACGGCGACCGTCTCGGCGTGGTCGATGCCGAGGGCAACATCATCTGGCCCGACCGCCAGATGATCCTGTTCGCGCGCGACGTCCTGGCGCGCAACCCCGGCGCCAAGGTCATCTACGACGTCAAATGCTCGCGCCACCTGCCGCTCGAAATCGAAGCCGCCGGCGGCGAACCGGTGTTGTCCAAGACCGGCCATTCGATCATCAAGAACCTCATGCAGGACACCGGCGCGCTGTTGGCCGGCGAATTGTCCGGACACATCTTCTTCCGCGATCGCTGGTACGGCTTCGACGACGCCCTCTATGCCGCCGCGCGCCTGCTCGAGATCCTGGTCAACAGTGGCCACACGCCGTCCGAAGTGTTTGCCGCGCTGCCGGGTGGCCATGCCACGCCGGAACTGCGCCTGGACATGCCCGAATCCCGCCACGCGGAATTCATGGACCAGGTCATGAGCGCCACCGAGGAATTCGAGTACGCCGAAATCAACACGCTGGACGGCATGCGCGCCGATTTCGTCGATTCGTGGGGCCTCATCCGGCCGTCCAACACCACGCCCTGTCTGACCCTGCGTTTCGAAGGCGATGATGCCGAATCGCTGGAAGACGTGAAGAACCGCTTCCGCAAGATGATCAAGAGTATCGACGCCTCGCTCAAGCTGCCGTTCTGACGCCAACCGAAGTAGCCAACTCGTGACCGCCGGGCCTTCGAACCCGGCACTGGAAATACCGATGACGATCAATCTCAATGATGCGCCCAACGTGGCGCACGTGCTGACTTCGGCGCTGCCCTATATCCAGCGCTACCAGGGCAAGACCATCGTGGTGAAATACGGTGGCAATGCCATGACCGAGCAGCGCCTGAAAGCGAGCTTCGCGCGCGACGTCGTGCTCATGAAGCTGGTCGGCATCCATCCCATCATCGTGCACGGCGGCGGTCCGCAGATCGGCGACATGCTGAAGCGCATCGGCAAGGAATCGAAATTCGTCGACGGCATGCGCGTCACCGACGCCGAGACCATGGACGTGGTCGAGATGATCCTCGGCGGCCTGGTCAACAAGGAAATCGTCAACCTCATCAACCACAGCGGCGGCCGCGCGGTCGGCCTGACCGGCAAGGACGGCCCCTTGATCATCGCCCGTCAGCTCGGCACCGGCGCCGGCGCGCCCAAGCACGAGCTCGGCTTCGTCGGCGAAGTGTCCGGCATCAATCGCAGCGTGCTGGATTTCTTCGCCAGCGGCGCCTTCATTCCGGTCATCGCGCCGATAGGCGTCGGCCAGGACGGCGCGTCGTTCAACATCAATGCCGACCTGGTGGCCGGCAAGATTGCCTCGGTCATGCAGGCCGAGAAACTCATGCTCTTGACCAACACCGCCGGCGTGCTCGGTGAAGACGGACAATTGCTCAACAGCATCGATGCCGCCACCACGCGCCGGCTCATCGACAACGGCACCATCTCCGGCGGCATGCTGCCCAAGGTGCAGACCGCGCTCGACGCGGTCGATGCCGGCGTGCGCCGCGCGCATATCGTCGATGGCCGCGTCGATCACGCGGTGTTGCTCGAACTGTTTACCGACGAAGGCGTCGGCACGCTGATCGAATAGGCGTGAAGGGTTCCCGCAAGCAACAGATCCTCGAGGTGCTCGCCAGCGAA
The DNA here is from genome assembly GCA_016719885.1 of Pseudomonadota bacterium. Classification (NCBI taxonomy): domain Bacteria; kingdom Pseudomonadati; phylum Pseudomonadota; species Pseudomonadota bacterium. The sequence goes on along the minus strand of JADJYF010000005.1, from coordinate 13,890 downwards.
CTCGAGACCAAGCCGGGTTCGCGCATCACCACCGCCGCGCTGGCGGCGGCGGTCGGCGTGTCGGAGGCGGCGCTCTATCGTCACTTCCCGAGCAAGGCGCGCATGTTCGAGGGGCTGATTGAATTCGCCGAAGACGTGATCTTCAGCCTCTTCAATCAGATCATGAGCGAGCAGCGCGAGGCGCGCACCCGCTGTTTTCACCTCACGGTGACGATGCTGCGTTTCGCCGAACGCAATCCCGGCATCTCGCGCATCCTGATGGGCGACATCCTGGTGGGAGAGCACGAACGCCTGCGCGCGCGGGTGATGAAGTTCTACGCGCGGGTCGAAACGCAGTTCAAGCAGGCATTGCGCGAAACGGCGCTGACCGATGACGCGGCGCTGGACAGCGCCACCGTCGTCGCCACCGCCAACCTGTTGGTGGCGGTGGTGGCCGGGCGGCTCGATCAGTTCGTGCGCAGTGATTTCAAGGCCAGCCCGACGGCCGACTGGGACAGCCAGTGGCGTCTGCTGTGCGCCGGCCTGTTCCCCGGCGCCTGAGGCTGGGAGCGAGCGAGCCGACTACTTGGCGGCGGGGGCGCCGCTGGCCGTCGCGGCGGGCGCGGGCGTTGCCGGCGTCGTCGCGGCGCTCTCGACCGGCGGCGTCTTGATGCCCTTCAGCTCGCGAAAGCGCGCGATGTCGACCGCGAAGCGCTCGCGGATCAGCTCCTGGTCGCGATGCTTGGTGTCGATGAACCTGCGGTTCTCGGCAATCTGCTCGCGCACGCTGTCGATGTTCTTGACCACGTCCGCCGTCGGCTTTTCACCGCGCCGCTCGACCTCCGCGGCGCGCTCGATCATCTGGTCGAGATTCTTCTGCAGCTTGTCGATGTGGCTTTCCACCAGGTGGATCTGCGATTCGAGATGCGCCACCTGGCCATCGCGGGTCAGCACCATGTCGTCTTCGGTGGCGAAGGTGTCCAGCAGTACGCGGTCCTGGGCGGCACGCCGCTTGGTGCTCTCGGCTTCCTGTTCCTTGGCCTTGCCGGCGGCGCGCTCGGCTTCGAGTTCCTCGAGGGTCTTGGCGCGGCCGGTCTCGCCGACGGTCACGCCGAACTTGTCCTTGGTCTCGCTGCCCTGTTGGGCGTATTCGGGCGGCACGGTATTGCCGCATTCACGCACGCCATCCTTGTTGTGCCAGCACTTGATGTGGCCGGGGGCGCTGCCAGTCTTCGCCGCGTGACTGGGCATGGCCAGCACCGACCCCAATACCGCGGCCAATACCAGCCGCATTCCCTGCTTCACGTCCTGCGTCATACCTTTGCGCCACCCTCGTGCCATGTAGCCAGACTCCGGCCAGTGTATCGGACGATCCGCCCTGCGACTGAATCGCGGCGTCGGCCGCCCTCAAACGCCGTATTCGGCGCGGTAGGCGGCAATCGCCGCCATCTGCCCTTCGTGCCCGCCCAAATCCTCGAGATATTCGAGAATGTCGGCGAGGCCGACGATGCGACCGACCGGGATGCCGTGGTCGCGCTGCACTTCCTGCGCGGCCGACAGCGTGCCCTTGCCGCGCTCCTGGCGATCGAGCGAGATCATGACCCCCACCGCTTCGGCGCCCGCCGCCTTGATCATCTGCATCGATTCGCCGACCGAGGTGCCGGCCGAGATCACGTCGTCGACAATCAGCACGCGGCCCTTGAGCGGGCTGCCGAGGATGTTGCCGCCCTCGCCGTGATCCTTGGCTTCCTTGCGGTTGAAGGCGAACGGCAGGTCGCGGCCGTGGTCGCGATAGAGCGCGATGGCGATCGCGGCGCCGAGCGGAATGCCCTTGTAGGCCGGCCCGAACAGGAGGTCGAAGCCGATGCCGGAGGCGACGATGGCGTCGGCGTAATAGCGGCCCAGATCCGACAGCGCCGCGCCGCTGTCGAAGGTGCCGGTATTGAAAAAGTACGGGCTCAATCGCCCGGATTTCAGCGTGAACTCGCCGAAGCGCAGCGCACCGCGCTGGAGCGCAAATTCAATGAAGTCGCGTTGATAGGCTTGCATGGTCGTCCGTCGGATGTGCGCCGTGGGTGGCTGCCGCTATGATACGCGCGCGTCGCGCGACTGACAGCCGCGACGCGTTCCACACCTATCAAAGCGAGGGCGCCATGCGCATCGTCAGTGCCAATCTCAACGGGATCCGTTCCGCCCACAGCAAGGGCTTCCACGACTGGCTGGCCAAACAGCGCGCCGACGTGGTGTGCATGCAGGAAACCAAGGCGCAGCTCGCCGACCTGTCCGATGCCATCCGCGCGCCGGCCAAGTGGCACACCTATTTCTGCGACGCCGAGAAGAAAGGCTACAGCGGCGTGGCGCTGTTCTCCCGTCACCAGCCCGACCGCGTCGTGACCGGCTTCGGCTGGGACGAGTTCGACAACGAAGGCCGGTACGTGCAGGCCGACTTCGGGCGCCTGTCGGTGGCCTCCATCTACCTGCCCTCGGGTTCATCGAGCGAGGAGCGGCAACAGGCCAAGTTCCGTTTCATGGCGCGCTTCATGCCGTGGCTGAAGGCACGCCTGGCCGAGGGCCGTGAATTCATCCTGTGCGGCGACTGGAACATCGCGCACAAGAATATCGATCTCAAGAACTGGCGTTCGAACCAGAAGAATTCCGGTTTCCTGCCCGAAGAGCGTGCGTGGTTGGATGAATTGTTCGACACGGTCGGTTTCGTCGACGCCTTTCGCGTCGTCAACCAGGAGGCCGACCAATACACCTGGTGGTCGAATCGCGGTGCGGCCTGGGACAAGAACGTAGGATGGCGCATCGACTACCACATCGTCACGCCGGGTCTGAAGCCCTTCATCAAGCAGGCCGCCATCTACAAGGACGAGCGCTTCTCCGACCACGCGCCGCTGACCATCGACTACGACATGAAGCTGGAGGATTTTGCGCTGTAGGTGCTTACGCTGTGGGTCAGACTTCAGTCTGACATTCGTACTCCGCGTTCGCCGGGAGTCGTGCGGCGGTGTCAGACTGAAGTTTGACCCACATGACAGTGTCTTAAGGTCAGCGCCGCCGAATGCGGTAAACCGCGATCTCCGCCAACAGGTTCGGCCACAGGCCCATGCCCGGCACCGCGCGGTGCTGGGAATCGACGGCCGCGCGCTCCAGCACTTCCAGGTGCTTGGCCGCGCACAGGTCCTCGAAGTCGCTCAAGGTGCACATGTGGATGTTGGGGGTGTCGTACCAGGTGTTCGGCAGGTGGCGCGTGACGGGCATGCGCCCGAGCAGGAACTGCGCGCGGCACTTCCAGTGGCCCATGTTGGGGAACGTGACGATGCTCTGGCGGCCGATGCGCAGCATTTCGTCGATGAGTTCGTGGGGGAAGCGCGTGGCCTGCAGGGTCTGGGTCATGATCACGAAATCGAAGGATTCCGCATCGAACTCCGAGAGGCCTGCATCGAGATCCGAATGGATGACATTCACGCCGCGCTTGATGCAGGACACGATGTTGTCCGGATCGATCTCGATGCCGTAACCGGTCACGCCCTTGTGCTCGGCCAGCGCCGCCAGCAATTGGCCATCACCGCAGCCGAGATCGAGCACGCGACTGCCCTCGGTGATCCAGTCGGCAATCAAGGCCTGTTCGGCGCGCAGCCCCAGCATGTTCATGGCGTGGTCTTGATGCGATCGAAGTACGCCCGCAGCACCTGGTGGTATTGCGGGATGGGCAGCAGGAAGGAGTCGTGGCCGAGCTCCGATTCGATGTCGACGTAAGACACGTCGAGATCGTTGTCGAGCAGCGCGCGCACGATTTCGCGCGAACGCTTGGGCGAAAAGCGCCAGTCGCTGGAAAACGAGATCACGAGGTAACTCGCCTGGCAGGCCGACAGCGCGCGGGTCAGGTCGTCGCCATACTCCGCCGCCGGGTCGAAATAATCGAGCGACTTGGTCATCAGGAGATAGGTATTCGCGTCGAAGCGGTTGACGAAGGATTCACCCTGGTAGCGCAGGTAGGACTCGATTTGGAACTCGACGCCGAAATTGAAATTGATCTTGCCGTCGCGCAGCTCCCGGCCGAACTTGGCATGCAGCACGTCATCGGAAAGATAGGTGATGTGGCCGACCATGCGCGCGAGGCGCAGGCCGCGCTCCGGCACCACGCCGAGCTCGACGTAGTGGCCGTCGTGGAATTCGGGATCGGAGCGGATGGCCTGGCGCGCGACTTCGTTGAAGGCGATGTTCTGGGTCGACAGGCGCGGCGCGGCGGCGATCACCACTGCGTGGCGCACGCGCTCCGGGAAATCCATGGTCCACTGCAGCACCTGCATGCCGCCCAGGCTGCCGCCCATCACCGCCGCCCATTGCGTGATGCCGAGCACATCGGCAAGGCGCGCCTGGCTGCGCACCCAGTCGCGCACCGTGACGATGGGGAAGTCCGGCCCGTAACGCTTCTCGGAATGGGGCTTGACCGCCAAGGGACCGGTCGAGCCGTTGCAGCCGCCGAGGTTGTTCGAGCACACCACGAAGAAGCGCTCGGTATCGAGCGGCTTGCCGGGGCCGATGCAGTTGTCCCACCAGCCCGGTTTGCGGCTGTCTTCCTCGTGATAGCCGGCGGCATGGGCGTCGCCCGACAGCGCATGACAGACCAGCACCGCGTTGTCGCGGGCCGCGTTCAGCGTGCCATAGGTTTCGTAACAAAGATCGTAGGACGGCAGCGTGACGCCGCAATCGAGCGCCAGCGCCTCGTCGAAATGCCGGAACTGCGGAACAACCAGGCCGACACTGTCGGCGGGCTTGGGTTCGGGCATGGAGGAATGTCGCAGGCTGGAGGGTGAATGACTGGGGGCGGAGTCTAAATACTGTGGGGCGGTGCCGCAATGGTGGGCCGTTGGCCGGACAGGCCACGGTCCATTGTGGGTCAGGCTTCAGCCTGGCAGCTTGGTCGAGGCGATGAATGCGGTGTCAGGCTGAAGCCTGACCCACAAAGAGAACCCAAATTACGAAACACTGTCGACCCACACCCCGCCCAGCTCCCCGAACCATGGCGGCGCGACGGTCGGCCTGGCTATCTGCACCACCTTGTTGCGCGAGGTGGCGCCGCGCAGCACCGTGACGGCCGCGCGCGCTGCGCCGAAGTCGTCAGCCAGCCAGCGGCACAAGGCTTCGTTGGCCTTGTCATCGACCGGCGGGGCGGTGATACGGACCTTGAGCGCGTCGTCGTGCAAGCCCTCGACGCCGTTGTGCCGCGCGCGTGGCTGGACCTTGAGTTCGAGGATCAAGGCGCCGGCCTGCCAGCGATACCAGGCCACGCGCGGCGCCGCGCTCAGAGCAGGGAATAGCCCGCGTCGCGCAGTGGCGCGACCGCCAGCAACAGCAAGAGCTGCAGCACGATCATGACCACCATCGGCGACAGGTCGAGACGTCCGCCGAGCGGCGGCAACACGCGTCGTGCCGGCCCGAGCAAGGGCTCGCTCAGCGCGTTGATGACGCCGATCACCGGGTTGTAGCCGCCCGGCGCCACCCAGCTCAACACGAACTGCGCGATGACCGCGCCCATGAAGATCCAGATGGTCTTGTTGACGATCTCGGCGACCGCCACCACCAGCAAGCCGCCGAACTTGGGCGACACGCCCACCACCAGCGCCACCAGCCAGGTATTGACCAACTGCAGGACCACGATCAGCAGCACCGAAGCGGTGTCGATGCCGGCCAGCGCCGGAATGTAGCGGCGCAGCGGCCGCAGCACCGGGTTGGTGACGGTGACGATGGCCTGGCACAGCGGGTTGTAGAAGTCGGCGCGCACTATCTGGAACAGCAGGCGCAACAGCACCGCGCTGATATACAGCCCGAACAGGGAGTCGATGAGGAACACCCCGGCATTGGAGAAATACCCGCTGCCCATCAGTAAGGGACCTCTCCGGCGAGTTCGCGGCCGCGATCGCGGGCGGCGCCCAAGGCGCGACGCACGATGCCGGCGAGATCCGCCTCGTTGAAACTCATGAGCGCCCGCTCGGTGGTGCCGCCGGGCGAAGTCACCTGGCGGCGCAGGGTGGCGGGCTCCTCGCCGGACGCCCGCGCCAGGCGCGCCGCGCCCTCGACGGTGGCCAGCGCCAGGTTGCGCGACAGCGCGGCCGGCAGCCCGAGATCGCTGCCGGCCTGTTCGAGCAGTTCCAGCAGCAGGAAGACATAGGCCGGCCCACTGCCGGACAAGGCCGTGACGGCGTCCATCAGGCTTTCATCGGCCAGCCATTCGGCCACGCCCACCGCCGTGAGCAGGCGATCGGCGAGCGCATGCTGCGCTTCGGACACCGCGGCGTTGGCATACAACCCGGCCGCGCCGCACCCGATCTGCGCCGGCGTGTTGGGCATGGCGCGCACGATCGCGCGGCCTTGTCCCAGCCAGGTTTCAAGATGACCCAAGGTGATACCGGCGGCTATCGACAGCACCAGGCTGGTGGGCGCGATGGCTGGCGCCAGCGCCAGGCACACATCGCGCAGCTGCTGGGGCTTGACCGCCAGCACCACCACGTCGGCGTCGGCGCAGGCGGCGCGGTTGTCGTCCGTCACCACCACGCCATAGCGCTCGGCGCACATCGCGCGACAGCTTTCCGCCGCATCGGCCACGCGAATACGCGACGGCGCGTGGCCACCGGCGATGAGGCCGCCGACCAGGGCGCGGCCCATGTTGCCGCCGCCGATGAAGGCAAACAAAGGTTCCATCAGTGTTGTCTTTGGCTGGGAGTTTCGAGTTTATCACGCACGTCGGTGTTAACCGCGCGGCCCGAAGATCACCGTACCCAGGCGCACCATGGTCGAACCCTCGGCAATCGCCGCTTCGAAATCATCGCTGGTGCCCATCGACAGCGTGTCCATGGCCAGCGGGCTGGCGGCCGCCAGCTCGCGCAATACCGCGAACGCGGCGCGCTGCGCACCGAAATCCGGATTCGGCGCCGGCAGCGTCATGAGACCGCGCAGCTTGAGGCGCGGCAGGCTCGCCACTTCCGCCGCCAGCGCCGGCAGGGCGTCGGCATTGATACCGTGCTTGCTGTCCTCACCACTGACATTGACCTGGATGAGGACATTCAGTGGCGGCAGGTGCTGCGGACGCTGGTTGTTGAGGCGCTCGGCGATGCGGATGCGGTCGATGGTATGCACCCAGCTAAAGTTGGCGGCGACATCGGCCGTTTTATTGCCCTGCACGGGACCGATGAAGTGCCACTCGATGGGGAGCGTGGCCAGCGCCTCGATCTTCGTCAGTGCCTCCTGAAGGTAATTTTCGCCAAAGGCCCGTTGGCCCGCGGCGTGGGCGCCCTCGATGGCACTGAGTGGTTGGCGCTTGCTGACGGCGAGCAAGGCGACGCTGCCGGGCACGCGATGATGTCGCGCTTCGTAGTCACGAATCGTTGCCTGTACCTTGGCGAGACGTTGTGCCAGTTCATGCATGTCCATCATGTATCGGCCACGCGCGGCCGTCCTCGTTGGTATGTATAGAGAGATCTTGGTAGAGTTTGGCCGCGCAGTGAAGGCTTTACCATCGCCCCGCGGCGCCGCACCGAAGAGGTCCGCGACGCACGCCACGCCCGCCCGCTCATTCGGACGGGAAAGTCACTGTCGATGAACAGCGCCATGAGGATTGCTTAATGGATATCGGTGAGCTGCTAGCTTTCGGCGTCAAGAACCGCGCTTCGGACCTGCACCTGTCGGCCGGACTGCCGCCCATGATTCGCGTCGACGGCGACGTCCGCCGCATCAACGTGCCCGCCCTCGATCACACCACCGTTCATGATCTCGTCTACGACATCATGAACGACAAGCAGCGCAAGGACTACGAAGAATTCCTGGAGTGCGATTTCTCCTTCGAGATCCCGGGGCTCGCGCGCTTTCGCGTCAACGCCTTCAACCAGAACCGCGGCGCCGGCGCGGTGTTCCGTACCATCCCCTCGGAGATCCTCTCGCTGGAGGATCTGAAGGCGCCCGAGATCTTCAAGAGCATCTCCGACTATCCGCGCGGCGTGGTGCTGGTGACCGGCCCGACCGGCTCCGGTAAGTCCACCACCCTTGCCGCGATGGTCAATCACAAGAACGAAACCGAGTACGGACACATCCTCACCATCGAGGACCCCATCGAATTCGTGCACCAGTCGAAGAAGTGCCTCATCAACCAGCGCGAAGTGCACCGCGACACCCACGGCTTCAACGAAGCGCTGCGCTCCGCCCTGCGGGAAGACCCGGACGTCATCCTGGTCGGCGAAATGCGCGACCTGGAAACCATCCGCCTGGCGCTGACCGCCGCCGAAACCGGCCACCTGGTGTTCGGCACCCTGCACACCAGCTCCGCCGCCAAGACCATCGACCGCATCGTCGACGTGTTCCCGGCGGAAGAAAAGGACATGGTGCGCGCCATGCTCTCCGAATCCCTGCGCGCGGTGATCTCGCAATCCTTGTTGAAGAAGGTCGGCGGCGGCCGCGTGGCGGCGCACGAGATCATGATCGGCACGCCCGCCATCCGTAATCTCATCCGCGAAAACAAGATCGCGCAGATGTATTCCGCCATCCAGACCGGCCAGCAATACGGCATGCAGACCCTGGACCAGTGCCTGCAGGGCATGGTGCAGAAGAATCTCGTGACCCGCCAGGAAGCGCGCCTGAAGGCGATGAACAAAGACAACTTCTAGCCGCGGCCCGCGACAGCAAGAGCCCGAAGTTTATGGGGTCGGCCTGACCCCGGGAGAGCGAGATGGAACGCGAACAAGCTATCAAGTACATGCGCGACCTTCTGACCCTGATGGTCGAGAAGAAAGGGTCGGATCTTTTCATCACCCGCGACTTCCCGCCCGCCATCAAGATTGACGGCAAGGTGACGCCGGTTTCCAAGACCAAGCTCACCCAGGACAACACCAAGGCGCTGGCCTACGCGGTCATGAATGACCGCCAGATCAAGGAATACGAAGCGACCAAGGAGTGCAATTTCGCGATCGCGCCGACCGGCATCGGCCGCTTCCGCTGCAATGCCTTCATCCAGCAAGGCGCCTGCGGCCTCGTGCTGCGTACCATCGAAACCGATGTGCCGACCATCGAAAAGCTCGGCCTGCCGCCGGTATTGAAAGAAATCGTGATGACCAAGCGCGGCCTGGTGATCATGGTCGGCGGCACCGGCTCCGGCAAATCGACGTCCCTCGCGGCCATGATCGATCACCGCAACGCCAACTCCTACGGCCACATCATCACCATCGAAGACCCGATCGAATACGTACACCCGCACAAGAACTGCATCATCATGCAGCGCGAAGTGGGCGTCGACACCGACGATTGGGACATCGCCTTGAAGAACACCCTGCGCCAGGCGCCGGATGTCATCCTGCTCGGCGAAATCCGCGATCGCGAAACCATGGAATTCGGCATCGCCTTCGCCGAAACCGGCCATCTCGCCATGGCCACCCTGCACGCCAACAGTTCCAACCAGGCGCTGGACCGCATCATCAACTTCTTCCCGGAAGAGCGCCGCTCGCAGCTGTTGATGGACTTGTCCTTGAACCTGAAAGCGGTGGTCTCGCAGCGCCTGATGAAAAAAGTCGACGGCAAGGGCCGCGTCGCCGCCATCGAGATCCTCATGAACTCGCCCTTGATCTCCGACCTCATCCTCAAGGGCGAGGTGCATGGCATCAAGGAAATCATGGCCAAGTCCAACGAGCTCGGCATGAAGACCTTCGACCAGGCGCTGTTCGACCTCTACGAAGCCGATCTCATCTCCTTCGATGACGCCCTGCGCAACGCCGATTCGCAGAACGAACTGCGCCTGCGCATCAAGCTCGAAGGCAAGGCGGCGCGCGGCCGCAACCCGCTCGAGGATGCCGGTGGCCTGCGTCTCGAAGAGACCGAGCAGGAAACGGGATTCGGATTCCTGCGCTAACCGACAGCCGTACCGCCTGGAGCATTCATGGACATCACCCCTTATCTGCACCTGCTGCGCGACAAGAACGGCTCGGACCTGTTCTTCACCGTCGGCGCGCCGGTCAAGATCAAGATTGAAGGCAGCATCAACTCGGTCGGCAAAACCCAGTTGACCGGCGAACTGACCAAGGCCGCCGCCTACGGGGTGATGAACAACCGACAGATCCAGACCTTCGAAGACACCATGGAGTGCGACTTCGCCATCGCCCTGCCGGACAAGTCGGCGCGCTTTCGCGTGAACGTGTTTCGACAGCGCGGCGAAGTCAGCATGGTGCTCCGGCGCATCCCCGCCGAGATCCCCGACATCGCCTCGCTGGGCCTGCCGGAGATCCTCTCCGAGCTCGTGATGGCCAAGCGCGGCCTGGTACTGGTGGTCGGCGCCACCGGTTCCGGCAAGTCCACCACGCTCGCGGCCATGATCAACGAGCGCAACCGCGCCATGAGCGGCCACATTCTCACCATCGAAGACCCGGTGGAGTTCTCGCACCCGAACCTGAAATCGATCATCAACCAGCGTGAAGTCGGCGTGGACACCCTGAGCTACCGCAACGCGCTCAAGGCCTCGTTGCGCGAGGCGCCCGACGTCATCCTGATCGGCGAAATCCGCGATCGTGAGACCATGGAGGCAGCGCTGGAACTGTGCAACACCGGCCACCTCGCGATCTCGACCATGCACGCCAACAACGCCAACCAGGCGATGGAGCGCGTGATCAATCTGTTCCCGCAGGACATGCACAAGCAGCTGTTCATGGATTTATCAATGAACCTGCGCGCCGTGATCTCGCAACGCCTGGTCAAGGCCGCTGACGGCAAACGCTGCGCCGCCATCGAGATCCTGGTCAACACCCCCCATATCGCCGACCTCATCCTCAAAGGCGAAGTGCACTCCATCAAGGAAGCCATGGAAGGCAGCGGCCAGCGCGGCATGCAGACCTTCGACATGGCGCTGCATAATCTTTTCAAGGAAGAGCGCATCAGCCTCGAAGAAGCACTGAGCAACGCCGATTCGCGGACCAATCTCGAGGCGAAGATTAATTTTGGGTGAGGTGCGCCAATCGTCGACGCCGCTTGTAAGCGGACGAGGCGCATGAACGCGACGCGAAGGCCACGCGTCTCATCGACGCACTTCTCCGCGTCAGCTCAATTGAAAAGCCGAGAGAGGGTGAGGCTGTGGAAAAGGACGAAGGGAAAACAGGCAGTTGCGCTAAATCTCCTGCGACCTTGCTAAGTTCTTATCATCGTAACGCGATAAAGCATCTTACATTGACGTCTGTCCCGCGCCGGGGTTTGACGTCGCGGTCTGCCAAACTAAGTGCAACACCTCTATCGCGCAAAGAGGGAGAGCCGGTGATACTGCCGGCATCCTCTTCCGCCAAGATCGGGGTGACAACATGAGATACCACCAGCTCTCCGAGCATGAACGATACGCTATCGCTCGCTTTCTTCGCCAGGGTTATTCCAAGCGCGCCATCGCCAGGCTTCTGGACAGACACCCATCCACCATTATTCGAGAACTCGAGCGTAACGCCACCCGCCACGATGGCGCCTATCGACCCGAGAAAGCCCAGCAGTACGCCGTGGCCAGGCGCCGGCGTTCCCGGCGCAACCTCCACTATGGCGCGCGCGACTGGGCGCCCATCGCCAACGCCATCCGGCGAAAATGGAGCCCCGCCCAGATTGTCGGACACGCCCGCCGACGCCAGAAACCCATCATGAGCGCCGAGACCATCTACCGCTATCTGCGGCGCGACCGACGTCAGGGCGGCGACCTCTGGCGAGACCTGCGCATCGTCTCCAAGTTTGGACGTAAGCGCCGCGGAAGCCCACAAACACGCGGAAGAATGGTCGGAAAGCGTCATATCGGTGAACGGCCTGCCGCCGTCGAGCGACGCCGGCAACGCGGGCATTGGGAAGGTGACACCGTCATCGGTGCCGACCAGCGCCACTGTATCCTGACACTGGTCGAGCGAGTCTCAGGCTTCACGGTTATCAAGAAGATGCTCGCCCGAAACATCGAGCAGGCCAACCAGGCCTTGCTACAGGCCATCAAGCGCCTCAATGCACACTTTCGCACCATCACACTCGATAACGGCACCGAGTTCCATGGTTATGAAGATATTGAGGATAAGACCGGCGTGCCCTTCTACTTCGCCACGCCTTATCACTCTTGGGAACGAGGCACCAATGAAAACACCAACGGACTCATCCGTCAGTACCTTCCCAAAGGTTCGTGCTTCAGGAAGCTAAACCAAGCGGACTGCGACAAGATTGCTAAAGAACTCAATAGCCGACCGCGCCAGCGGCTCGGATTCAAAACGCCGACCGAAGTATTCTTCGGTCGGTCCTAACGGTGTTGCACTTCAAAGTGGAATTCAAGCGTCCAGTTGATGTTAGGCGGCAGACAAGAGTGGCGGAGTACACGTGTCTATTACGCAGAACTAATCGCCTGTCCAGCCTGTTGACCAAGACACGATTTTTCACAAAGCACAAAACGCCTCTCGAAATCCGCCCCTCCACTGTGTGACTAGGCAACCTATTCCGTCCTTGCGAGAATCAACAGCCCGGACACAGCATTCCGGAGTCGCGCCGTCTAGGACAAGGACAGAGGAGTCACAACAAATGGACAACCGCACCCTAGCGCTCATTGGCGGGCTATGCCTCGCCATGAACGCCCAATCAAGCGTGCTGTATACCTATGAAGGCCCGAACTACGTCGAGATTAACGACGGCGCGACACTGGGTGCCTACACGACCAGTATGCATCTCGAAATCAAACTACAGTTCAGTGAAGCGCTAGAGCCAAACAGCGTAAGAGATTTCGGTGTCGAGCATCTCTTCACCCCTGGACTACCTCCCGAATTTTGGTCCGTCTACGACGGCCGTCATTACTGGGACTCAAATATTAGCGGGCCATTCGAAGACAATCCGCCCTGGGTGCCCCGGTTTGACGTCGCCCGGCTGCATACAGACGAACACGGCGCAATCAGTGCCTGGGATATCTTATTCGCTATCCACAACTACTATCCCATCGAGCACCCAGTATCGACGGTGCATCTTGTGTATTCCACATTCCCGCCATCCCAGCCGGAAACGCCCGCAACGCTGCACGACGTAGCAAAGGTATCTAACGCGGATCCGATTAAATTCGAGTTTGATGACGAAGCCTATACCAACCAGAGCGGAGCGTGGCGAGCCGTCCAAGTAGTCCCCCTTCCTGGCGGGGCATGGTTCGTAATGAGTGCCTTGCCAGTATGCCTTGCCATGGGTAGGCGCCGACTCGCGACCAAATTGGCGTCCTAGGCAAACGCAAAAAAGTGCGTCCGCCGCCTAACCAGCCGTTGGAGCGGACTGCTCCGCGCTGCGCGCTCCGCAGCCGCTCAACGGCGCGTTGGGCAGACACGAGAAAGCAAGTTCAAGTCTGAAACGCAGAAAAAGACCGAGCCAAGCGACCGGCCTTAGAGACCCAAACGAGACCTGCTCCGACGACCCCATCAAACATCGGGCGCCATGGCTTCCGACGAATTAGGACCAGGGCGTGCTCAATGGACTAGCCCGGCGCGAACCTAAGAACAGGGCGTGTTCGATGACTCAAGGACGACAACATCCAAACGCCAAGAGGATAATGCCCACAGGCCCCGAGGCGTCTCGCACAACGAGTCCGTTCGGCCTGGACAGGAATCATGAAGAGAACACACGTGTTCCAGACCTGATTGTCGCCCGGGTTCGAAGCTTGTCGACGCCGTCCAGCTAGCGTAACAATGACACGTCGGGTTGAAGAGGGCGTCCGCTTGAGGCCTTGGGCTCCGGAAACGCAAAGAAAGAATCAAGTGGCGCGCTGCCCAACAAAGCCGTTCGAGCGACGCCCCTTGCGCTGCGCGCGGTTGCGCCGCTCAACGGAACGTTAGGCAGCATCGCCTACCCCTCTTTCGGGGTGCAACTCATCGGAGGAACGAGTGACGACAGTACCAGAGG